>VGZH01000213.1 GCA_016872645.1 Planctomycetota bacterium | reverse complement strand
CTCACTAAACTTCAACAAGACCGCAGCCAGGATCGTCCACGGGAAACTTGCAGCGTGTTTGTCGAACGGTCTTGCAGCTCGTTGAAGCATGGTCTTGTCATTCTGAACCGGACGTCCGCGACTCGCAATTTGGCCGTGTTGCGAACGATGTTTCTATCGACTGACAATCGGGGCGTCACGGACGAACCCGGATGCAATCGGGGCGCAAATCGGGGGCATCCGCGAAGCGGGCGGAAGCCAGGGGTGAGTCTCAAGCGGGCTCGATTGAAGTTTTCGCCGTGCTATTCGGTCGAGCGACGGCGGCCGAACCAGGACTTCGCCTGTTGCACGACCGTTCGCTCGGGCGCGGAAGTTCGTTCGGAGGCAGACTTCTTGGCCTCGTCTTTCGAAGGTGCTGGCGCGGGGGGAATCGGGTTCGGGCGAATCGATGGCGATTGCGGGGCTTTGTTGGTCGGTGCATCGAGCGGCTTGTCTTCCAGTGGCGGAAACGGGATCTCCTCATTAGGGAGGTTCTTCAAGCGTTCACGCAGATTCGTGGGAGGTTGCAAGTCGAAGGCCTCTTCGGCCGGCTTGTCCGAGATTGGATAGCGATCCGCATTCAGAGACGGCCGCATGTCCTTGGGATAGCAGACCTCTTCGACAAAGTGACCCAACGGACCGACCCAGCCACACTTCTCTTCGTAGAACACGATGCCATGTGTTTCGAGAATCGTGCCGGTCTGACGCTCGAGTGTCGCGAGTTGCGTGTTGTATTGCGTGAGTGCGTTGGCCTCTGAAGAAACAGAGTTTCCCCAATCGACCAAGGCTTGCAAGACGTTCAGCAGGATCGTCTGCCCGGTGCGGTATCTCAGAAGTTGAGCATCCAAATTGACTCGCGCCGCCTGCCGAGCGTCTCGAAAGGCCAGGTACTGCTCGTAGAACTGGTCAAGGCTGCGGACGCTCGTGGCCAGCAGATGGCCGGCGTTGTGCAACCCTTGCTGAAGGTTGGCGCGATCGCGTGCGATGATCAGCTCGCGACTCCGCAGCGCGGCTCGCGACTGACGCAGCCCCAACGGAACTGAGAAATTCACTCCCAGCGTCCAGTCGGCAAAGGCTCCGGAATTCGACGAGATTGATGCACCGCTGGGCATCGTCCCTTCGAGTCCGTTCCAGCGATACAGGCCGACGGCATCAAGCTGTGGTAACGCATTGTTGCGAGCAATTTGCCACTGCTGCTCGTCGGCTTCGAGAATCAGCTTGAGTTCGATCACGTCGGGCCGGCGTTCCCCCGCGAGTTCATTGATCTGTGACCAATCGGGAAGAAAGCGTTCGGTGTTCGGCGGCGAATTCGGGATCAGCCGCATTCCGTCGGAGGGTGCCCAGCCCAAAATGTTGCGCAGCGCGGCTTCACGCTGAATCAGATTCGCCTCCGATGTGACCAGGTTGGCGCGAAAGTTCGCGAGCGTGAGCTGGGCCTGCGCCAAGTCCGCTCGATTGTCGAGTTCTTTGGCAACACGAGCCGTGATTCGCGCGACAGCCACGGTCA
>VGZH01000212.1 GCA_016872645.1 Planctomycetota bacterium | reverse complement strand
ACAACGACTCGCTGACTTTGGGCTGCGTGATCTACGCGGTGACGTTGTCGCTGCTGTATGCGGCCTCAACACTGTCGCACAGCGTGCATCGTGGAGTTTGGCGGCATCGGTTTCGGACGGCCGATCAGATCTGCATCTTCTTGCTGATCGCGGGGAACTTCACACCCTACGCGATGACGTGTCTCACGGAAGGTTGGCGAGCAGCGGCGCTGCCAACAATGTGGGCGTTCGCAGTGGCGGGGATCATGATGAAACTGTTCCTTACGAAACTGCATGCGGTGGCTCCGTCGTTCTATCTATTGATGGGATGGGTACCGGTTCAGCTGCTGCCGGAATTCTTTCGGCATCTCGGCGGCGAGGGGGTTGCGTGGATCCTGGCCGGAGGAGTCGCGTACTCGGCGGGCATCTGGTTCCTGCTCAATGACCAGCGACGCTTTCATCACGCCATTTGGCACCTGTTCACGATGCTCGGCAGCGCGTGCCACTATGTGGTGGCTCTGAACTACGTCGTGCCTCGCGGATGATCCGGAAGTTGTATACCCACGCTCTGGCAAGCGTGGCTAACTGGAGTTCTTTTCCGGATTACAAAAGTCACCAGCGCCTGTGAGTGCTCGCCTGCAAGAGCTGAAAATTCTGGAAGCCGAGTATGACGAACATGATCATCAGAAAGCGGTCGCCATCTCCGCGCTGCGCGTATTCGAACGCGCACCAGGCAACCATTCCGGCGCAGACCGCGATTGAAAGCTTGAGCGCCAGTTCCCACGCATCGAATGCTCGGAACCAGCCTATGACGAGGTGCGAGATCCTGCCTCCGTCCAGCGGCCAGACAGGAATCAAATTCAGCAGGCTCCAGGACCAGTTGGCCCAGAGCAGCACCCCGAGCAAGGTCTGCAGGTAGAAGTGTGCCGATCTGATCTGCGACGGAAACTGTCGCACGAGCAACTCCAGCACACCCCACAACAGAAACCCCGCTGCTGGGCCAGCGGCCGCGATGATGATGTTCCCCATCCGAGACGGGTTCACGTTACAGGTCGCATAGCCGCCGAAGAATTGCAGCACGATCTCGGAGCGGCCGCCGTAGTGACGGATCGCGAAGGCGTGTCCCAATTCGTGAAACACAACTGAAATGAAGACGGCAAGAACTCCGACGAACTTGAGATCGAGCCGATCCGACACGTTCCAAATCACGATCGCCGACGTCAGCCAAAACATCGGATGCACGCGGACCGGGAAGCCGAAACAGCGGAAGCGCAAGTCGTAATCGGTCGGCGCAATTTGCTGGCCAAACATGATCGTATCCGAGGTCAGAGTCGATGAACGGCGGGACTGTAGTGATCTCGCGGAGCAGGGCAAAGTCGTGTGACGGAGGTTGATTGTCGCGGCGATTGGGCACCTCTAAACTCGCCGTTCGTTTGAGTTGGTCGGATTTTGACCGGCTGGTGGTTTCGTTCCTCGCATTCACAAGCAACGCATCATGGCTCGCATCAACGACAATTATCTGAAGCTCAAAGCGGGATACCTCTTCCCGGAAATCGGTCGCCGTGTCGCGAAGTTCGCGTCAGAGAATCCCTCGGCCAACATTATTCGGCTGGGGAT
>VGZH01000211.1 GCA_016872645.1 Planctomycetota bacterium | reverse complement strand
AGACAATTACGCCTGAGGTTGCCAAGGAAATAGTTCAAACAAAAGTTACGCTCTCGCTTGGCCTGACAACCATCACGCCGGAAGTCGCCAGAGCGCTGGCAACGCGTGCGAAAGGGATGCTCGCCCTTGATGCCTTGACAGAGATATCCGTGGAAGTGGCCCGGGAACTCGCCCAGAAACGCGGCAAGCTCACGCTCAATGGGCTTCGCACCCTTTCGCGAGAAGTCGCCATCGAACTGGCGAAGCACCGCAGCAAACTCACGCTCTTCGGCCTGACGGAGATTTCCGACGAAGCCGCCGAGGCGCTATCCCACCACGGCCAGACGATGCTCCTCAACGGACTGACGAAACTGACCTCCGTGCCGTTGACGACCACGATGCTGAAGTCGAACGATGGCTTCCTCAACTTGTCCAAGGTCCAGACCCTCTCCGATGAAGTGGTGCAGTTATTCGCGGAGTACAAAGGCAGTCGTCCGATTCGGCTCACCGGATTGACGGAACTTTCCGAGGCGCATGCGGCGCGTCTCCGCGCGAATGAGAAAATCGCCCTGCCTTCGAAATTTCAAAGCCAAGATTGAGCAAGGTATTGGTTGCAGCACAATCAAACGTCCCAACTGCCAAACGCAGGAATCCCCATGAACGCCAACGGCCTGAAAATGCTGACGCCCGATCAACTCGACCGCCGAACCGTACTCAAGGGCATCTCGCTCGGTGCCGGGGCCGTGGTGCTCCAGCCGTTTCTGAACGCCCTGGCGGCCGAGGCCCGCGGCGAGGCTCCGCCTAAGCGAGTCGTCTTCTTTATGGAAAGCAACGGGCTGTATCCGTACCACGTGCAGCCCAAGGGAGTGGACGCAAAGTCGTCCGGGAAGCTCGTCGACCTGCGGCTCGCGGATTTGGAATTGCATGAAGCCATCCAACCGCTGACGCCGTTCAAGAATCGGCTGGGGCTCATCCAAAAGCTCTCGCACAAGATTTCCGGCGGCGGCGATCACGGCAAGGGCTACGGCGGGCTGGGCTGCTTCCACTGGCGGCGCGGCGTCGCCGGGCAAACCGTCGACCACGCCATCGCCGCGGCCCAACCGAACATCATTCCTGTGCTCGGGCTGGGCGTGCCCCCTTCGTCAGACGCTGCATTTGTGAACTCCGTTTCGGCCAGCGGCCCCCGTCGACCGACCCCGATGATCTGCCAGCCCGATCTCGCCTTCCGCATGCTGTTCGGCAGCGTTGCGGAAGGGGATGCGAAGCGTCAGTTCCAGGCCCGGAACAAGCTGCTGGACTGGTGCCGCTCCGACATCAAGCGAGTCCAGGAAATTCTGCCCTCGATGGACCGCGAGAAGCTCGACGTCTACCTGGACACCTTCGAGCAGATGCGTACCCGGCAGGATCGCATTAACGACATCCGCGACCGGCTGCAGGCCAATGTGCCGGTGATCGACAAGTTCGAGACCCAACGGACGACGCAGCGGTTCGAGGCTCAGTGTGCGATCGCCGCGGCTTCACTCGCGTCAGGGCTCACGAACGTGGTGACGATCGACGCGGCGGGTGGCATCGGCGCGTATCACACGTGGAAGGAACTGGGCGTCCTCAAGGACGGCCATGCGATTGGGCACTCGGCCGAGGCACCGGACAGCATGGAATTCGCGGTCAAGATTCGCCGTTTCCATGCGGAGCGTGTCGCCGATTTGGCCCGCCGCCTC
>VGZH01000210.1 GCA_016872645.1 Planctomycetota bacterium | reverse complement strand
ATCCATCGTCAGTGTGATGGTGGAGTGCCGAGCGAGTTGCTGCGCGACCTTGGATGCACTCCGCCAGCAGCAAGGCTCGTGATAAATTTGTGACGCAGGCTCTGGAAGCCGGCGATTGGACTACGACCACCGTCGCCTGCGCTCCGTCGGGCACCGCGCACGTCCTGATCCCCAACCACAGAACCACAAACTCAAACCCGCCCAGCTCTCTTAACACCTGGATCTGAAACTGGCGGCAACTCAGTGCAGGCGAGACCATTCGCCTGAGCCGTTCGGAGTCGATATCGTGCATTTGCTTTAGGAGTCGGGGAATCATCACATGTCGTGGCGGTCAGTTTTGCATCGGATCGTCCTAATCGGGATCGGACTCTGTGCAGGCAGTCCCTCGGAGGCTGCAGAGGTGCGGGGAGTGACTGTGACTCCGCATGTGATTGCCGAATCGATGAAGTATCGACGACCGCGTGATCCTGAAATGGGGGCCAAGGTCCAGTTGTTTGTGAAGGGAGCGGCGTTGCCTCGATTGTTCGATGGGAAGCGACCTGAAGAACTTCTGGCGAGCCGCGACTGGGCGTGGCATGATCTGAATACTGCTGTTCAGGGAGCGGAGGATTCGCTCAGCGTCTGGACCTGGAATGGCAAGTCGTCCCGCTGGGGCGTCGGAAACGCTCTCGAGGTGGAAGGCGACGGGCTGCCGAAAACTCGTGTTGCCATCGAAGCTCCTCAGCAGTGGATTTCGAACATCACTTTCCCCGGCAGGCCCGGAGAACTCCAGCCGCACGAGATGATCGTTCACATTGTCAACAATTCAGATCGTCCACTCAGGCTGTCATCAGTCCGTCTCTGGCTTCCGAAAAACGGAGCGACGTGGCAAACGCTGTTTGCTGCAGATCCGATCCCAGTCGATGTGCAGATTCCTGCGGGTGACAGGGGTTTCGTTCGAGTTATTGCAAAAGCTCCACTGCCGTTGACATACGCCGCCATTGAACTCAAGGGTGATTCAGGAACGCTGTGGGAACGCGTGCGGATCAAGACGGAGCATTTCGATATCAGCGGCGGCTGGACTGCCGATCATCTGAGGCACGAACCGTACCTGAAACTGTTGACGCGATTGCATGTGAACTGCGGACAGATCCAGAATGTTCCCGGTTACACGGACGATCCGGATTTGTATGCCCGTTATCCGATGAAGCTCTTCAATCGAATGTGGCCTCTGGAAGCATGGGATACGGATTCCTGGCTGCCGAAGATTCATGCGGTCGAGTTTCTTGGTGAGCCGCAGTATGGCGGCGGTCGGCCGGTGGCTCCCCAGGAAGTTTTCGAGAAGTTGCTGCCGTATCGGACGAGTCGACTGGCGACGAGTGTCACACATTCTGAAGAACGCGTCTGGCGATACTATGCCGGCCTGTCCGACTATCCCCATTACGATGCGTACCGAGTCGTCGCGCCGGCCGCCGATTCCTGGAGGGCGTATGATCGCTGGGATGGCAAACAGATCAGCTGGGGTGCTCCGCTCGAAACCATCGGGGACATGTGTCGTTCTCTTCGCGAATTGAATCGGCCGATGCCTGTTGCCTATTGGTCGCAGGGGGCGCACGACGGCTGGGGCGGTGGCTTCCTTTTCAATTCTCGCAAACGGCGTTCACCGACCCCGGACGAACTTCGCTCTCAGGCGATGCATGCTCTGTCGACGCGGATCACGTCTCTGTATTGGTTCAATCTCAGCCTGAAATCTCTGCTGAAGTTTCCGGATACATGGGATCCCATAATGCGGATCGGTCGCGAAATCCAAATGCTGGAACCGTACTACATCGCAGGAGATGCCTT
>VGZH01000209.1 GCA_016872645.1 Planctomycetota bacterium | reverse complement strand
CCGGATTCGACATCTTTCGCGAACCACAATTCGAGAACGGTCGCCGCATCGATCCCCGTACGCTGGTCGAATACGACAAGTGGCGGTTCGACCCATTGAATCGCGTCATGCGCGTGGGGGGAGACATGAACCTGATGCGGCTTTTCCATGTGGAGCCCACACCCGCTGTGTATCGCGTGGCGTTTCCGTCCACAATTCGAATTCGGAAGTTCCGCGTCTGGTCCAACTGCGATGCCCTGGGCCGAGATCCTGTCAAAGTGCGGGTGCGATTGTTTTCGGACATCGAGCGGAAGATGCTCATCGCGGAGAAGGTGGTGGGACATGGGGAACCAGTGCCGCAATTCCCGATCGAGTTTGCCGGACTCGATCACGACAGAGTGTTTCTTGAACTCTCGGCTGAAGCGCCTCGGGGCACTCCCGTTGATCTGTACTACACCCTGTTTGAAGCGGACCTCGATACCAGCCAGATCGAACTGCCGTTGCTGAACACGGGAGAGAATCGATTCCAGTTGAGCGACGACGCCGACAGTTCGCACCAGGTCCGAGTCCAGGTGTCCTGGGAGGACCGACCGGCTCGGGATCGCCTGTGGGACGATTTCGAGGGGGAGTTGCAATGGAGCGGCTGTGAAGCGATTGCAGGCTCCCGGGTTGTTGGCCTCCCGTTCACAGGCCGCGAATTCGCTCGAGCCACGTTTCCAGCCAATGGTCAGGAATTCGGGCTGAATCGGAACCTGCCGAACTTGGATCTCACGAAACACAACCGGGTGGGAATTGCGACCCGCGCGATTCGCACTGCCCCGATGCGAGCCATACTGCTTGGCATCAAGAACCACGACACGCATTATCAATATGTGCGTCCGAACCCCGGAAACGACTGGAGCTTTCAGTCGTTTGACATCAGTGAATTTCGTCGCGACCGCGTGGTCGCCCTGAATATCTACTGGGTCGCCCAGCCCGGTTTTAGTCGTCCGGATGAACCGTGCATCTACGATGTCGACAGCCTTTGTTTCTGGCACGAAGACAAGCCAGCGGCTCAGGCATCATTGCCCAAGCACGTTGCCAGCTACGTCTCCCCCAATAAGCCAGCGATTCCAGGTTCGCCATCGCGCAAAAAGCCACCGATTCAGGAATGGTTTCCCATGGGAGTTTACGACGGCGTTTGCGGGCGAACTGATCAGGAGTGCGTCTGGCTCTTCGACCAGATGAAGCGGTTGAACATGAATGCGGTTTATGTTTCCAACGGAACGCTCGACGGGTTGGAACGAGTTCTTCCACTCGCCGAGGCGAGAGGGATTCGCCTGATTTACCAAGGGGGCGGAGAAGCCAGTTTGTATGCAGAGAAGCTGTCGACGGCGGAAGCGCGGCGGCAGTCACTTGTAGGCGTGACGCTGCCAGCTGCGGAAAAGACCATCCCACGGTTCGCGGATCGCCGGGGGCTGGCGGCCTGGAGTCTCACGGAGGAAATCGACGCGGTAATGTCGCGGGAGCTGAAAGAGTATTACGCTCTGGTGCGGCGATTGACTCCCGACCAGCCACCGACCGTGCTGCACAACAGCCTGGATGCAGCAATCGCCGACCTGGAAACGAATCGGCCGTTAGTCGTAACGCACGACTTCTATCCCTACTTCTGGTCGCCGCAAAGCGGTCCGTCCAATCCCGGACGATCGGTCCCATACTACCGTGGACGGGTCAGCAGCTATTACCGGGCGTGCCGGCAGCACGGCGCCAGCTTGTGGATGATGCCCCAGGCATGGGGCACTATCGAGTCCGCGTCCCTCGATGCACCAAACTACGGCTACCGTTCTGGCATGCGAACGCCCGAGCCCGGTGAGATCATGCTGCAAGGATGGGTCGCCGTTGCAGAAGGAGCCACGGGGATCATGTTCTATGCAACGCTGGCCGGAGACGATCAGGAACGACAGCTATGGGACGCCGGCTGGACCGAGACAGACAACAC
>VGZH01000208.1 GCA_016872645.1 Planctomycetota bacterium | reverse complement strand
GCACGTCGTCCCTCTTCGGCGTCGCATCGAGTTTCGGACGATGTCGCTCCAGACGATCGAGCACCGAGCCGACAAGGTTGTTTTCCCAGTTCAGTTGCGTCAGGTTCATGTCGGCGACATACAGATTTCGATTCGCGCGTTTCGTCTCTTCGGTCAACTCGCCCTGCTTCTTCAATAACTCACCCTGCTTGTTCGCGAGATCGTTGGCACGCTGCGAGGACTGGCTGGCGAAGAACCACGAGACCGCCATGCCGATCAGCAAGACGAGGACGACCGTCGCGCTCAAGGAGGCCACCGCGGGATTGCGGTGGCACCACCGCCACACACGTTCGGTGCGAGTGATGGGGCGGGAGTGGATCGGTTCGCCGTTCAAGTAGCGGCGGAGTTCTTGGGCGAGGTCGGCACCGGTCGGGAAGCGGCGCGCGGGGGATTTGTCCAGGCACTTGAGCGTCAGCGTTTCCAGGTCGCGTGGGATTTTTTCGTGGACGAGACGCGGGGTGCGTGGCTCGTCGTACAGGATTTGTTTGGCGATGGCGACTTTGGAGCCTCGGAACGGCAGCTCGCCGGTGAGGAGTTCGTAGAGCATCACGCCCAGGCTCCAGACGTCGCTGCGGGCATCGACGTGGTGGCTTTTGCCAGCGGCTTGTTCGGGGCTCATGTACGCAGGCGTGCCGAGGATTTGACCATCGACCGTCATCGTCGCTTCCGCTTCGTCCCGCAATGCCAGACCGAAGTCGAGGATCATGGGACGGGGACGGGAAGATCGAGGATTGAGAGTTGAGGGTTGAGAGTCAGGCAGGGAATGCGTTGCCCTCAACCCTTCACCATCAACCTTCGACCCCTGAGAAGAACTGTCCGCGTCCAGCGGGGCGCTCAGGCCGAGTCCGATGGGGTATTCGATGATGACGTTGGCCGGTTTGACGTCGCGGTGGAAGATGCCCAGCGCGTGGGCGTGATCGAGCGACTCGGCCAATTGAGCGATCAGTTCGGCGGACTCGCGGAAGGTCAGGCGGCGAGATTGCAGCAGGTCGCGTAATGTGACTCCGTCCACGTAGTCGGAAACGATGGCCGGAACTTTTCCTGTGGCGGTTTCCAGTTCGGCGACTTCGTGAACGGCGACGATGCCGGGATGTCGCAGTTGCGCGGCGGCTCGCGCTTCGCGCAGAAACCGCTGCCGATCGTGCTCCGATTCCAGCGAGCCGGCGTGTGGCATCTTCAACGCGATGGTCTTGTCGAGCTGAGTGTCTTTCGCCTTCCACACCTCGCCGAACGCACCGACTCCCAGCCGTTCGATCAACTGAAACTTCCCGATCTGCCGCATGTGCGCGACGGTGCTCGTCATTCGCGAATCGCGCAATCGGAACGAACTGCCGCACGACGGACACAACACTTCGTCCGGCCGCTCATCGACCAACTGAATCGGACTCTGGCAGTGCGGACAACGGATGCGACGCACACGCGATTGTGGGATCGCGGGATCGTCAGCAAGCTCTGCGTCTCCCGGTAGCGCCAACTCGCTCTTCAGCCACGCCGGGTCAAGGGACGGGAAGCGGCCGAGATAGTCCTCCGGTTTCGGAACCTCACCGCGCAGCCGCCGATAGTCGATGTCGAGTCCAATCAATTCACAAAGCAGGGCTGCCGCGCGCGGATCGCCCAGCTCCGCAACGAAGTCTTCCAAACGCGGCGGCGAGGCACCTTCGCGTACTTTCCTCCAATCGGCTTCAAAGCGATCGGCAATCTCATTGAGCCATTCGCGAGCGAATGGGTCGGACGCTACGTCGCGACGCGGCGATTGGTCTTGGTTGTTCTCGGCGGACATGACGTCACTCCAATACCACTCCAGGTTCAATCCGTCTCGATCAGTTCGGACCACGCCTTGCGAATCAGTTGCAGCTTGCGTTCGATCGTGCGCGGGACGCAGTCAGACTCGGCCGCGATTTCTTCATTGGTGTAGTTCTGCAACTTTTGCAGCGCGATGCCACGTTGATCC
>VGZH01000207.1 GCA_016872645.1 Planctomycetota bacterium | reverse complement strand
CCTTCTGCATGTGCTGCATCTGCTTGAGCGTCTCCGGCCGCGACTTGTCATCAAAGAAGGCGTCGGCGTCCGCCAGCGTCGGCACGACATCGCGAATATAGCGGTCGAGTTCTCGACGCAGTTCGGCAAGCTCAGCGACGGATAACAGTTGGCGAACGATGACGAAACCGTTGCGGTCGTAGTCGTCTTTGTGTGACATGAAAATATCTCTCGAGTTGTTTTCGGCCGATCGGCTGCCGGTCGGTTAGGATTCGGATTTCATTTCCTCTTGGCTCACAATCTCACGCCAGGTGAATTTGAGGCCGGAGTGTGCTCCGCCGCGCTCAACAACCCATCCCAAGATCCAGGCGATCGACAAGCTCGTCAAGCAGGGGGCGGCAATGGCCAGGAGGAATGACGGAGCCTGCTCTTTGGGAACGCCACGAATCTCCGGCCACCAGCTCCAACAAATGGAAACAGCGAAGCCACACAGCACGGCCGGGATCGCCGATCGCGCGGTGCAGCGGCGGAAGAACATCCCGATGATGAACAGCGACGCCAGCGGCCCGACGAACATGTTGAAGAACTTGGGCATCATGCCGACGATTGTCTCGCCGATCGCCTGCACTCGGTTCGCCACGAAGTACGCGTTCGCCGTGACCGCCATCGTGATGAGGATGCTCATCACGCGAGCAAACGCCAGGTCGCTCATGATGCGAGGCCGGCCTCGCCGCAAACGAGGCACGATGTCATTCGCGGCCACCGCCGTGATCGCGTTGACGCCGGACTCCAGCGTTTGAATCGCATCGCACAGGAACGCCGAGATAATCAGCCCCGCGAAACCGGCCGGAAGCTGGTTGCCCAAAAAATGCGGGAAGAGCTTGTCGGCTCCTTTGACCGCAGTCAGTCCGCCGGGAACTTGATCCGCATGCTTCAAGTAGAACGCCAACAACGCCAACCCGCACAGCGACAGCAGCGAGGCCATCGTCAGATCGACGAGGAAGTTCACGAAGTAACTCTTCCGAGCGTTCTTCAACGACGACACCGAGAAGTACCGTTGCAGCACGACCTGATCGGATCCGTGCGTGCAGATGTTCCAAAAGAAGTGATTGATCAACGCAAAAACGATCGTCGTGCGAACGGTGATGTCCCAGCTGAACAGCGGTGGAAGATTGTTTCGCCCTTCCGTGTTCGCGGCAGTCTTCCACCAATCGACGGGACCAGTTCCATCCACGGTGGCGACGTAGCCGATCGCCAGCAACACTCCGGCCAGCAGCAGCAGGCACTGCAAGACGTCGGTCCAAATCATCGCTTGAATGCCCCCCACCGCCGTGTAGATGGCGGCAATGATTCCGACCAGGCCGATCCACCAATAGATGTCCTCACCCGGAAGCCAGAGAATATCCGGGCCTTTGACTCGATCGAGCGCCATCGACGCCGCGAAGATCACCATGCTCATCCAACCCAGCCGCAGCAGCACGAACAACGCCGCGCCGATCAACCGCACCGGGTAACTGAATCGCAATTCGAGGTACTCGTAGGCGCTGGTCAGCTGCAGCCGCATGAAGAACGGAATCCATAGCAGCATGATCACTGCCATGCTCAGTGGTGCCGCTAGAATCCCCAGGAAGACTCCCATGCCGTTTTTGATCATCTCGCCCGGCATTCCCAAGTACGACAAGGTCGAGAACAGCGTCGCGAGAATGCTCAGCCCGACCGCGAACCAGGGCATCCGCCGCCCGCCGACGAAGAAGTCATCGACGTCCTTTTGCTTGCGGCCGAACCACACCGCGATGCCGAACGTCAGCGCGAAATAAAATGCGATCGCCAAGAAGTCGGGCCATTCGAGTCCAGCGTCCAATGAGAGTTGTGATTCTGGCACGGGGGGAAGCTCCAATTTCCAAATCTCAATGACCAAGCAATGGCCAAATCCCAATGTCCAAATCCAATTCTGAATCTTCGGATTTGGACGTTCGGCATTTTCGCCCAGCCTATCGCACCAGTCGCCGAAACGCATCTTGCTGGCGGGGGCATTCGAGGAACGACTCGGCGTTGCCGCTCTCGATCGCTTGGCGGAGGATCGCGAAGACCTCGCGAGCCGCTGCCGTCGTCTG
>VGZH01000206.1 GCA_016872645.1 Planctomycetota bacterium | reverse complement strand
GGAAACCGCCGTCGCTGAATCGCGCGAGATCGACTACCTGCTTAATTTGGTCAACGAGGTCGTTCCTTCCGCGCGGCTGACTCGTGAAGACGTCGTCATGAGCTATTCCGGCGTGCGCCCGCTCCCCTTCGGCCCAGCTGACTCCCCCGGCTCCATCCCACGCGGTCACTGGATTGACGAGAACACGCACGGCCCGATCCCCATCCTGACGCTCGTCGGTGGCAAACTGACCACCTGCCGAGCGCTCGGCGAAGAAGTCGTGGATCGAGGGCTCGCACGCCTGCGAATGCCCCGCCTCGCCAGTTCGCGCGAGCGACCGATTCATGGCCCGGGAGGCGACGACAGCCGACAGAGTTTCGAAGTCCCGAAGACTTCGGAACTCTTCACCAATACCAGCGTCGTGGAGATTATCCGCCACGAGTGGGTCCGCACGCTGAGCGACCTCGTCGAACGCCGCTTGCTGCTGATCTTCGACCCACGTCTTGACCAATCACACTTGCGAGAATTGGCCACGCTTTTGGCCGACGTCGGAGTTATGGAGGCTGCTCAGATTGACTCGGAGGTGGCCGCGACCGTCGCCCGGCTTCTGCGAATCTACGGAATCGATCTGGATGGAACCTGCAGTGGACGAGTGAGGCCGCACGTTGTCTAAATCGGAGATAGGCTGCATTCAGCCTTTCTTTGTTTCGGCGGCCTGCGGCCTATTTCCCGCACGATGGCGGCATTGAGACGCCCGCCAGTGCTTGACAACCGCCTTCAGCAATTAGACCTTGCGATGCTGTTGAGTCAATGAGTGTTGATGGCCATTCCGAATTAGGCCGCATGCGGCCCACTTAACTGTTCGGCAGAAAAGGAAGGCTGGAGTATGGACGTCACGCAAGAGACCTTCTTGTTCGTTTTTTTCCTGGCGATGTTGGTCTTCCCTGCTCTGGTCGTTGTTTTTGTGTTCTTTCTAGTTCTGCGTCCGTGGTTGCGAGCGTTTTTGCACGGAGCACCAGTGTCGGTGTTCCACATCCTTGGGATGAGACTGCGTGGCAATCCGCCAACGCTCTTGATAGACGCGTACATCGCGCTCAAGCGGGCTGATCTTGCGATAACTATAGGTGATGTCGAAAATGCATTCGTTGACGGCAGAAATCGCGTTTTGACTAGCGACGATCTTGTGGAACTCGTCAACAAGGGAGCAAAGGCTCGATGAGCGCAACGGGCCGAACAAACGGTTGAACGCGAGCGGCGGATCGCGTCGGTTTTTAAGGCAATGGTTCTCGGCCGCCGCCGCGTTAACCGAGTCGTTAGGCGGCACTGGGCGCATCCTCGGGCCAAGGACGTGAAGAAGCCAAAAACCATCGGGCCAGTTGAGTTTGTGTGGGAGAACGAACGACTCAGCGTTCGTTACTCGGCCTGCTTTCGACGCAAGAGCGCAATTGTCCTCGTCATCATCACGGCGGTTGCAGCCGGGTTGTTGACTCTCCCTGTGAGTGCGATTGTGCGCGGACGTTTTCTTGAGGTAATCACCGTCGCCGTATTCCTGCTGTTCATCGGCGGATGGGCAGCAGAGTGGGCGATCACCGGTTGGATGCATTGGTTCGCATACGGCCGGCGCCCTTTGATCATCGATCTTCGCGGCGGCATTTGTTCGATACCGTGTGGATTGTGCCGCAGACGGGTTGTCCGCGTCTCGGATATCGTGCGAGTGCGCGTGGAGCGGAAACGACTTGAGCCAGACACTGACACACACGTTTTTGATGAGGACCGGATTACTCTGCTGCTGCGAGAGGGAAAGGAGCAACGTCTTTGGGGACGATTGGGTATCCCGGGGGACGCAGAAGCGGTCGCGCGAGAAATCGCGGCATGTTTGGCGTGCAAACTGGAACGACGTCCGGCACGCTATTTCAGTCGTGAATCCTAACCAGCCGCCTAACCATGCGCTGCTGCGAACCCGGCCATCGCGTCACTGTTGCAATCGTGGCGTCCCGCGGGCCGGGTCGCTGAGCTTGAGTCGTTAGGCTGAACGCACAAGTCACGGCGTGAAGTCGCAGCTTGGCGTCAGCGACAAACAGAAGTGAGCGATCAGCTTGGCGGCGTTGTCGAGGTCGTCGAGCGAGATCATTTCGACCGGGCTGTGCA
>VGZH01000205.1 GCA_016872645.1 Planctomycetota bacterium | reverse complement strand
TGGCCGGCGGCGATGGCTCCGCCGAGTTCCTCCAGTCGCCAGCGGACATCTGGGTCTCGCGTCTCGCGAGCCACGGCCGTGACGGCGTTCGTCAGGTCGAATCGGGTTTCGTTCGGTTCGCGGAAGAACTGGTCCATGATCGCTTGGTACAAGCCGTTGTTGGCCAATCCTGATTGGGCGAGCCACGCGAACAATTGCGGGCCGAGAACCACGATCGCTTTCGTGGCCAAACGAAACTCTTGAACGGCGGATGCGAATGCCTCTGGCTCACAACAGGCTTGAATCGCCTCGCGCAGACTGTTCGCCGCGCTCCACGGGTCTTGCCAGTCCAAATCGGAAAGCTGTCGTGTTTGCAGCGCATGAGCCCTGATCGCTCCGTTGCTGCACACGAAGCGGAAGACATACGGTGACACGCAGACTTCCGATTCGGTTGCTCGCAGAGCGACTCCGCCTTGCAGACGATCGTTCGGAAAAACGTCGGCGATGCCCGGAACAACCGACCGCGCGAACAATCGCGTCTTGTTCTGCACGACGTTGAGCACTTCGCCCGACCGGTCGGCGATCTCCTCGTGGAAGATTTCAGAAATGGACAGCAGCGGAACACTCGGTTGATTTCTCATCACGCACTCTCCTTGTTTGTGTTTGGACACTACGAATCGACTTCGCCGTCGTCGGATCGAATCGAACGGCGAACCGCTAAATTCCTTGAGGTCTGAAAGTTGTTGTGGCTGATGGTCTGAGGAACAAAGACCCGCAGTTGAGCGGACTGCCACCTTTCAGTCGGACTCAACTGCGGGATTCGCACATCGTCCGCCAGAGTTCCGGCTCATGCCGGAGGCTCGTGGCGGACGAGATCAGATGCCGCTGCCGGCGACTTCTTCACCGTGGCGCTGTCGCCAGCGCTGGCGCGGATGGCGGCCGTCGAAGAGTTCTCCATCCGCCCTCGGATTATCGTGCGGATGGATGACGAAGTACGGCTTCGTTTCAGGAGCCGTGAATTCCTCGAACAGGAATTTGTTCGAGTCGCGCGCGTCTCGACGAATGACGAGCGCGTGTCCGGTGGCAACTTTGACGAGTAGCGACTCGCCTGCTTTGAGCCGTCGCACGAGGCGACACCGTTTTCCCGTGTCCAAGGGGCACCTCCTTGTCTTGGGACACCGCAGACGCCAAAGCCATCCATTGTCCTCGGAAACCGTCTGCGTCGGCCCAGCACTTAAACGAGCGAACCATCAAACTTCAAGAAAAAAATCCCAGGATTCTCCATCTCACGATCAAGAACGCCGAGTCCGTCGGAATAATCGACCGCAGCTCTTCCCTCCTGCCGTCGATTGGGGATCACTGCGACAGCGACCAATTCGTGTCCTCGGTCACATCGCCAGTCAGTAGTTGCTCACCAGCCGTGGAACGAAGTGGCTTCGCTCGCAGTGTCACTCGGCCAGCGATACCACGAATGGGAACTTCGTGGTACGGTGGCAGATCAGCGATGAATTCGCCGTTGAGAGTCAAGCGATAGGTGTGCTGCGTCGGATTCTGGATGGTCAGTTCCACAAACTGCGGCCTCGCGACTTCGAGTCGCGGAGGCGTCTTTGACGATTCCGGAATGCTGGCTGACCAGAGGAGCGGTGCTTCCCAGGCGGAACGCAAGTTGAGAAGTCGATCCGTGAAGAGATCTTCGGGATCTGTTCGCGACGGACGAACGTGCCACGGCGAAAGGTGCCGCGTCACGACGAGTGCTGAAGCCACCAGCTCAGAACAGAACCATGAGTCACCCTCGATCTGGGCGGGACCGCCGAGGTGCAGCGACTGGATCGGCAAACCGATCGGCGGCAAGCCCAGCTTGTGGAGTCCATACGGCTTGCCGACTTGATGCCTTGCCCATGTCGTCAAGCGGCGCGAAGCGTCGGCCGGCAAGGTTCCACGAAATGGTCGAACGAAGATGCGGCCATCATATTCGCGCAGGTAGTTGACCAAGTCAGGGGTCCAACAGACTTCGCCCGGCCGTACGCCCCGGCGAATTCGGGGAGTCGGCTTCATCTTGAAGTGCGGGTCGAGCGCTTGCAGCAGGCCAAGCTCACCGTCCTCCGTTTTGACGATCAATCCGACATGCGTTGGCCCGGGCGAGCCAAACGCGGCTCGACCGACTGCCAACATGCCGCTCGACCGTGTTCAAATGCAGTGGGTCCACGACAGCGCGAAACAGTTGCTGCGGAACACCGGCCTGACGCGGCAGGAACAAGCTCAGCTTCGATACC
>VGZH01000204.1 GCA_016872645.1 Planctomycetota bacterium | reverse complement strand
ATTCCAAAACACTAGGATTTCCCAGAGAAAACACGCAAAATCCATTTGATGGGACCGTAGCTCAACGGTTAGAGCAGAGGACTCATAATCCTTTGGTTCTGGGTTCGAATCCCAGCGGTCCCATTTTGCTTCGCACTCACAACGAATTGCCTACCAGCAGGACTTCGAAGTAGTGTCTTGTGCAAACTAATGAGGTCAAAGTTTTGCGCGAAGAAAACGCGAAGCCAGAATCGAGAATGCTCTGTTTGGATCAATTTCTGAAATTGAGCTCCATGGCAGAAACGGGCGGGCATGCCAAGTTTCTCATTCAGAATGGCGAGGTCACCGTGAATGGTGAGATCGAGACTCGAAGACGAAGAAAGATGGTTGCCGGTGATGTTGTTGAAGTCGGTGGCCAACGGCTTCTGGTCGACGAATCTCTCTTCAGCAAATGACGCTGTTGCTGTCTGAATCGTTGCCAGTGGTCTTATCCAGGTCAGTCCGGTTAGAGCAAGCTGGACAGTAATTTCCATCGGGGCATGGCCGCGGAAGCTACCGCAGCAAATCGAGGCTGTGAATGCGTTGACCAAGTGCTGAGGTACGGCCTTGAGTCTTCTTCGGACTTCTCACACGAGTTCATCGATTGGGAACGGTTGCAAAAGAGGTCGTGCTTTTGTCAGCATCGCTCGCCATTCCATCAAAACTCAATTCTTGCCAGGCTCCTTTGTCGCCGGATTGGATTCGTCGATCATTTTGAGATGCTGACTTCCCATTTTGTGAAGTCCATAGCCTAATCCTCGGTGCTCTTGCTGTTGGTTGCCAGCGGCCGCCACGTGCGTCCGCATTGCCCATTGGTCCGCACTCTTTTTTCGATCGAAACTCCGAAGAGACACTCAACAATTGAGGTCGAAACTACGAAAGAGTCAATCTGCACAAGAAAAGTAAAAAGCCAGTTGACGTTTTACGCAGCAATTTGCAGGGACTTCGCCAGCAACTCGCAGGAGTTCAGCAGCAAGGAGAGGATCGTATCATGGCGATGCCGCAGATTTGCAGCCGTCACTGCTCCGCGTGACGGCTACGTTCTTAGCCGCTCAAACTTTTGCAGCGTGTGGAAGTCGTCCCCCTGTGGCTTCACGTTGCCGTACGCGGCTCGGACGACTTCGGAGACGTACAAGTCTCCGCTCGAGTCGAACCAGATGTCGTGCGGTGCGAAGAAATCTCCCGGAGCGGTCGGGTTGTCGCCACCTCCCCACCGAGCAAGCAGGCCACCTTGCGAATCGAAGATACTGACTCGGCCACCGGTCGCGCCGGGATGCGGCGGTTGAGTGCCTGGCCACATGCCGGCGCGGTAGCCCACCTCGGCGACGAAGACGTGTCCGTCGTTGTCGATCGCCACTTCGCAGGGCCGCGCGATGTCGGGCCACTCAGCGAGAAACTCGCCGTCGGGTGAGAAAAGTTGCAGTCGGCTGTTCTCTCGATCGGCCACGTAGACCGTCCCCTTTCGGTCGATCGCGATGCCATGCGGAATGTGAAATTCTCCGGGTCCCGCGCCAGGCTGACCCCACGAATGCAACAGCCGTCCGTCGGGCAAGAACCGGTGAATGCGAGCGTTGCCGTAGCCGTCCGAGATGAACAGATCGCCGTTTTGTGCGATCGCGACGTTCGTCGGAAAGTGAAACGGCGGCCCGACGTACCTGATCGTGCGGTAGTCGATGCTGGTCGCACCGGTGTCCGAGGGGACTCCATGAGTTCCCAGCGTCATCAGCAATTGACCGTCCGGCGTGAACTTTCGGACGGAGTGACCGAAGTCGTCGGTGCAGAACACCGAGTCATCCGGCGCGATCGTGATCCCGTGCGGCCGCGCGAACAGACCCTCGCCCCACGAACCGAGAAAGTTCCCCTCGCGGTCAAAGATCGTGAGGGGATGCTCGCCACGGCTAAGCACGAAAACTCGGTTTCGCGAATCGGTAGCGACGCCGACCACCTCAACCACGTTCCAGTTCGCCGGCCAGCGCGGCCAATCGGCGACGACGCGATATCGAAACTCCCCGGAACCGAAATTGATTTGATCGTTCATCGAGTGTCCCACAATCGAACTTCATCGCTCAGTTGAGCGTCAGCCGCGATGGCGATCCCCACCGCAAATACAGCAATAACCACTGTTTCAATTCCACTGGAAACCGATGGCCTTGCAGTTCCGACCATCGACTCCGAATCGAATCCATCTGCGAGATTTAACCTGCGTGACGGCCGACTTTGTTGATACGGCCGTAGACG
>VGZH01000203.1 GCA_016872645.1 Planctomycetota bacterium | reverse complement strand
CGGAACGCAGCAAGGTCGAGTCGCAACGAGCCAGCGATCTTCTTCATCGCCTTCGTCTGAGCGTTACCACCCACGCGGCTGACCGAGATACCGACGTTGATGGCGGGACGAATACCGGCCAGGAACAACGAAGGCTCGAGGTAAATCTGGCCGTCGGTGATCGAGATCACGTTCGTCGGGATGTACGCCGAAACTTCGCCGTCGAGCGTTTCGATGATCGGCAACGCTGTCAGCGACCCGCCTCCGAGTTCGTTGCTCAGCTTGGCCGACCGTTCGAGCAGGCGGCTGTGGCAGTAGAACACGTCGCCAGGATACGCCTCGCGACCAGGCGGACGTCGAACGAGCAGCGACAACTGACGATATGCCTGAGCTTGCCGCGTCAGATCGTCGTACACGACGAGCGTGTGCCCGCCGTTGTAAGTGAAGTGTTCGGCCATCGCGCATCCGGCATACGGAGCGATGTACTGCAACGGAGCGGGATCGGACGCTGTGGCCGACACGATGATCGTGTAGTCCATCGCGCCTTGCTCTTTGAGTTTTTCGTAAACGGCCGCGACGTTCGACGCTCGCTGTCCGCAAGCGACATACACACAGATGACGCCGCTCCCCTTTTGATTGATGATCGTGTCGATCGCGACAGCAGTCTTGCCGGTCTTGCGATCGCCGATGATGAGTTCGCGCTGACCGCGTCCGATCGGGGTCATCGAGTCGATGGCCTTAATACCGGTCTGCAACGGCTGCTTCACGGGCTGACGACCGGCGATTCCCGGAGCCGCGTATTCCAGCGGTCGCGTGGCGGTCGCGAGGATCGGGCCTTTGCCATCCAGCGGATTGCCCAGCGGATCGACGACTCGGCCAACGAGCGCGTCGCCGACCGGCACCGACAACAACGCACCGGTTGTACGCACCTCGTCCCCTTCGGCGATCTTCAGAGCGTCGCCGAGGACGATGATGCCGACGGAGTTTTCTTCCAGGTTGAAAACCAGCCCGCGAATGCCGCCGGGGAACTCGACCATTTCGCCGGACATCGCCGACGATAGGCCGTAGCACCGAGCGATGCCGTCGCCCACTTCGAGCACGCGACCGACTTCGGCCGTTTCGATCTGGCCGCGAAAGTCCTCAATCTCCTTCTGGATGACTGAAGCGATTTCGTCCGGTTTGAATTTCATGGAGGCTCCTCTCGCGCAAGCGGGCTCTGAGCTGTTTCAGCCGAGTCCGCAGCGAACTGTCATAAACGGTATCGTCCACGCGGATGACCATGCCGCCGATCAGCGACGGGTCCGTCTCCGCTTCAAGAATCGGTTCAAACGCAAACGTCGCTCGCAGCTTGTCGCCAATCGCTTTACGAGACTCCGCCGACAGCGGCTTCGCTGTCTTAACCGAGACTCGCTTGCGACCACTCGACCGCTCGTTCTGAATTCGCGCCGCCTGCAAAACGTTCGGCAACAGATCAAGTCGATCGTGCCGAGCCAACACTTTCAAAAAACTCGTGAAGAACTCCGAGCCACGCCCCGTGACGACTCGCTCAATTAGCTTGAGCTTGTCATCCCGATTGATCGTCGGCGAAACCAACAGCCGCTCGAATTCCCCATTCTTCGTGAGCACGTCATCGACGAATGACTGCCCCTCTTCCAGAGCCGCCTCAACCCCGACCGTGTTCTTCGCCGCTTCAAGAAACGATTTGGCATAAACCCGCGCGATCTGTACCGCCGACGGATCTTCCATCACGCTCGCGATTTTGGTTTGAAGCTTTTCGGCCATGACTAACTTTCATCGCCTCTGGTTTTCCGCTGTGCTCTCTGTGGATGTGTGGTGAAAAGCTCTCACCACAGGGACACAGAGAACACAGAGTTGCACAAGAGACTTACAACGAAGCACGCAGCTACGTCTTCGATCCCATCTGATTCAGCGCTTCCTGCACGAGACGATTCTGGTCGTCGCCCGACAACGCTCGGCCGAGGACGTGTTCGGTGGCGCCGATCACGTTGGACGAGACGAAGTCGAATAACTCCTTCATCGCCACGTCGCGAGCATGTTCGATGTCTTCGACCGCTCGCTTCCGAGTTGCCTCGGCTTCTTTGTTCGCCGTTGCGACGATGTCCTGCTTCGTGTGCTCCGCATCCCGACGAGCTTCGGCCAGGATTTCCTTGACCTCATCCTGCACCTTCTCCAGCTTCTTGGCGTGCTCAGCGAGCATCTGCTCCGCCTTGACTCGCGCCGCTTCCGCGTCCGCGATCTGCTGCTTCATGCGACTCTCTCGGGTATCCAACCCCTGAATCAACGGCCGCCAAGCCGCATATTTCAAGACGACGATGTAGACCACGAACGTGACAAGCGACCAAAT
>VGZH01000202.1 GCA_016872645.1 Planctomycetota bacterium | reverse complement strand
CGAGAAGCAGTGACCGGCCCTCTCCACGAGTGCCGCTCCCGCCAAAACGTAGCCCGCCTCGGACGGGAGTGCGACCAAATCACCCGACGACAATCGCTGGACGGCGCGATGAATGACATCACGTCGATCCGTGACCTCACGCAACTCGACGACATCCGGCATTGTCGGGAAACTCCAAGAATGAAATGACGTGCGGAATATAGTGAGACGCCTCGCCGGTTCGCTACGATCCCGCCCGGAGGTGCCGAATGCACGCGTTATGGATTTTGAGACAGGCTGGGATCAGCTTATGGATCTTCAGCCTTTTGAGCGTACCGGGGTGTCAGCCGTCTACGGTTCGCCAGCCGGTGCCGGTTGATGAGTCCGCCCTGGTCGATTCACACGCCGATGAATCAGTCCGGCCGCAACGTGACGCCAGCGACGACTTCTTCGACAACGGCGTCATCCCGCAGCTCAAGATCGAGCTGAAGGAGTCGCAGGCGCAGAAGCTTCGCGAAGATGCTCGCCGCTATGTGAAATGCAAGCTGATCGAGACGCTGCCCGAGGGCAAGACGATTTACACCGAAGTCGCGATCAAGCTCAAAGGTGCTGCCGGCAGCTTTCGCGAACTCGATGATCGTCCTGCCTTCACGCTCAACATGCGCAAGCACAACAAGGACCAGACGTTTCACGCGATGGAGAAATTCCATCTCAACAACTCGGTGCAGGACGAGTCGTACTTGTGTGAATGGCTGTGTTCCGACTTGTGCCGCGATGCGAAGTTGCCGGCCACCCGAGTGACTCACGCACGCGTCTGGTTGAACGATCGCGATTTTGGACTGTATGTGCTCAAGGAGGGATTCGATGTACCGTTCCTCACGCGACACTTCGGCGACACGACCGGCAACTTCTACGACGGCGGGTTTGTGCAGGACATCGACGTCGATCTCGAAAAGGATTCCGGCAACGGCCCCGACGATCACAGCGATCTGCGAGCCTTGCAGGCGGCGTGCCTCGAATCCGATCCCGAAAAACGCTGGCCGGCCATCGAAGGGCATCTCAACGTGGACGCCTTCGTGAACTTCATGGCTCTCGAACTGATGACGTGTCACTGGGACGGCTACACGCCGAACAAAAACAACTACCGCATCTACTTCGCCCCGCCGGAGGGGAAGGCTCGCTTCTTGCCGCATGGCATGGATCAGGTGTTCGGCGACCCCGGCTTGCCGATTCTTGAGTACTGCGAGCCGATGGTCGCCAGCGCGGTGATGCACAATCCCGAATGGCGAAAACGCTATCGCGAACGAGTCGCCGATCTGCTGCCCCTCTTCGAGCCGAAGCGTCTGCACGAGCGGCTCGACCTCGCGTTGTCTCGCCTGCAACCGGTCGTCACCGCAATGGGCGAAGAGTTTGCGAAGGCTCATGCCGACCGAGTCCGAGAGCTCAAAGAGCGAATCACCGCCCGCGAGCCGAATCTCCGCGAACAACTTCAAAACGGCGACCCGACGCCGCTGGATTTCGACGGCGACAAGCCGATCGACATCGCCGATTGGTTCCCAGCGCAAGAGACCGACGACACGAAAGTCGAAGAGGTCGAGATCGATGGTCAGAAACGCTACTCGATTCAAGTCGGCGAGTCCGGCCAGTGCGTTGCCTCGTGGCGTCGCAGAGTGCTGCTCGGTAAAGGCCGCTACCGCCTCGAAACGCGAATGCGCACCGAAGCGGTCGCTCCTCGCGAAGACGAGCCAGGGGCTGGAGCCGGCCTTCGCATCTCTGGCGGGAAACGCGACAACAAACTCACCGGTGACACCGAATGGCAGGCCGTCACTCACGAATTTGAAGTGCTCGAAAACGTACGAGATGTCGTCCTCGTCGCCGAACTTCGCGCGACTCAAGGCCGAATGTGGCTGGAGCCGGTTGCTCGGTTGATACGGCTCTCGGCAGAGTAATCTGCCGTCATTTGGCCAGCGATTCGCGAAGTTCGTTCAGCTTCTGCAACGCCGCAATCGGTGTGAGCTGTTCGATGTCCAGCGACTTGAGCTTCTCGATCACCGGATGATCCGGTTCGATGAACAGTGAGAGCTGGCGGTCGCGCGATTTCGTTTTGCGTTCGGGAATTTTGACCTTGCCCGATTCGTCGATGTGGTCGGATTCGAGTTGGGCGAGGATGACCGAGGCTCGATCGACGACGTCCCGCGGCAGGCCGGCGATCTTGGCGACGTGGATGCCGTAGCTCTTGTCGGCGGGGCCTTCCACGATCTTGTGCAGGAAGACGATATCGTCGCCGTGCTCACGAATCGCGACGTTCCAGTTGCTGGTTTCGGCGAGCGTCTTGGTCAGTTCGGTCAGTTCGTGGTAGTGCGTGGCGAACAGCGTGCGGCAGCGGATTTGATCGTGCAGGAATTCGGTGACGGCCCAGGCCAGCGAAATGCCGTCGT
>VGZH01000201.1 GCA_016872645.1 Planctomycetota bacterium | reverse complement strand
TGATGTTTCCCAGGCCGACGAGCGCTTGGCAGTCGGGATATTCTTGGACACCGTCTCCCTGAAGGATCGGTTCCGACGAGTGCTTTTTCCAATGCCGCAGATCGTCGCTCTGCGCCAGACCAATGCCCCAGTAATTGGAAAAATGGAACTTGTTCGCGCGGCTGCTTTTCCCGGAGTAATAGAGGTGCCACTTTCCCCCGATGCGATGGACGCAAGGGTATGTGGCCGATCGTTCGTCAAATGAGTCTTTCGGGCCCAGATCGAGGATCGGCCCATGCCGCTCCCATTCCGTTGGCTTTTCTGGGTTCGCCGTGGCCAGGCAGATCCGCTGCAGGCCGTCCTTGCCGATTCCCGCATAGAACATCCACCATTGCCCATCATGCAGCACGACAAACGGCCCCTGCGCACCGCTGGCATCAAAATCGGATCGGGGAACAAAGATCGGATTGCGCGCATCGCGCTCCCACGCGTGCAATGCGAACTTCCGATTCTCATCCGCTGATTCGTCTGCGCCGCTGTTGCCATTGCACAGCACGCTCGTCGATGCGATGGCTGAGGTGATCAGAAATTCACGTCGGTTGTGTTTCAGCGGATCAAGCATCGTTCGATCGACCTTTGTTCCAGTTTCGCGATTGCTGTCCCGATCGGAATCGTACCGGGCCAATCGCGCGGTTGAATTGTAGTCGACGGAGCCAAACGCCGACGGATCAGGGCCACGTCCATGAGCCAAACTTTGGCACCCGTCGGTTTGCAATGGCCCGTGCCGAACGCCGTCAGGATAAAGCCGTCGAACAACAGCGCGGTCGAGGTAGACTATGGGCTGAGCTCGCCAAGGGTAACTCCTGTTGAGGCATCTTGCCTGTCATTGGTTCGCCGAGAGATGCGACAGGCCGAGATCCTGTCCCAGGGCTCTTCGACAGGCTGCTAAAGCGATGATGCTCGAAATTGGAACGAATATAGATCCGCGTCTCTGACCTCGAAGCGTAGCCGCACCGGTTTGCCGGCGAACGCGCCGAGATCTGGGTTCCCGGCCCAGATCACGATTCGTTCCAGGTCGTCGCCGTACACTTCCTGGCAATCCGCCAAGGCGAAGCCGGGCAGCGGCTTCCCGTCGATGTCTTGAATCTCGACCCGCACTGAGCCGGCGGCCGAGGTCGAAGCGTTGAGCGTCAGTTGATTGCCAGCGAACGTGAGTGGTTTGGTGATCAGCTCGCCGCCGGCTAGCGGAGCGTGCAGCGAGACGAAGCCGTCGATGCGCAAGGTATGGCGACGCAGCACTCCGCCGGTTTCCTGCATAGTGCGCTCGGTGACGTACAGCGAGAGTTCCGGGGGTGCGTCGCCAATCGCGGACTTCGTTTCGACCAGGCCCCAATTCTGATACATGTCGCCGTAGAACCAACTGTCGCGAGTGCGCAGTCCCGGTCGCAGGAACGACTCCGGCCAGATCGAGAACTGCTGGCGGTCGCGGCTGGTGATAAACATGCCGTCGGTCACGGCTGTTCCCTCGCGGCGCGAATCTTTCGCTCGCGCTTGCCGATAATCGTAGCGCGGCAGCGATTTGACCGACTCGGTCCAGCCGCGATCGATGTACCGCGTGGGAAAGCCCAGCAACAGATGCGGCGCGCGGTAATACGGGGCGATCTGATTCGTATACAGCTCGCTGACGCGTCCGAACGGGTACTTCTCGCCGACCGGGTCCTTCACGTCACCCGGTTTCCCCTCGCGCCGGCCCGGATCGACGTTGGCCGAGTAGCTCAGGAATTCCGGCTCGGTCCATTTCAGGAAGTCTTGCGAGGTGCCCGTGCGGATATCCCGGCCTTCGCGGAAGTCGCGATGGTACTCGCGATACTCGCCCCGTTCGGCATCCCAGAACGCGACATTCTGCGAATCGAACGCTCCCTTCGTGATGACCGGTTCGGGGCGCATCAAGACCCAGTGAATCGCATCCGCAGACTTGAAGGCGTACAGCCCAGGCGTCTTGCCGCCGACGCCGAGCGCTTTGTACTTCGCATCGGCCGCGCATTTCGGATTCGCGTCGCGAAACGGCACGAAGGCGTGCGCCCCGACGCCGTCCCAGACGATGTTGTTCTGCTTCGAGCCGCTCCAATCGAACAACCCCAAATCCGGTTTCGTCCAACGCGCGCCGTCCGCGCTTTCGGCATAGCAATAGACGTCGCGGGTGTTCGGCCGATCTTTGCCGCCGAGGTACGAAAAATGGCTGCCGCGGTAGTACATGCGGTACTTGTCTCCATCCTGAAAGACCGTGACATAGTTGGTCGAGTTTCCTTCCCACGGCTCGTTGGTCTCCAACGCGACCTCGCGCGGCGTCGGCGGATGCAACCGCAATTCGGCCCGGCCTGCCAGTCGGTCGACGAGTGCGTCGTCCACAAACAACTCGCGCCGCGAGCCGATCTTCACCGGTTCATCGGCCTGGGCAATCACGTTGACGAACAACAGCAAGACGAAAAGAAAAAGAGGGTTCATCAAAAATCTCC
>VGZH01000200.1 GCA_016872645.1 Planctomycetota bacterium | reverse complement strand
TCGTTCCCGATTCACGTCGTCACGTCGTGGATGGGCAACAGCCAGTTGGTGGCGACGAAACACTACCTGCAAGTCACCGATAGTCACTTCGATGAGGCGACGCGCTTTCCGACGCGCGCTCTGACGGAACCCGAAGGAAATGCCGAGAATCGAGTGATCCGTCTGGCGAGCGAAAATGAAAAAACCCCGGTAAACCGAGGTTTTCTTGAAAATCAGTACCCCCGACAGGAGTCGAACCTGTGACCTGCGGTTTAGGAAACCGCCGCTCTATCCAACTGAGCTACGGGAGCAGTTCGCCGATTTCTCGGAGCTTTTCGCGACCTGGGACGGACCGTGGCTGCGGCGACTCGTGCCGTTTACTACGGGGCACGACAAAGGTGTCCCGTCGGTAAGGGCGACAACACCGACCACCAGTTCATGCGAGGTGCGACTGTGCGGGCCGAGTCTAATCGGTTGGGTCGTCTCCGGAAATCGTCCGCTCGCACTCGAGCCGAATAACGACTTTCATACGACCTTTAAGTCTGTAAGAAGTTCACAAGTTTTTTCACAGGAATGGCAACTGGTCGCGTTGCCGGGGAATGCGGTTGGCGTTTGGTTTGATCGAAAAGGCGGCACCAATCATCTCGATGTCTCAGTTGTCAGGAACGGCAAACATGAAGCCATCAAGCTCGGCAAAACGCACAACCAAATTCCGACCTCCCACGAAAAAACCGAAAAAGAAGTCCCAACGGGCGGAACCGCGAAAACGCACAGTGACACTGCTCGATCCGAAAGCCTCCGACGAAGAATTGGAAAAGGCTCTCAAAAACCTGTACTCGTAACTGAGACGACACGGAAAACTGCTGCTGACCCACCCGGGATTGTGCACGCGTTGTGCCGGCTTTTGTCTTCGTCCCAATCCTTGCCCTTGCTGTAGAATTGAATGCCGCGGGGGGCACTGGGCGGTGCAGATCGCTGTCGCGTCAGGCAGTTCGTCGGTGGTGCGCTGCACGCTCGGCAACGCGAAAGTCAAACGAGCGGTGCTGCGTTGGGAAGTGCCGCAATCGAACGGCGAAGAGCACGTCCCGATTCGCACGGCGGACCTAACGCTGGTCGGCAACGTCGGCGCGGTGATCGTGCCGAAGTACGGCCTGGATGACCCGGCTCAACTCAAGTCGCTCGTCAGGACCAGTGCCGAGGAGTTCGAGCGGTATCGTGAGATCGCACAAAAGTACGCCGTCTCGCCCGGCGAACGTCCGGAGCGGACACTCGTGGCGAACGGGCTGATTGGCGTCGATTCCAGTGAGCAGGCGTTGGAGGCGGGTATGGCGACTCTTGCTCTGCTGGGACGCAACACGGCACAGATTTGGAACTGGTCGGGAGTCGATCCGGAAACGATCCGAGCGGTGGCCGAGCGTCACGGCATTCGGCGATTCCGCGAGGCGATCTACAACCCGCCGTCGTACTTTCATTTCAACGCGGACCTCGTCGCGCGTGAGTCCCTCGACAAGTGGGCGGCCGGGTTCCGCGACGCGGCGGCGAAGATGGGGGCGAAGCCGGGCGAACTTGAATTGATGCACATCGGCGACGAGCCGGGCTGGTATTTTCCGACGGTGACGAACGATGTGGTGAACGATCCGAAACGCCTCGCTATTTTTCGCGAGTACCTCAAATCGAAAGGGCTGACTTCGGCCGATGTCGGTGCGGCCAACTGGGACGCGGTTCTGCCAGGGGAGCTCAGCGAGACGAAGTCCTTGCCGCAGCGTAAGCTCTTCTTCTGGACAACGCGGTTCTATGCGGAATCGTTGAGCCTCGGGTTCGCCGCCGCCACGCAGTCGCTGCAACGCGAGGTCAACCCGAAACTGCTGACGACGATGAACCTCAACAACTGGCCCGGCCGGTTTTATATCCCGTCACCGGGCGTGAAGTTCGCCAACAACAGCGACGCTGGTCCGGATGCCGGTATGGGGATGCCCGATTGGTTCGACCTCGGCCGCAAACGAGCCGTGTCGTGCATCTGGACCGAAGACTGGTTCGGCGACGCCGACGCTCAACTGTGGTCGCTGTACGGCGACTTGCTGCGATGTGCGGCTCGCGAAGGCGGCGTGCAGTACGGCGACTACCCCGTCGGCCAATCGACCGGTGCGTTTGCCGACGGCATGAAGCTGAAGATCGCGTCGCTGCTCGCTCACGGAGCGAAGGCGATCGACCCGTACACCTTCGGCCCGAATATCTCCTTCTCCGACGGCTGGTCTGAAGAGGAAGTGACGTATCGCAATCTCGGGGCGGCGATACGGCTGGTCGGCAAGTCGGAGCGACTCATTGCCCCTGGCCGCCCGCGAGACGGCACGGTCGCAATCGTGTTCCCACAAGCAAGCCAAGTGTGGGATAGCGACTCGAAGACGAAAGCCTACCTGCAAGAATTATACGGTCTGCACTTCGCGCTGACCCACGAGAACTATCCAGTCGATTTCATGGATGATTTCTCTTTGGAGTCTGGCGACTTGTCGCGCCGCCGATACGCCGCGATCTACGTCTCCGCCCCGAACCTGTCGCTGAAGGCGCAGCAAGCGTTGCTCGACTGGACGAACGCCGGAGGCACGCTCGTGATGTCT
>VGZH01000199.1 GCA_016872645.1 Planctomycetota bacterium | reverse complement strand
ACGGCGGAGAGTCGAGATGGCATCCGCTGGACCAGGCCCAAGCTGGAGCAGTTCTCGGGCGAGTTCACAGATCGTTACAAACGGCCCTTCACGGTTCCGGCGCCGAATAACATCGTGTGGCTGGGGCAAGGGCAGCAAGTTCATTCCAACGACAACTTCGTTCCGTTCAAGGACAGTAATCCCGATTGCAAGCCGGAGGCTCGCTACAAAGCGATCGGACGATGGTTGAACCTGCCAGACCCGTCTCCGCCGGAACCCGATGCCACCGGTTACCCCTGGCCGCCGGGCGCGGGACTCGTCGCCTTGCAGTCGCCCGACGGAATTCACTGGTCGCTGATGCAGGACGAGCGGATCATCAAGAAAACTGAAACCGACGCCCAGAACGTGGCCTTCTGGGATCGAGTTCGGGGTGAGTACGTCTGTTACAACCGAGTCTGGGGTCCGGGAAGAATGCGGTCGATCCAGACAACCACCTCGAAAGACTTCCTGAACTGGTCCGACCCGCCGAAGATGATCGACACCGGCGGGGTGCCGCGAGAACACCTATACAATCCCGCGATCCTTCCCTACTTTCGTGCGCCGCACCTGCATCTCGGCATGATCATGCGCCTTGTCCCCGGACGAGTCTGGGTGAAGGAACATCCCGAACACGAGGTTTCCGACGCCGTGTTCATGTCATCGCGCGATGGCGTACATTTCGACCGCAGCTTCCTGGAAGGTTGGATTCGTCCGGGACTCGACCCCGACCGGAAGTCGTGGATTCATGGCAACACGGCCCCTGCCTGGGGCATGCTGCAGACCACGCCGGAAGAAATCTCGGTCTATTGGCAAGACCACAGCAGCCAACTGAAGTCGACGCCGCAGCTCCAGCGCGGCACGCTCCGCACGGACGGCTTCGTCTCGGTCCATGCCCGGTATGCTGGCGGCGAGTTCACGACGAAGCCGCTGATCTTTAAGGGCGGTGAGTTGACGATGAATTTCGCAACCTCGGCTGTCGGCAGTGTGCGAGTGGAACTGCAGGATGATACGGGAACTGCGATTCCCGGATTCGCGCTGGCTGACTGCCCGCCGATCTACGGCGATGCGATCGAAGAAGTCGTGAAATGGAAGACCGGCTCGGATGTCAGTGCGCTGGCTGGGAAACCGCTGCGCCTGCGATTCGTGATGACCGACGCTGACTTGTATTCGATCCGCTTTCGACCGTGACAGTGATTCGCCCACAACGATGAGTAACTGGAATGATCATGGGAAAGTGTCTCTCGCGATTCCTGGTTGGAATCGTTCTGTCATCTGCGATCACGGTGGCTCGCGCCGACGAAACGGCCGGAACCAAGCCGATCGACATCGGTTCGCGGCGCGAGCTGTTTGTCGACGATTTTCTCGTCGAGAGCAGGCAGGGCGTCGCCTTGAAGTTACACAAGCCCGAACCACGAGATGTGGTGCTTGTGTGCGACGCCCCGTGGGAGGGCAACGAGTCCAATTATTTCACCTTCTTTCGCGACGAGGAACGTTTCCGTGTCTACTACCGGGGCCTGCATTACGGCGAGGACAAAACGGCATCACATCCCCAGGTCGCCTGTTTCCGAGAGAGCAAGGACGGCATTACCTGGACACGACCGAAGCTCGGTCTTTTCGAATACGACGGTTCCCGGGATAACAATATTATCTGGACTGCCGGCTATGCGGCGCACAATTTCACACCGTTCAAAGACCTCAAACCGGATTGCGCATCCGACGCTCGGTACAAGGCGCTGGGCTTCGGCACCACAATCATCGACGGCAAGGAAAAAGACTGCCTGAATGCGTATAAATCAAGCGACGGCGTTCGCTGGGCGCTGCACAAAGAGGGAGCGATCACAGCCGGAACGTTCGATTCGCAAAACCTCGCCTTCTGGGATGCCGAGCGAAACGAGTATCGAGCCTACTGGCGCATCGACGACGGAATGCGAGCGATCCGTACAGGGACATCGAAAGATTTTTTCAACTGGGAGAACCAGGCCAATTTGGAGTACGTGGACTCGCCACGAGAACATCTTTATACGAATGCCGTAATCCCCTACTTCCGTGCGCCCAATTTGTTTATCGCGTTCCCGACGCGCTTCGATGAAAAAACGGAGCAAGTCGAACCGATCTTCATGACCAGTCGCGATGGCTTCCTGTTCCGTCGCTGGAGCGATGCACTGATCCCGATCACCGCTCCAAAAGATCGCGATAGAAATCGCAGCAACTACATGACGTGGGGTGTCGTCCAGTTGCCAGGCGACGACCGCGAACTATCCGTCTATGCGTCTGAGGCGGCGAATGTGGGACCGGGCACCCGCGTGCGGCGTTTCGTGTTCCGCATCGATGGATTCGTCTCCGCACACGCGGACGCTGCGGGAACAATAACGACAAAAACGTTCACCTTCACCGGTTCGCAACTGTCGCTGAATGTCGTGAGCAAAGGCGTGACTTTGGTAGAACTGCAGGATGCTGACGGCATGCCGATGACGGGATTTACCCTTGCAGATTGCATTCCGATAACGGCGGATGCGATCGAACACGTCGTGAAATGGAAGGCCGGTTCGGATGTCAGCGCCCTGGTGGGAAAACCGGTACGGCTGCGTTTCGTGATGACCGACGCCGACCTGTATTCGTTCCGCTTTCGGGACTGAATCGAA
>VGZH01000198.1 GCA_016872645.1 Planctomycetota bacterium | reverse complement strand
CCGACAGAAGTCGCCTCCAAGTTGGGTGTTGACGTCTTTTCGAAAGGAGTCGTTCACCGCGGCCCTCGACGAAGGCGCAAAGTTCGCCTTCTACTCACGATCATTCGACGCAGGCCGCGTTGAACTCGGTGGTAACACGGACGATGGCCTTAGTGGAGGCAAAGGAAACTACATCGTCGCGGTCGCCCCCCTGCCCCTCCTCAAACAGCCGGCGAAAGCAACACTCGACGCGTCGCTCGCGCTGCTGGAACGCGGCGATCGAGATCGAGGCGAGTTGCTTTTTCGTCGTTCGACCGGCGCTGGTTGCGGCAAATGCCATAGCCTCGATCAAACGAAGAACGGGTTCGGTCCGAACCTGAGCAGCATTGGACTGCGAGCCAACGCGCGGCACATCGTGCAGTCGATCGTCGAGCCCAGTGCCGTCATCACCGAAGGCTTCAACCAACTGACCGTCGTCACCGATCAAGGCAAAGTGTTCTCCGGCGTCTTGCTGGAAGAGAGCGGCTTGACGCTGTCTCTCGGCCAATCGAGCGGCGAACGAGTCGACATTCCGAAGGCTGCGATCGAAGAACGCAAGACCGTTCCGAAGTCCGCGATGCCTGAGATGGCCGAGACTCTGACGCTGCAGCAAATCGCCGACTTGGCAGCGTTCCTGCTGTCGATGCGAACTCCCCTGACCGTCGCGAGTGCCAGTACGACGACTGCTCCTGCAAGCAATACGTCGCCGGCAACCGGCTTCGGAGTCAAGGAACAGAAGGATCGCCTGCGAATCTCGCTGAGCAGCAAGCCGATCGTCGACTTCGTCTTTCGCGATGAAAAGATTCTGCGGCCATACTTCGCCAATGCTCGACTGGCGGATGAGCGGCAGGTCACTCGCAATCATCCCCCCGTCAAGGATGTCGATGCGGCCGATCACGACACCATGCACCCCGGCATCTGGCTCGGCTTGGGTGACATCAGCGGGCAAGACTTCTGGCGCAACAAGGCGACCATGGAACATGTCCGCTTCGTGAAGGCTCCAACAACGGTTGACGGACGACTGCGATTCGCCACCGAGTGCCGCCTGAAGACCAATAGCGGCGAGTCGCTGTGCCTGCTGACGAACCACTTCACGTTGACCGCGCGGCCCAATGGCTGGTTACTCGTGTGGAGCGCCGAGTTCCGTGCCGACGAACGCCCGATCGTATTCGGCGATCAAGAAGAGATGGGCTTCGGAGCCCGAGTCGCCACTCCCTTCACCGAAAAGAACGGCGGGATGATTCGCAGTTCAACCGGCAAGAAGTCAGCGAAAGAGACCTGGGGCCAGCCAGCCAAGTGGTGCGACTATTCAGGCTCCGGCCCGCAATCCGGCGGCATCCTGTTGATGGCCAGTGACAAGAACTTCCGCGAAAGCTGGTGGCACAACCGCGACTACGGCGTCTTTGTCGCGAACCCCTTCGGCCGCGAAGCGATGAAACAAGGCCCTCGAAGCGCAGTCACGATCGCGAAGGGAGAGACGTTGAAGATCACGTTCGGCGCGTTGATCCACGACCAGCGCGAGTTTGACATGTCTGCCGAATTCGCCGCGTTCAATATCGAGAGAGACTGACCTTTAGATACGATAGACGTGTAGTCCATCGTACAAAGAAGTCCACAGCGAACGCCTAAGGACTCTCTGAGAAAGCGCCAACCATGGCCCATCTTCATCTGCACAAATGGCAAATGTCTCGGCGCACGATGTTGCGAGGGCTCGGTGCGACGATCGCTTTGCCGCTGCTCGATTGTATGGCCGCGATTCCGAACCCCTCGCGGCCGAAACGCAGCGTGTTTCTCTACATTCCCAACGGTGTGAACATGCTCACCTGGCAGATTGAAAAAGCGGGCCAGGATTACGAATTCACCGCGCCGCTGAAGTCGTTGGAAAAGCATCGCGCGGAAATCACACCGATCAGCGGCCTGCATCATCCGCTGGTGCTGGGCAAGCATCACAACTGCGAGCGAGTCTGGCTCACCGGTGCGAACGTGCCGGGCGATGGCGGGGCCTTCCGCAACACGGTCTCCGCTGATCAGCTCATCGCCGAAGTGCAAGGCGTGTCGACTCGCTTTCAGTCGCTGGAACTGGCCATCGAAGGCTCATCGCTGGCGTGGTCACGGGACGGCATCCAGCTTCCCGCCGAACGCAACACGCAGCAGGTTTTCAACGCTCTGTTCGGCGTCGAGAAGGACAGCAAGGAGACGATTCGTCGCCGACTCAGCCGCCGGGGAAGCATTCTCGACGGCGTGGCCGAGGATGCGAATCGCGTGACGAAGAATCTGGGCAGCGAGGATCGCAACAAGCTCGACGAGTATCTCACGGCGGTGCGACAGGTCGAGGAGCGAACCAAGCGCGCCGACGAGTGGCTCAACGTCGCGAAGCCAGCCGTGCCCGCCGACGAGGCCGCGCGCCTCCAGCGCAAGCTCAGTATGGCCGAGGCGGGCGAGTATTACCGCCTCTTCTACGACCTGATGGTCATGGCCCTCCGCACCGATTCGACGCGCGTCATCACCTGTGGCATCGGTGGCGAAGGACACGCCAGTGGCATCCCCGAGATCGGCATCCTGCAAACGCGCCACGGCCTGAGCCATCACAACGGCGACCCCGAGCAGCTCCGCCGTCTCACCGCGACCGACACGTTCCTGGTCGAGCAACTGAGTTACTTCCTCGACCAACTCAAGCAACACAAGGAAGGCGATCAACCGCTGCTCGACACGACGCAGGTGCTGTGGGGCAGCGGCATGGCCTACGGTCACAGCCACGGCAACGCAAACCTCCCGACGATCCTCTGTGGCGGCAAGGCCCTCGGCTACAAACATGGCACGCACGTCGATTTCAACCTGCCGAAGATCGGC
>VGZH01000197.1 GCA_016872645.1 Planctomycetota bacterium | reverse complement strand
CCTTCGGTGGCATAGAGCGAGAGTTCGCGGGGCGCGCCGTCGAACGCCGATTTCGTTTCGACGAGTTGCCAGCAGACAAACTGCTGCCCGTAATTCCAGGTTCCGGGACGCTCGATGCCGGGCCGCAGAAAGGCCTCGTTCCAACGGCGAAACGTCACTCCGTCTCGGCTGGACATGAACAGCCCCTCGGTCATCGCGGAGCCAAGCCGTTCGATCAGGGCCGCCTTTGCCCGGCGCTGCTCGAAGTCAGGCAGCGACCGCAAGGAAGCCGGCCAATCCCGAAGACGCTCCGCCCCCGCTCGGCCGTTGCCGACCGCCGGTGTTGTGTACTCAGGGTTGGCCCGATCGACGTAACGCACCGGCAAACCGATCAGCAAGTGCGGGGCGCGGTGATAGGCATGGATCCCGTTCTCGTAGAGCTGCTCTGTGGGTGAACCGGGATACTTCAGGTTGGCCTGGTTGTCCCAGTGAATCAGGTCCTTCGAAGTGGCAGTGCGAATCGCTCGCACGCCGGCGGGTTCCCACTGATTGTCGTTGGTGACTCCCGCGGTGAAGTAACGCCAATATGCGCGATATTCTCCTCGCTCGGAATCCCAGAACGCGAGGTTCATCGCGTCGAAGGCGCCGTCGGTGATGACCGGCGTCTGGCGCATCGGTGTCCAGTGAATGCCATCGGGAGATTTCATCGGCAGCATTCCCAGCGGACGCTCGGCACTGAGGAACATCTTGTAGCGTGCATCGGGATCCGCCAGCGGATTGACATCCTTGAAGACGGCCGGCGCGCCGATGCGCGCCTGATGTCCCTGGGCCATGGCGCGCGAGATGACAATGTTGTTGGCCTTCGATCCCTGGAACTCGTGCAGGCCGAGTTCCGGTTTTCTCCAATGAATGCCGTCCTCGCTCTCCGCATAGCAGAAACTCTCGGCCCGCGAATCGAGTTGGTCGTTCTTCGCCGCCAGATGCCCCGTCACATAGAACATGCGATACCGGTTGCCATCCTGGACGACGCAGTGATAGGTGGTGTTGTTTCCTTCCCAGGGTGCGTCATGAACCATGACCACTTCGCGCGGTGTCGGATGCTGCAACCGAAAATCAGCTTTGCCCACCAACCGCTCGACCAGCGCGTCATCCACGAACAGCTCGCGCCGCGAACCGATGTCGTGAACCGTCGGCGGCGACTTCGCTCGTGTCGCCGCAGCGTCCTCCGCGTGGGCCGACTGACCGATCGCAACCAGCACAATGAGGAAGCCGAGAACTTTCCTCATGGCTGCACCTCGCTCGTCACGACACCGTCCAGCTTGGGACCAGTAAATCGGCCATAGATTCCCTCGCCCCAGCGGACGGGCTTGAGTTGTGAAACAGCTCGCAGTCGTTCGGCGATGGGACCAGTGACTGCGGTCTCGGCAATTTTCTTGCCGTCCTGAGAGATCGACATCGACTTGCCGCGGAGTGTCAATTCGAATGTTGTGGGACCGGCGGTCCAGGCCGTGCTTGCTCCGAGGTGGCCGGGCGTCGTCAGTCGATAAACGGCTCCGTAGCTCTTCCACTTGTCGGGGGCAAGAAATGGGAACTTGTCCGCGTCCCACTCGCACGGATCTTTGGCGGATGTCGCGACGAACAAATCAGGGCCGCTCGTGACGAGACTCGTGACGCGCTGACCCCACTGGTTGCTCACCGCGTAGCCTCGATTCTCGATGTCGTACGGGTGAACGATCTGGTCGGAGAGTTGCGGGTGGTCGAACATGCGGCGAACGAAGGTCCATTTCCGAGCGTCTGGTTGATAGCGCCACAGTTCTCCCCAGGGCCAGACGCCGACCAGCGGTTCGCCTCCGTAAATAACCGTTGTTTGCGCCTCGCGAGCGCTCGCCGAAACGCCCGGCAGAACCGGCGGCCAGCCAGCCTGGTCGGTAATCGCGCGGCCGTCGTACTCGAACAGTCGGCCCGTTGGGTATTGCCCCATCAATAATCGATCGTGAAACGCCATGGTCGAATAGAGCTGGTAGCTGACCTTGAGGTTTGGCTCAAGCAACTTCCGCCACCGTCCGTCTTCCAGGATGTAAAAGCCGCCGATGTTCGAACCGGTCACGATCTGCTGACCGAGTTGTCCCCAGGCGAACGTCGTTTCGCCGACGACCGGCAGCGTCATCGTGATGGCCTTGGCCAGATCGACCTTATCTCTACCTGGCGTCCAACGGCAGGCATATAGCTTGCTGAAGCCGTCCTCGTCATTCTGATACGCGCGGTAGCCGCCATCCCCGCGATTGACGTGGTAAAAACAGAGGTAACCGTTGGCGTAGAAGAACAGTTGAAAGCTGCCCTGCGTCGGACGAGAAAGAACGGTTGCGCCGTCGTACTTCACCGTGCTGTCGCCGCATTCGAGCAATCCGTTCCCCACTCGCATGGTCTCTTGGGTTCCGCCGATATCGGGCAATCCGCGCCATTCGTTCGTCCGGACATCCCAGGCTTTGAGGCCGCCAAAAGTGGAATGGACAAGTTCATCTCGCGCGTAGAGGTACGTGCCGCACAGGTTGTTGGGGCGGGGCAGCGCCTGCACGACGAATTCTCGCTGGCCATCGACGGGCCGCACGAAAAACTGCAAGGCATGGCGGTCGGCACGATTGCGGGTGTTGTAGACATTCTGAAAACCGGCCCCGACGACGACCGATCCATCCTCGCTCGCGGCCTCAAACAACGAGCCGAAGTTCTGGCCCAGATCGGTGCCTCGATCCACGACGACTTTAAACTTGATCTCCGCCGCATACCCCAACGGAACAATCGCCAGGATGGCGATGACGTTGAAAACAGACAGGCCGCATCGCATAGCTAGTGTTGCTCCTTTGAACTTTTGAGAGCGAGGCATCAGTGCGAAATTCCTTACTCGAACCA
>VGZH01000196.1 GCA_016872645.1 Planctomycetota bacterium | reverse complement strand
TTGCTCAAGCCTACGGATCCAACAGCTTTTTCTGGCAATTCGTAATCGCATCCTTCACAATTCCGATCCATTTTATCTGCGAGGGAGCCAGCCGGTCGGCCTTCTCCAGGCCTTCGAGCACCGTCAGAGCCTTCCGGTACCAGTTGATTGCCTCCTGATACTGCTCCCCATTCTGATGCGTGGCCGCCAGTTTTTGGTACGACACCTACAAATCAAACTGCGTCTGGGCGTCGTTCGGATCGGCCGCCGCAAACTGCTGATGGAATCTCTAGAGTCTTCTGATCGGCCACGAACGCCTCGTTCACCTGCCCGGACTGGAGCCGCAGGTCGCCGAGCCTCAAGAGCGAGTAGGATACGTTGCGGTCAGATTGGGAAGACGACATCGGTCCGTGCTCCTGTCTGGCGAAAGACTCAGGAATCGATCCGGTGCAACAGAGTAGCCCTCGCAGGTGCGGAAATAAATCGCTGGCGATCAATGGGCAGGACAGGCCCATTCTTCACATCAGGCCCCCCGACAAATTACGCAGACCCAACCATTCGCTCCCCCTGCAGCCACGCCAATAAGTCGTTGACGAATTGATCGGAATGAGGTTCGAACTCCAAGGTGTGCTGGGCATCGGGGTATTCTTGCAACGTGAGTTCGCGTGTCCTGAGTTGGTGCGCCCGCCCCTTCGTTGCGGCGTTGTCGATGATGCGCTCCCGCCCCGCGAGCATGAGTAACGTTGGGCAATGAATGAACGGAGCGGACGCCCGCGATTTGTGTGTCAAATCCTGATGGGCCAGGAGGAGGCCTGACGTCGCGTCGCGCTGGGGCAGGGGATCGCGGCGGATGTCGTGTTTTCTGGCCAGCCACAATCGTGCTCGCTGCAGCGTGTTGGGCTGGACTCGCGAGCAAAACCCCCGCATCGACCGACTCCGGCCGTCGCGCGGCGGTAATCGCAGTCAGCTTCCCGCCCCAACGGACAGCGAGTAACACGACGGGGATTTGTGGTCTGACTTGGTCTCGTTGCCGATGAACTTCGCCAACACCTGCCGGACATCGTTGATAAGCCGGTCGCCATGCGGAGTGTCGCCGCGACACGCAGCATTCTGGCCGACCCCGCGCTCGATGCACCTAACGAGGCCGACGAGTCGCACGAATTGACCTACGCCGACATCGACTCCTTCCTGTTCCTGGCAAGCTTCTGATCATTCCTGATGCGGATCGGCACGAGGAACCTGCGCGGAAGTTGTAAGATCAACACGAGTTTTGCCTGCAGCGACCTGCCAGTTGCCCTTCAACAGGCCGTCAATCGACTCGCCCCTCCGATCCCTTCACTTCAGCAGAGACTCTGTTAATTTGAGGTTCGTTGGGGAAATCGAATTTCCTGTCAGCATCAGCCGATGCTCCTCATTGCCGATCGCAACGCCGTGGAAGTGCTCAAGGCCGTTGCTCCCGATCTCGAAATAGGTGGCACTAGGGGACTTGTTCCACGAAACGAACCATCTTCCCCGGGTTACAGCATCGAAATGAGACGATATGACCCCAAACGAGAACGGCGAGCAATCGCTGAAACAGCGTTTGGTGACCGATCAACCCGTTTTATTCGGATTGCTTCATGAGCCTGAGATCGTGGGTTCGAGTCCCGTTCTCGCTATTTTCAACAAGCGCAAATTTGCGCGATCTAATCGGTCTCGTCCTTGTTGACGACGCCCAGCTTTTTGCTCATCGTCAACCGGTTGCCTTTGTCGTTGTAGCCAACGCCGGTCATGAATGAGCGTATGAGCATAATGCCGCGCCCGCCCGGTTTTTCAAGGTTGTTATCCTCGGTCGGGTCTGGCACTTCTTCGATCTTGAAGCCGTCTCCTTGGTCTTCAATCACCACTATGACTTCGTCTTCGGTCAATTCGCAGGCGATGTAGACTTTCTTGTCCGGGTCCATGCGGTTGCCGTGCTTGATGGCGTTGACGAGGGCCTCTTCGAGCGAGAGTCGTACGCCAAAACAATCGCGCATTGGCCAAGCGTTTTGTTCCATCAGCCCGATGATGCGTTCCTGAACGTCACGAGCCTCCGCCGTATCGTTGGGAATCCAGACATCGAACTGTGCGAGTTGGGTCATGTCATCCCAAGTTCAGGCGACCGTGAATACGGAAAACCCACGGATTAACTCGCCGTGACCACATCTCGACGTCCATAGAAACGTCGCTGATGGATAGCAGAGGTTTCATCCCGGAGCAGGCCAAAGAAGCCTTAAAGTCCCTGCAATGCGGCTTCCAAATTGTCCTTCATATCGAACAACTTGTTCAGCTTGGTGATCGCGAAGACTTCATAGATATCCGGCCGGATGGCGCACAACCTCAATTTACCCTTTGCGGTTTTCATTTTCTTGTCCATCGTGATGAGTTTGCCGAGAGCCGCACTAGAGAGATATTCGACGTTGGAGAAATCCAAGACGATTTTTTGCCGACCGTCTTCTTCGATCAATGCGAACAACTGGTTTCCGATGATTTGGATGTTGCCCTCATCCAGAATCTTCTTGTCGATAAATTTCGCGACCGTGACGTCTCCCACTTCCTCGAGCTCCAGCCGTCGGGTTCCGGTACTCATGTTTTGATTCCAATTTTCCTGTCCAAGGGATGTGACCGCCTCCTCGCAAAAACTGACTAAAAGATGATGGGCTTTGCCGGGAACAGTGTCAAGGATGCCGCGCGTGAGGTGGTCCGGTGGCCTCGTCAGCGCTCGAGGAACCGCAGCTCACGGACGAAACGACATACCAACCGAGCACCAACGCGTTTCGTTTTCGGAACAGCTTGGATGTGGTGAATCAGCAACATCGTCGCCGTCTGTGTTGCCAGGAAGTCTCATTTCCAAGGCAAAGTCACGCCGATCCTGCCTTGAGGACCCACACCGCCGCTGACGTCTCGCGCTGTTCCCTTGCGGGGAACGACTAACGTCAAGCGGTGGGGTCAAGGGTGAGTTCTGTCTGCATCAAAAACCGTGCAGTATCCGTTCGTCACAGACGCAAAGTTCGGATCACGATTTCTTGCGGTGCCTTGGCGAAGTTCGGCCTATCAGCGTCCGTACGTCATGT
>VGZH01000195.1 GCA_016872645.1 Planctomycetota bacterium | reverse complement strand
GGGGCTTTTGTGCTGTTGGTACAGCAGTTGTTCATTGGAGATTTGAAAGGGAACTGTGAACCAGCGCGTCATCCCACCGACCTTGACGATCCTGCCAACCGCACTAGTCGTGCCTGATTTGCACAACATGCTTGAGCTAACGACGTGGCACGGTTTTGTCGCGTGTGACGAAGGCCAGCGCTGACAGCACAACCGGAAGGACTTTGTCTTGCGCCTCGATCGTTGTCGCCGGCAGGTCGGTGATGACCTGAACCACAGCTAAGACGAGCCAAATCAGTGAAATCAGACCGCACTCAGGGGGGAGTCGGTCGTGCGCATTACATCATCGTGGAAAAGTTGGCAGCGCCTGCGTCGCGGGTCACAGACCACTCGAAATTGCGTACCGTCCCAAGCCTCTGAGAATTTGGAATGCCGCGCTCTCCGCAGCGAACGTGCTGCTCATTGGCGGCACCGAGCTGAATATTTCGTTGAGTAGTGGTTATGCGCCCACCATCAGCACGAGCGTGGGGCAAGTCGTCGTGTCGACCGGACCGACCGGCGGAACGCTCACACGGACACCCTTCCTAGGAGTGGTCAACGCCAGCGTGATTCAGTCGATCGTGATCACCGGCGACGACGATGTAAACGCCATCAACTTGGGGAGCGTGCTGGCTGCGGACTACGCCGCTCTGACCAGCATCGTGGTTGATGCCGGCAACGGAGACGACTCGCTGACTGCTAGTCCCGATTTCGCGGACAGTCTGTTCGGCGGAGACGGCGATGACTCGATTCTCGGCCAAGGAGGCTTTGACACGTTCAGCGGTGGCGACGGAAAGGACTCGATCGACGGCGGCACCAGCGGCGACGGCGAAGATCTCGTCGATGTTCAAGGGGGCACCGACACGGTTGCGGGCAACCAAGGCCTCGACTCCATTCTCGACCCACCGGCGGAGATCAACGAAGCCTTCACGCTCAGCGACGAATTGCTGACGATCCTGAAAGCGGTTTGACCCGAGCCAAGCAGCGACGTTCACCCGATCAATGTCCACCGCCGCCGGCGAGCTGTTTGGCCAGATCGCCAACGACGGCCTTCGCGTCGCCGAAGAGCATGAACGTGCGGTCCGAGAAATAAAGTTCGTTGTCGATTCCCGCGAAACCGGGGTTCTTGCTGCGTTTGATGGCGAACACGGTCTTGGCCTTGTCGGCGTCGATGATCGGCATCCCATAGATCGGCGAGGATTTCACGGACCGCGCGGCCGGATTGACGACGTCGTTGGCTCCGATCACCAGAGCGACGTCGCATTGCGGCATGTCGGAATTGATTTCATCCATCTCGATCAGGTCGCTGTACGGGATTTCGGCCTCGGCCAGCAGCACGTTCATGTGGCCGGGCATCCGGCCAGCGACCGGGTGAATCGCAAACTTGACCGTGATCCCGGCTTTAGTCAGTTGGTCGTACAACTCGCGCACCCGATGCTGAGCCTGTGCAACCGCCAGCCCGTAACCGGGAATGATCACGACCAGACTGGCTTGCTCGAGCACTTGGGCGGCCCCTTCGATCGTCTCGGATTTGTATTGGCGCTGCTGCGAATCGATCGCGACCGCCTGCACTTGTCCGAACGCTCCAAAAAGTACGTTGGTGAACGAGCGGTTCATCGCGCGGCACATCATGATCGACAAGATCAAACCGCTGGCTCCGTCGAGTGCGCCGGCCGTGATCAGCAATTTGTTGTCGAGTACAAAACCCATCGCGACTGCCGAGAGGCCGGCGTACGAATTCAAAATCGAAATCACCGTCGGCATGTCCGCCCCGCCGATGGGGATGATCAGCAGCACGCCGAACGCCAGCGACAACAGGATCACTCCGGCGAACAGAAATCCCGCAGCGCTCCCGCCTGGCTGCCAGATCAGCAACGCTCCAAACAGCACGGCCAAACCGAGCAGGCCGATGTTGATCACGTTTTGAAACGGATACGTGACTGGCCGCTGCGGAATCCATTGGACCTCCTGCAGTTTTCCAGCGGCCAGCAAGCTGCCGGTGACCGTCAAGAATCCAAGCAGCACTTCGGCGACGATCGCGGCCATTCGGAAATGCGTCAGTTCTTCCGGCTCGTAGAGGGACCACAGGATGAACTTGGCGGTGCCGACCAATCCCGCCGCGAGCCCACCGAAGGCGTGCGAGATCGCCGTCCGCTGCGGAACGGCGGTCAGCGGAACCTTCGAGAGCGGAATCCCGACCGCGATGCCGGCGACAATCGCCACAACGATCCAGACATGGTGCGTGATTTTGTCACTGGCCCACGTTGCAGCGATGGCCAGCAGCATCGCAATGAAACCTGCTCGGACGCCAAGTCGCGCGGACTTTGGATCGTTCATGCCGTGCAACGAAAAGACGAACAGCACCGTCGCCACCAGATACGTCAACTGCACGAGGTGGTGCATTATCGCTTCCCCTCCCCGCGGTCTGGTTGCCGAAACATCTTTAACATTCGATCGGTGATCAAGAAACCGCTGACGACGTTGGTCATCGAAGCGAATAGCGCGATCGCTCCGAGAATGCGAATGCCCTGCGGGTACTCGTCATGTCCCGTGACGATGATGGAGCCAACCACGGCAATGGCCGAGATCGCATTCGTCAGCGACATCAGCGGCGTATGCAGCAACCGCGAAACACGGACGATCACGCCCAAGCCAAGCAGGGTCGCCATCGCGAAGACAAACAACAGCGACCAGTAGTCCGGCGACGTGGAGGCAGGCTTCGAAACAACATCGGCGGTCGAGGCGGCATCCGCCAGCAGCAACAAATTCACGATCAACCTCCTTGCCGGTTTCCACGGGAGTGGCGGATTTTGGAGGCGGATCGCGCGACGTGCAAGCAGACGCACTAGCGGGACGGAAAGTGTTTGTGATGGGTCGTCACGCCGCCGCTTCCACTGCAGAATCGAAGGCTTCCTTGCCCTGAATAATCGAGTGGGCATCGAAGCGTTCGCCAAAATACAGCCGCCGCGCTTCCGGATTGGCGAGCACCGATTTGGCGTTGCCCGTGGCAATCACTTTGCCGTCGGAAATGACGTAGTTACGGTCGGTAATTGTCAGCGTTTCCC
>VGZH01000194.1 GCA_016872645.1 Planctomycetota bacterium | reverse complement strand
TGTTGCCGCTCGTTGAAAACTGACCAGGGAATCGCGTTTCTGCTCACTGAAAATTGACCAGAGTGTTCTGAGCATCCCGGCCGGCGTGGAGGCCTGCGAGGGATAGCAGGTGCACACCATGGCGACGTAGGCGAAAGTCCGCCGGATGGTCCAGTAGCTCAAACATCCATTGGCGCAAGTATGCTGTTAGCAGAGGGGTGATGATGAACGCCGACGAGCCACTCTTTGACAGCAATTCCAACACGGATTCAGGTGGAGCGTCGAATCCGGCTGTTCGATCGCTGATTGAGTCCCTGGTGAACGAACAATCTTATGCGGTGCTGTGTGTGCAGGGGGGAGGGCAGCCGTATGGCGCGCTAGTGGCATTCGCGTTTTCAGGGGATCTGGGACATGCGGTGTTTGCCACCCCGGTCACCACTCGGAAATACCGTTTGCTGCGAGAGTGTGATCGTGTCTCCCTGGTCATCGACAATCGGCCAACGAAGGCAGGCGAGCTAATGGAGGTTGAAGCCGTAACCGCTACGGGCCGTTCGCAATTGATTTCCCGTGGACGCGAATTCGACCAGATGTCTGAATTGCTAATTTCGCGGCATCCTTACCTGAAGTCATTTGTACTGGCGGACACCTGTGCGTTGTTTCGCGTCGAGATTGTACGATTTCTGCACGTCACGCGATTCCAGGAGGTCCGCCAGTGGATCCCGACCGCCCACTCCTGATACCACTCGACGCATTACGGGGAGCTGACGATCAGATCGCCGGCGGTAAGGCGTCAAAGCTGGCGCAACTCACACGCGCTGGTTTTACAGTGCCAAAGGGGTTCTGCCTGACCACTTGGGCCTACGAAGCCTTCGTGAGCGATGCGGAGATCATGACGGCGATTCGCATGGAACTCGGCCGAAAATCGCTGGACGATATGCGGTGGGAGGAAATCTGGGATGCGGCTTTACGCATCCGATCGGTGTTTCTGTCGCAGCCACTTTCCAAGCAGCTGCGTGCGGCCGTCGCTGAGGGCCTCAAGCTGTTTGACCCTTCTACGCCGCTCGCAATTCGTTCATCGGCGGTCGGTGAAGACTCCGCCGGGCACAGTTTTGCCGGTATACACGAGTCGATTATTGGGGTCCGCGGCCAGCGAGCCGTGGACGATGCCGTGCGTCTCGTGTGGGCTTCGCTATGGTCCGACGCAGCCTTGCTCTATCGTCAGGAACTTGGTCTGGACCCAGCGCGAAGCCGTATGGCGGTGGTTGTTCAAGCGATGGTCGATGCCGACTGTTCCGGCGTCGCCTTTGCGCGTGATCCTCGAGACACGCGGAAAGACCACGCCATCATCGAGTCCGTTCCCGGACCATGCCGTTTGCTTGTTGACGGCTTGGTGGATCCCGATCGTTGGGTCATGAATCGCGAAACCCGCAGCGTCGTCAGCTGGCTTCCAGGCCAGCGTGAAGACTCGGACAACAAACCCCTCTTGGAGCCTCAGGATCTACAAGCGATTTTGCAGACTGTGCTGTCGATCGAGCAATTGTTTAGCTGGTCGCCTGACATGGAGTGGACGGGCCGCTCTGATTCACTCACGGTCTTACAGGCTCGTCCCATCGCGACGACCGTGCCCGACGACGATGAGAAACGAAGCTGGTATCTTACGTTACGGCCTGGCGATGCTCGCCTGAAGGAACTGCGCCAGCGTATCGCCGGACAACTTATCCCTGAGTTGGCAGCGGCGGGCGAGGCCTTTGCGGCCGAGCAACTGGAAGGGCTCGATAATCTGCAGTTGGCGGATTCGATTGAGAAACGGAGTCAATCACTCGCCAAATGGAAGAAGATCTACTGGGACGAGTTTATTCCGTTCGCACACGGGGTCCGTCGGCTCGCAACTTATTATAACGACGCCGTCCAGCCGGATGATCCCTACGAGTTTGTCGGCCTGCTTCGTGACCAGCCGTTGTTGGCGGCCCAACGAAACAGCGTCATCAGCGAACTCGCTGAGCAGCTCCGATCGAATAGTGCCGTCCGAACCGCAGTCGAACAGCTCCTGGCGAAACATGCCAACTCAATCCAGTGGTCAACATTCCGCGATCAGCTTCGGGAAAGAGAGGGAGCGTCGGAGGAGTTCGTCCGGAGATTCGACGACCTGCAGGATCGATTTCTTGATGTGACGTTCGACAACGAGCGGCTACGCGACCGTCCTGGACCTCTGTTACGCAACCTTATCGAGCTATCCCAACATGCGAGCTTAGCCGAAAGCCATCGCGTGTCGCCGAGCAATTCTTCTTTCGCGTTGCAGGAGAAGCTGCTCTCGGCTGTCGGCCCTGAGCGACGTGCCGAAGCGATGGATGTTGTTGAAACTGGGCGTGTGAGTTGGCGGCTTCGCGACGATGATAATCTGCTTGTTGCCAGATTAGACAGCCAGTGTCTCCGTGCTTTAAAAGTGGCTGCGAAACGCCTTCGAGAGTTGGGTAGATTGACTGGTGGCGGACACCTTAAGGACTCACATCTCGCGCTGCTCGTTCGCGGGCTTCGCGAGCCGTCGACTGGTTTAATCACAGTCGAGGACCGTCTGGAGTTCGAAGAACCAAAGCCTTCTGTGACGCCGCAAGGCCAGGCACCTCGGCAATTGATCGGACAGCCCGCGTCACCAGGCCTCACGACTGGCGTGGTTCGCTGCATCTGCGGGCGCGACGACTTGGGCAAGTTCAGACGGGGTGAGATTCTCGTCTGCGATGCGATTCAGCCGACGATGACCCACCTCGTGCCACTTGCCAGTGGTATCATCGAACGACGAGGTGGCATGCTGATTCACGGCGCTATCATTGCTCGTGAACTGGGGATTCCCTGCGTCAACGGTGTTCGCGAGGCGACGGAGATTCTCAGGAACGGTGACCTGGTGACCGTTGACGGTCATTTAGGACTCGTCACCGTTGGAGCTTCGGATTTCGAGTTAGAAATGCAATTCTGAGGTTGTGAGTCCGCGCCCTTACCGCCTCGTCGTGCTAGGGAGGGGCCCATTGGTGAACTGGGATCGCACGGGGGCGAAACTCTTTTCGTGGAAGCCGTCGTCACCAGATGCGGTATCCGGAATCATTCGGAAATGTCGGGAATCGGCCTTAAGTAGCCCGGCGAACCACGGCGTCTGCTAGTGGATCTCTCGCAACATCTGTTTCAGAGCATGACATCTAGCTCAAGGAGTGTAAATGATGAAACTCAGTAAGACCGTTCCCGGCAATTATCTGGGACACATCGCCGACTTAATCAGTTCCAATAGCTTCGATTCGGTGATGGTGACTGAAGCCACCCCGAAA
>VGZH01000193.1 GCA_016872645.1 Planctomycetota bacterium | reverse complement strand
AGTCAAGTTTTCAGAAAGTTGGGACCGCATCTTTCAACAGGGTGCTGCGAAATCCCTCAAGCCCAAAACACCACCGAAGAAGAAGCCAACAAGCGCAGCCGCGAAGGCGAAGGCCCGTGTGAAACGTGGCCTGAAGAAGACACGTTGAGCACGCGGGACTCACGTCTTCGGTTTAGCTGATAATTTCTCGCGTCCGCTCAATTCGGAGGCCCGAACGGGAGCCTGATAGCCCCAATACAGCAAGCCCGCACTAAGCACGAACGAAGGCACCGCGAGTGCCAGTTTGATCTTGATCGACTGCCCGAGTTTATTTCAGTTCGCAGTTTCTGTCGTGCGGCTTCGAGTTGTTGAGCCGCTTCTTCGTGCTGCCGCGATTGGTCTTGCCATCGAGCACGTTCGTTCACTCATGTGGGATGCTGACTTTGCCGGTCTGCTCGTCGCAGCTCGCCTTGGGTTTTCCAGCGGTCTGCAGCGCCTGATAAATTCTTCGGGCCATCGGCAACACGCGGATGACCAGACCCGAGCCACTTGGAACCGTCAGACCGATCCTGTCGCCTGGGAGACGGGCGACCTTGTTGACCGGTCGATTTCGACTCTCCCATAATCGGTCATCGGCGAATGCAGACTCTTGGCTGAACTGGAGACGAACGCCATGTCGGGGTGGCTCTCACGAGCAAAAGGAGCGTTGAGCGGTCGTAAGGCCGCAGTCGCTCTCGAACCGATCAACTTCGCTTGCTCATGCGGCTACAAAGTCGAAGCCACGCGCCGTTCGTCGTGTCAGCGAGTCCTCTGTACGGACTGCGGCGAACGGTTTTTTTTGTTGCCGATCGACGTTTACCCGCGACCGGTGATGAAGATCCGCAGGATCCAAGCTCCAATATCGGCGGAGACCGCAAAAACGAAATCCCCAACGAAGGCGTCCACACCGACGGAGGTCGCCCCCGCTCGACCGGGGATCGACCTTCAAGCCGAACTGACGAGCGCCGCCACAAGGGTTCGCTCGCAGTTCACGCCACTGCGGCAGATCGTGTTGAGCTTGCTGACGGTCATCGGTCTGACCAGCTGGTGGCAATGGAACCGCGCGGTTCGATCGTCGGCAGAGGGTGATTTGAAATCGGCCACCGAAGCCGGGGTGGCCGCCTTGCAAAAGCCCGATTATGTCGAGGCCGCACAACATTTCGGCCGTGCCGCCGCCGCTGCCGACATCCTGCATCGGACAGACACTGCTGCCGAGCATGCCCGGCAGATGCACAGGCAACTGACCGCGGTCAACTCATTGCTGACTCGCTCGCTCATCGAATTGATCGAGGCCGCGCGAGCGACTCGCTTGCGAGAAAACGCGCTCGCCGCCGAATCGGAATTCGCGAACCTCCATGCGGGACGGTGGCTCGTCATGCAAAGCGAGATCACTCCGCCGGCAGGGTCCGCAACACCCGCGGCGATCCATTGGGAACAGCGAATCCAGATCTTCGACGAGTCATTGGTCCTGACCGCGAGTCTGCCAGCCTTCGCGAAAATCCAAGCGACCTCCCCGGCGCCGACCACAACTCCTGACTCCACCCCGGCTGATCCTGCGTCGCGCGGGACGTCCGCGCTGAATGATCTCGGACAACGCGAAGTCCTGTTTGCCGCTCAAGTCGAATCGCTTAAATGGAACTCCGAGCAGTCGACCTGGGTGCTGACACTCAAGTCTTCTTCCGGTTTCCTGTGGACTGATTACGGCCTGTTGCTTGCAGCGGGACTGCCGCCGGATGAACTGCACACGGAACCTCGACTGCGTGCGATGCTGACTGAACAAGGTGGCTGGATCGGAGCCGACGAATGACGAGGAACCAATCACGACTTTCGCTTTTGGAAGCGCAAAGTTCCGAGTGCAAAGTGCAAAATGTAAAATGCGGCGGAAACGTCCCTGTTCGTGTTTTGCAGTTCGCACTTTGCACTTTGCACTCGGTACTTTGCACTGGCCTGATTCCACTAATCCTCCTATTGCTCGCACCCACCACAGTCTCTGCCGCTGCCGGAGCGCAGTCGTTGCAGAGTTTTCTGGATCTCAAGCCGCAATGGCCGGATCTGGTTGGCTCGTCGTTTCGCATCGAGGGGCACTATGCCATTCTCGTGCGCGACTCTTTGCGAATGAAGAACTGCGATCTGCCATTCAAAGCATCCCAACCGATCAAACTGTTGGGGAATTCCAAAGTCATCGAAGTCTCCGGCCGATTGGCAAAAGAGATGACCAGCGGCAAGTTATATTTCGAGGTTGAGCAAGTCCGTCAGTTGCCGACCGACCTGCAAACAATGGCAGAGCGTGAGCGGGCGATCACACGCGGCACATCGAAGCAGTGGTACGAATTGGCCGAGTGGGCTGGCCCTCGCGGCAAGTTTTACAGCGACGAGGAGCTTATTGAACGAGCGAATCTCGCCAACCGCAAAGGATTGAATCTCGAACGACAGGAATTAAAAGAGCTCACATTCAAAACCCTGCGCACGTTGACTTCTCGCATCTCTGAGTTGGGCCTGGAAGATTCATTGCGGCTCGACTGGCTGCACGAGTCTTATTGGCTGGAATGGGAAGCGCTGCAAAAGTCCGCACCGCAGGTCGATCTCACGGCCGAAGACATCGACCTGACGAAAGACCCGATGTTTCAGTTTCTCAATCGGCTCGCCAACGATTTGTCCGGTGCAAAGACCCGTATCACGGACGTCTTACCGCTGTTGGCCAATGAGTACCGCCGAAACCCTGTGCTGACCTACCACAACGCTTCGGACGCCAAGCGCCGCACGCTCGAACGCTTGTTCTACACGGAAGTCGCAACTGCGGCGCTTGCTCGCGTCACGAAGCCGGATGGCCGCAACGGCAGCGAGATCGCCAATCGGATTGACGAGCTCATCCCCGACCAACATGAACTCGCCGAGAAACACCGTGACGCGGAACTCCAATTCATGGCCAGGAACTCAGCGACATTGACCCGCACTCAACTGGGCGACCTCGTTCAGCGTTGCCGTGATCGGAAACAATCGAATCTCGCCAAAGAAGCGATCACGCGCTGGCTGGCCCGGCGCGAACAGTCACTCCGCAAAGATGGCGTGACGGGTTTGATCCAGCTCTCGGACGAACGCCTCGCGCTGTTGCAAGACCAGCCCGGTGCCGGTGCCCTGCTGCTCGAGGCGTTGCAGCTCGCGCCAAGAAATGAAGACGTTCTCGAACGTCTGAAAGAGCTGGGTTACCAGGAGGTCAACGGTCAGTGGGTCGCGCCACAATTGAATCCGGCGGCACCCAACATCCCAATGCCAGTCGTGAACGACACGGAACTCGAACGATTCATCCG
>VGZH01000192.1 GCA_016872645.1 Planctomycetota bacterium | reverse complement strand
CTGCAAGACGTGCAGGGCTTCATGGTCGGCAAGCAGGCCGAGCAGTCCGGCATCATCCGCGCTGGTGCCAAATTGGTGAATGTCGTCAGCAACACGGTCGTCCCGAAGCTGACCGTCATCGTCGGCGGCTCATTCGGAGCGGGCAACTACGCATTGTGCGGCAAGGCCTACGATCCATGGCTGATCCTCGCTTGGCCGAGTGCTCGTTACGCCGTCATGGGAGCTCAACAAGCGGCCGAAACGCTGCTGACGCTGCGAGTGCGCGATGCCGAACGAGGCGGAAAGAAACTCGCTGAATCTGAAGTCGCCGAGCTGCGAAACTCGATTCGGCAGAGCTACGACCAACAAACCGACATCCGCTACGGAGCCGCTCGCGGCTGGGTGGACGCGATCATCTCACCGGTCGAAACTCGCGAGTGGTTAAAGCTGGCGCTCGACCTGCTGCCGACTCAGCGCGAGAAGCCGCCGTTTCGGACAGGCGTGTGGCAAGTGTGAAGGAGTCTGACATGTCGTCCGTCGTTCGCATCGGCAACGCCCAAGGCTTTTGGGGTGATCGCGGCAGCGCGGCGGCGGAGTTGTTAGCTCGCGAGCCGGACCTCGACTACCTGACGCTGGATTATCTGGCCGAAGTCTCACTGTCGATCATGGCCGTGCAGCGCGATCGCGACCCTAACGCCGGCTACGCGCGCGACTTCATCGAAGTCGTACGATCGCTGGCCGACTATTTCAAGAACGGTGGCCGCTGCCGAATTGTGACAAACGCGGGCGGCCTGAATCCGCAGGGTTGTGCGGCCGCGTGTGTCGCGGTGCTCGCGCAGGCGGGATGTCCTCCGCTGAACATCGCCGTCGTGAGCGGCGACGACGTGCTGGAGTTGCTGCGTTCGACAGAAACGGAAGGCAGTGCAGAGTGCACAGCGCAGAGTGCAAAGTGCAAATTTGAGAATCTCGACTCTGGTCACCCGCTTGCGACGGTGCGAGACCGGCTCGTGACTGCGAACGCCTATGTCGGGGCTGCACCAATCGTCGAAGCGTTGCGGCTTCGGGCGGACATCGTGATCACTGGCCGCACTGCCGACCCGTCGCTGACGGTCGCTCCCTGCGTGCATCATTTCGGTTGGTCGCTGACTGATTGGGATCGGCTCGCAGGCGCAACCGTCGCTGGGCACTTGATCGAATGCGGCGTGCAGGTCACCGGCGGCATCTCAACCGATTGGCTGGAGATGCCGGATTCTGCGGACCTCAGTTTTCCGATCGTCGAAGTGGCGGACGATGGCTCGTGCGTCGTCACCAAACCGGCCGACACCGGCGGTTGCGTTGATGAGCGAACAGTGAAAGAGCAACTTGTCTACGAGATCGGCAACCCGGACGAGTATCTCAGTCCGGACGTCAGCGTCTCGTTTCAATCGCTGACGGTCGCGGATTTGGGTAGCGACCGTGTGCGAGTCAGCGGTGCTCGGGGGCGACCGGCACCGAAAATGTTGAAGGTCAGCGCAACGCATCGAGACGGCTTCCGCGCGGCCGGCACGCTGACGATCTTCGGACGCGACGCCGTCACGAAAGCTCGCCGCGCCGGCGAGATCGTGTTGCAACGAGTTCGCAATGCGGGGTTCGAATTGCGGGATTCCTTCATCGAGTGTCTCGGCACCGGCGCCAGCGTTCCCGCCGTACCGAGTCGCATCGACGAATCGCAGTTCCTGGAAACCGTCCTGCGAATCGCTGTCGAAGCGAACGACCGTGCCGCCGTCGAATGTTTCGCTCGCGAACTGATGCCGCTGGTCACCGCAGGCCCGCAAGGAACGACTGGCTACGCCGAAGGTCGCCCGCATCCGCATCCCGTGTTTCGGTATTGGCCGTGCCTGATCGAACGAGACCTCGTCCACCCGAAAGTCGAGTTAGTTTCGGAAACTTCCCGTAGGCTGGGACCAGCGCAGCGCCGGCCCACTTCGATGGATTCCAATGGTGAGCCTGCGCTGCGCTGGTCCCACTCTACGGAACGTCCACAACGCCTTGCCGATCTCGCCTACGCGCGCAGCGGCGACAAGGGGACGGGGGCCAACATCGGTGTCGTGGCTCGTTCCCCAGAAGGCTATGACTTGCTGCTCGCTCGTCTGACCGCGGAATGTGTCGGTGAATTCTTCGCTTCGATGGGAGTGACTGAAGTCACCCGTTACGAATTGCCGAATCTGCATGCGCTCAACTTTGTCGTGAAGGGGATCCTGTCGCGGCCGCTGCGAGTTGATGCTCAAGGCAAGGCACTCGGCCAAGCGTTGTTGGAGATGCCCTGGCCCGGAGACCAACCATGACCACGCCACTCGTTCTTGTCGAACCGCTGGAGCCGGGCGTTTCGATCGTCACGTTCAATCGGCCGGAGCGGCGGAACGCTCTGAGCATCTCGCTGATGCGGGAATTCTGCGAGGCCATTCAAAGTCTGGCCGCCGATCCGCGTGAGCGAGTCGTCATTCTGCGCGGTGCCGGCCCGGCGTTCTGCGCGGGGCTGGATTTGCAAGAGGCCACGGATCCAAAGTTGATCGACTCGTCGGCTGATTGGGTGAAACGCACGTTGAGTACGATTCGCGAGACGTCGTTGATTTCGATCTGCGCGGCACACGGCGGCGCGCTCGCGGGTGGCGCGGGTCTGATGGCTGCATGTGATTTGGCAGTCGCGGCGGATGACCTCAAGATCGGATTCCCGGAAGTCCGACGCGGGTTGGTGCCGGCGCTGGTCTCAACGGTGCTGTGCGGCAAGTTGCGCGACAGCGACGTGCGTGAGTTGTTCTTGCTCGGTGAATTGATTTCGGCCGAGCGAGCACAGGAGATTGGCTTCGTGCAGCGTGTCGTGCCGGCTCCGCAAGTCTTTAGCGAAGCTCAACGACTGGCACGGACGGTTCTGTCAGGTGGCCCGGAGTCAGTCCGCCAGACGAAACGGCTGCTCAACCTGCATGTGAACGTCAAAGCGGATCAGCGTGTCGAGGAATTCATTGCGTCGCATTTGCAGGCCCGTCGCAGCGAGGAGGCTTGCGAAGGAGCGGCAGCGTTTTTGGAAAAGCGACCGCCGAATTGGATTCGGTCAACGGGGACGACCCCATGAACACAAGCGAATTCCGCCAGCAGCGCGAACAACAAATGCAGCAGGCCGAGGAATTGCTCGCCTCGGTGCCGGAGCGTCTCGGCATCGGCAAGGGACTGTTCTGGGGCCAGTTCGTCGCGGATTGGATCTTCCCGTACCCGCGACTCTCCGACGCCGAACAGTCGCGAGTCGATCAGTCATTGATGGAACTGAAGCAATTCTGCGACCAGCATCTCGATCCGGAGCAGATCGATCGTGAGGCGGACATTTCGCGCGACG
>VGZH01000191.1 GCA_016872645.1 Planctomycetota bacterium | reverse complement strand
GGGTTTCGACAGGCAACGTCACTCGTTGCGGACTGCTCTCAGGTCAGGGTTGGTTACACTAAACCACGGGAGGAGGCACAGGATACGCCAGTTGCGGACTGCTCTCAGGTCAGGGTTGGTTACACTGAACTGCTCCGGCGAGACTGTGACGGCGACGTTGCGGACTGCTCTCAGGTCAGGGTTGGTTACACTCTTCTCGGCTCAACTGACGAGGGGAACCTGATTTGTGGGCAACTGAGGTCAGAAAAGTTCAAGTTGCTGAGGTGCGACTGCGGGGGACATGCGCATTTTTCCCCAAAAGATGCGCATGCGTTCGAACTGCCGATCCGTGACGGTAAGGATTCTGACCTCACCGTCCGGCGGTACGTTCTTTTCCACGCGCTGAATGTGGACGGCGGCATTTTCTTCGCTGGCGCAATGGCGGCTGTAGATCGAGTACTGCGTCTGTGTGAAGCCATCTTCCAGCAGCATTTTGCGAAACCGTGCGTAGTCACGGCGTGACTCCTTGGTGTCGGTCGGTAAATCGAACATGGTGACGACCCACATGGAACGATACCCGCTGAGTTGCATGATGGATGAGTCGAAGTTGCGAAAAATGGGCGAGGTAATCCGAAGTTTGTAGGTGAGGACTCTGTCCCGACCGTGTTCCTTTTGGCTGTCGATCGGCGTTTGAGTGCGTCGGGACAGAGTCCCCACCTACACCGGAGCGACAGCGCGAGGTCAGAACGGCCGATTCGCGAGTTTGCTGGCGGCCAATTGACGCTCATGGCGACGCGACGCGGCCCATGAGCGTTTTGTTGACGGCGTTGCCGATTCGACCGACTTGGGATCGAACGGCGTGGGGACGTATTCCGGGATTTCGAGTGGTTGGCTCTCGCCCGCGTAGCACTTCACCAGCGACGCGACATAGCGATGCAACGTGACCATCAGTGGCCCTGCTTCGCGACCGGTGATTGCCTCTTGGGTGAGTAGTTGCAGCAGCGCGGCTTTCGAGATCGGCGATAACGCGGTTTGATCGAACCGCACGAGGTCTCGCACGCGGGCATCCACAAGAGGACGCAACGGTTCCATCAGATCATCGGCCAGGCAAAACAGATTGCTGCGGTGGCAGTGCTGCAAGCCGAATGCGGGATGCAGACCGGCCATGACGATGGCCCGTGCGACGGCGGCTCGCAGGATCGAGTAGCCATAATTCAGCAGCACGTTGATGTTGTCTTCGCCATCTGCGTCACGGCGGAAGGGGTTGTTGGCGTGTTTAACCGCAACGCCATCGACGTGGGCGTCTTCGGGATCGAGGCCAGTTTGCGCGCACGCCGATGGCGTTGCGGTTAAACGAGTCTCCGCCAATCGCGAGCGGTCTTGCTCATCACCAGACAGCCACGCGGACCAGTACGCGCGAGCGGCCTGGGCCTCGTGATTCGTGACATCGCCGGAGCGCACCGTCCGGGCCAACTCCAGCAACCGCGTGCGTGCGGGAGTCCCCGCCGGCAAGTTGTTGGCCTGTGCGTGAATCTTTGCCTGCACGATTTGCCGCCAGAGTTGTTTTCGTCGCGGCTGCGACACGGCGATTTGATCGTGCAGCCGCCAGACCACTTGGGAGTGATCGGTCATCGGCAACAGCAACCCAGCCGGCAGATGATCCTTGCCACAGACGACCACCACGGCATCGTGCTCGACCAGCGCGGCCAGGGCCGAGTGCGTATAGGAGACCTGCGAGTGATCGACGACAACCATCCCCAAGTCTTCGCAAGGAATCTTGGAGACTTGTTCGTGCTCTCGTTCCAAGACCAGTTGCCCAAGCTGCAGCGACAAGTGTGCTGGCTCGCGGGAAATCTCGATCGTCCGTTTAATCATTGCAGCGTTCCTCACCGGGGTGGATCGGAAACGCCTCCGTGCGGACGTGGCTCCTCAGAATCGGCGATCATCAGTCGGACCGCGCCCGCGAGTGGTCGGATTCGCCGCCGTCCACTCGCGGGCGCGTCGTGCTGCTAGGGGTCTGTCACGCGACGGCGATGCTGGTGACTTCGCTGGCGGGGCCGTTGCCTCGCGAGTTTTGGCCGATGACTTTGTATTCGTGTGTTCCGGGGGCAAGTCCGCTGGCTGCATAAGTCGTCACGATCACGTCGTCCGCGACAGTCGTGAAGTCGGTTTCGCCGGGGCCTTTGTGCAGCACGTCGTAGCTCGTTCCACGCTGGGCCGAGTATTGGAATTCGACCTGTCCGGCGGCGGGGGACGAGGCAGCGGTGATTTCCGCCTGATTCGGTTCTTGTGCCGCCGGGGTGGTGGGAATGGAATCAATGACTTCCCGTTGTGGCGTGCCGATCGGAAACTGCGAGCGTCCCTCTTCGAGCGCTGACACAATCAACTCAGCGAGATGTGCATCTTTGGTGTGGAGATTCCCTTCCGCCATTTCAAAATTCTCGTCGGCCGTCACAAACGCGGCGTGCGCGGTCGTCATGGTGGTGAGTTTCGTGTCAAACGCCGCCTGATCCATGCCGACCCAGGCCACGAACGGGCCGGCCGGCGACGAATACGGATCGTTCGGCAACTGCGTCCAGAGCGCCTGCATGGCTCCCATGCGTTGCCGCGTCTGCTCGACCGTCTGGTCTTTGACCGGCAAGCTGTTGATCGCTTCCAGCGAACCCGGGTCTTTGCGATACCGCGTTTTCATGACGCCATAAACGCCGATCGCCACCTGATGCGCCTCTTCGTGCTTCTCATGCAATTCGCCACGAGCCAGACTGAGCGCCGCCCGTTTGTTCAAGTAATCGGCGCGGACCGTGACGCCGTTGTCATATTCCGTCTGCATTTGCGCCGTCGTCATCAGCAGCGGAGCAAACGTCGGAATCTGCAACATCGCCGCCTTGAGGTACTGCACTTGCAACAAATGAAAGTCATATTCGCCCAGCATGATTTCATCCTCCGCGTCGTGGCCAGTGGAAATGGGAAACCAAGAAGCCAGTCTAAACCTTACATTTCCAGCCGCAATCTGTTTCTGCCGACGGCATGCGCAAACCTCCGAACTCTTCAAAACTTCGAAAGTCGGATCGTCGGCAAGTCTGGAGGTGCGAGCCTGAATCCGTGGCCCACCATCTCCTCGCCGCCGTTTGTTGACCTGCCACCGTGACCGCACGCACACCCGACGAGGCCAATTGACCAGCCAATGACACTCATTGACCTACCGGCGAGACTCATTTCCCAGCCCGCGAGGACGATTGCCCAGCCCGCGAGGACGATTGCCCAGCACGCGAGGACGATTGCCCAGCCCGCGAGGACGATTGCCCTGCCGGGAAGAACGATTGCCCAGCCCGCGAGGACGATTGCCCAGTCGGGAAGAACGATTGCCCAGGGAAATCTTGCTGCCGGACAGAGCACGACGGTTCCCGACTCGGACAAGACGCCTCCCGATGCGGTCAA
>VGZH01000190.1 GCA_016872645.1 Planctomycetota bacterium | reverse complement strand
CCGCTCGCGCGATCCGCTGTTTGTGCTCCGCGATCCGAACGCGCCGGAGTTCGCGATTCCCGAACTGACGCTGCTGGCCGATGTCTCGACCGAACGGCTCGCGCTGCGGCGGCGATTGTTCGAGACGGTCGATTCGCAGCTTCGCGAGCAAGCGGGCGTCAACGCGGCCGACTCGATGACCGGCTTCCAGCAGCGAGCGTTGCAGTTGCTCACCTCCGAAAACACGCAGCGAGCGTTCCGGCTCTCCGACGAACCGGATGCCGTGCGCGAGACCTACGGCCGAAACATCTACGGTCAGAGCACGCTGCTCGCGCGGCGGCTGATCGAAGCGGGCACGCGGCTCGTCACGCTGTCGTGGGCTCCCGATGCGAACGCGACGTGGGACACGCACGGCGGCAACTTCAAGAAGCTGAAGGGGAAGCTGCTGCCGCAACTCGACGCCGCCTGTTCGAGCTTGCTGACCGACCTCTCCGATCGCGGGTTGCTCGACCGCACGATCGTCGCCGTGTTCGGCGACTTCGGACGGACGCCCAAAATCAACGCCAACGACGCCGGCCGAGACCACTGGAACTACTGCTACAGCCTGATGCTCCTCGGCGGCGGTTTCAAACAAGGCTTGATCTACGGCAGCAGCGACAAGACCGGAGCCTTCCCCGCCTCCGACCCCCTGATCCCCGGCGACATCATCTCCACGATCTACCACTGCCTCGGCCTACGCCACGACCGCGAAATCCACGACGCCACCAACCGCCCGTTCCGCCTTGTTCCGACGGGTGATGTCGTGGAGGCGCTGCTGGCGTGAACCTTTGCAGTGTGGTGCGTCAGCACCGCTTAGGATTGCGGCGGAGCCGCTATCTTTGGATGCGAAAGACGAACAATAATTCAGAAACCAAAGCGGCTCCGCCGCAGAAATTCAAAGCGGTGCTGACACACCGCACTCCAAAGGAGACTCCCATGTCCAACACTCGTCGCGAATTCCTGGAACAATCTTCGACTCTTGCTGCCACCGCCTCGGCCACATGGTTGTTTGCTTCGGATGGGAACGCCGATGACAAGGCCAAGAGCGATCCGAATCGGCTGACCGTTGCGGTGATCGGGCCGGGCGGGATGGGGATGGGTCATACGAATCAGCTTGCGACGAACTCGGCGGTGCGAGTGGCTTACGTTTGCGATGTCGATGAGCAGCGAGCGGCTCGCGCGGCGGAGGTGATTGAGAAGGGATCGGGGAAGGCTCCGAAGGTCGTTAAGGACATGCGGCAGGTGCTCGACGACAAGGAGGTTCAGGCGGTCTGGATCGCGACGCCGGATCACTGGCACGCTCCGGCCGCGATCCTGGCGGCGAACGCGGGCAAGCACGTTTATGTCGAGAAGCCCTGCTCGCACAACCTGCGCGAAGGGCGGCTGATGATCGAGGCGGCTCGCAAGAACAAAGTCGTCATGCAGGTCGGCACGCAGACGCGCAGCACGGCGCACGCGATCAAGGGGATGGAGAGGCTCAAGAGCGGCGTCATCGGCGAAGTCCTGGTGGCGAAGGCGTGGAACAGTCAGCGTCGCGGCACGATCGGCAAGCAACAGCCGTCGGAGCCGCCGAAGCATCTCGATTACGACTTGTGGCTCGGCCCGGTGACGCATCGGCCGTATCAGTCGAACTTCCTGCACAGCATTTGGCGCTGGTGGTACGACTTCGGCTGCGGCGACATCGGCAACGACGGCGTGCATGACATCGACGTCGCGCTGTGGGGCTTGGGTATGAACACGCACCCGAATCGCATCGCCGCGCTCGGCGGCAAGAGTTTTTTTGATGACGACCAGCAACACGCGGATACTCAGTACATCGTCTATGAGTACGCCGCCGCGACGAAGGCCAGCAAGCCGAAGCAACTGATCTTCGAGCAGCGTATCTGGTCCCCGTACGTCCAAGAAGGGTTCGAGAACGGTAACGCTTACTACGGCACCGAAGGGATGATGATCTTCGGCAAGGCCGGTCGTTATGCGATCTACGGCCCGAAGAACAAGCTGATCGAAGAATCGAGCGGCGGCGGCCCCGACCTCGCCGCGCATCACGCGAACTTCCTGGAGTGCATCCGCACGGGAGCGCGCCCCAATGCCGACATCGAAATCAATCACCGGTCAACGGCGCTGTGCCATCTCGGCAACATCGCCACGCGCGTCGGCCGCGTGATCCACTTCGACCCCGCCAGAGAACAGATCACTGGCGACACCGAAGCCGCGATGTTGTTGACTCGCGAGTATCGCGATCACTGGGCGAAGCCGGTTGTGTGACAAACAGAGTGTTGGACCACAAAGGTACAAAGGCAGACATCTCGGTTCCTTCGTGCCTTCGTGGTTGTTTCAGTGTCACTTCGCCGCCGAGTCATAAACCTGCTTGCCGCCGACGAACGTCTAACGGACTGCGATGTCGGCGAATTCGTTCAGCGGGCAGGTCAGGTAATCGCGGTCGAGGACGATGAAGTCGGCGAGCTTGCCGGTCTCCAGCGAGCCTTTGTCTGGCTTGGCGAATATCAGGAAGGGGTTGTTGATTGTGTAGAGCTGCAAGGCTTGTTCGCGCGTGAAGCGTTGTTCGGGGTGCAGCGGCTGCTCGGCCCAGCGGGGCTGGCGCGTCAGTGTGATCCACATGCCGAGAAACGGGTTGTACGGGTTGATCGACCGCAGGCTGCCAAACTTCTGCATGTGGTCTGAACCCCCGCCGATCTCGATGCTGCTGTCGAACGCCGACTAGTACGGCTGAAAGTATTCGGTACGCCGCTGGCCGAATTGCTTGAGCAACGTGGCTCCGTCGAGCCGCAGCCAAGCCGGCTGTAAATCGGCGACGATGCCGACGGCCTTCATCCGGTCGATCACTTCGCGGCTCATGAAATTGCAGTGCGAGATGCACGGCCGATGATCGTGCAGCAGCAGCTCGCGATTGATCGCTTTGTAGGCGTCGATCATTACGTGGACCGCTACGTCGCCGACCGAGTGCGCGGTGAATTGAAACTCGTTGTCGAATGACAGCCGAGCGATCGACTTTAGCTTGTCAGGAGGAATCGATTGGCTTTTCGAATTGTTGAATGCCAAAGGGGCACGGAGTCGCCGCATTCCAAAGAGTCTTACTGCACAGCCACAACCTCAGCAGTGCCGCGGCTGGGGCGGCGCTCTACGGTGACGCTGTAGCGGATGGTGGTGCCATCGCGGTACGTCCAGGTTTCCGTGACTCGGCCGGATGTCGCGACGCGTGTCAGTGACTGTGGTGAACCCAAACACTTGAGCAGTTGAGTGGGAGTCATGCCGGTTTTCGGCACACCGAGCCGGATGAATCGTTCGAGTTCCGTGTCGTTCACGACTGGCATTGGGATGTTGGGTGCCGCCGGATTCAATTGTGGCGCGACCCACTGACCGTTGACCTCCTGGTAACCCAGCTCTTTCAGACGTTCGA
>VGZH01000189.1 GCA_016872645.1 Planctomycetota bacterium | reverse complement strand
AATCATCACCGCGTTGTGATAGGGATGCCCGCAAGCCCATCGCTCGCTCGGCATCGGGTTATTCACACTCGTGGCCACCCGGTTACCTGCCGTTGTATACAGGCCCTGGACAACTCCAGCCTGACATAAATTCGGACCGGCTGCCGCATTTGCATTTTGGATTCGTCCCAAAATGTCGCCAGTATTGCCCGGATTACCGAGATCACGTTCCGCCATGGCGATGGTGTTGCTCGTGCCATCCAGTATGTCTTTCACCCCAAAACTACGGCCAATGGTGAACGGGCCACGCATCTCTTGTTGTGGAGCGGGCATGGAGGTCAACAGATTTAAGAACGGAACACCGCTTCCTCCAACCCCTGCTTGTGCAGCTGTCTGGTCGATCCACACTAACATTGCACTGGTGGCTGGATTGTTTGTACCAGGATTGTTAACGCCCATTCGGTCACCCATATTGAAGCAATAGCTCCTTTGAACCGGAGTGCTCGGGGACTTTGTCGAGGAGGGACACTCAAAAACCTCGATGGCCCCAGGAGCATGAAAGCCCTTCGGAGCCCAGGTTGACCCAGCTGGGAAAAATGGACCATCAATACCCGGAGCAGCGGCGGTATTGGAACTTAGACAAGGACTGCCACCCTGCTGAATTCCGCCATTAACGTTATTGGAAACAATTGTTTCCCACAGCGGTCCCATTTCAATAAACGGCAAGAGCATGGCGACACCGCTCAAACTGCCAGTGTTTGTCCTGGCGTTGCCGCCGGTATTTGTTCCGCCTGACAACGGGCAGAAACCCTTGTAGTTGTCGTGGTAATTGTGCAACGCCAACCCGAATTGCTTGAGATTATTCTTGCACTGGGATCGGCGAGCCGCTTCACGCGCCTGCTGTACGGCAGGGAGCAGCAGAGCGATGAGCACCGCGATGATCGCGATGACCACCAGTAGCTCGATCAAGGTAAAACCGCGTCGTTTCATGATGACAGGACTCCTAGAAAGAATTGAAAAAATACCCATTCAGGAAACAGAAGTGGGAACAAGAAATGAACAATGACCCAAACGTCTGCCCTCCTCCTCCTAACAACCGCAAACGAACATCGTTTGACGGAATTCTACAACGAGACTTGAGTATCAGAACGGAGACTTTGTGGTCTCCGGAGAACTTAATTTACCATGAAGAAGTGATGTTGGGAGAAAGAAAAACGATCCCGAAATTGACGACGCACCACATCTCAACCTGGCCGTCACCAGAGTCAATGCACAGTATCCCATCGCCGATTTCCTAAAATCAACGATAAAGACAATGGATTTTGAAATTTTTTTGGAAGGTCCAGCCCGCCAGCCAAGAAGGTTCGAGGTCTGAGCCTGCCTGTTGTGCAGCCGGTGACTCGATGGTTACGAACGGTGCGGGATTGGCGGAGTGCGACTGTTTTGCACGGTTCACGTAATTTGCTTACAACGCAGGGAGCGCAGGCTGTCTGTAAGCGGTTCGAATGCGCCCCTTTTTGTGACGGTTGAAGACTCGGAAAGCTTGAAATGTCAAAGAATGAGATTGGCTTGGTCGGTTTGGCTGTGATGGGGCAGAACCTCGTTCTCAACATGGCGAATCACGGGTTTTCAGTCGGGGTCTACAACCGGACAACGTCCACGACCGACGAATTCGTCAACAAATTGAAGGGCGAATCAGTCGACAAAGTACACCCGGGAACGGCCGAACGAATTTGTGGCTATCACTCCGTGGAGAGTTTCGTCGCCGATCTGAAGGTTCCACGTCGTGTAATGATTATGGTCAAGGCGGGTTCCCCGGTGGATGCCGTGATTGAACAGCTTCGCCCGCTGCTTTCCCCCGGTGACATCATCATTGACGGCGGTAACTCCGACTTTCGCGACACGAATCGTCGCCACGAAGAGCTGAAGGCCGCCGGTCTTCGGTTTATTGGAACCGGCGTTTCGGGAGGTGAGGAAGGGGCGCTCAAGGGGCCGAGCATCATGCCGGGTGGGCATGTGGAAGCCTGGCCGTTCGTAAAGGACGTGTTCCAGAAGATCTCGGCCAAGGTCGGACCCAAAAACGATATTCCTTGCTGTGACTGGGTTGGGGAAGCCGGGGCAGGTCATTACGTCAAGATGGTCCACAACGGCATCGAATACGGTGACATGCAGCTCATCTGCGAGGCGTATTTTATTCTGAAAAATGCGCTCGGCTTGACCAACGATGAGTTGTACCACGTCTTCAAGAACTGGAATGAAGGAGAACTCGAAAGCTATCTCATCGAGATCACTCGCGACATTTTTTCGGTGAAGGATCGCGAGACCGGAGAACATCTCGTCGACAAATTGCTCGACACCGCTCAGCAAAAAGGAACTGGCAAGTGGATGAGCCAGCACGCTCTGGATTTGGGAGTGCCGACGACACTGATCACTGAGTCAGTGTACGCGCGCTGTTTGTCGGCCCAGAAAGACGCTCGTGTTCGAGCGTCACAGGTGCTGAAAGGCCCGGGCGACGTGAAGTTCACCGGCGACAAGCCACAGTTTATTGAGGATGTTCGGCAGGCGTTGTATGCCTCGAAGCTTTGCAGCTACGCGCAGGGCTACGTGCAACTTGATGCGGCAGCCAAAGAGTTTGGTTGGACGCTCAACAACGGCAACATCGCGTTGTTGTGGCGAGGTGGCTGCATCATCCGGTCGAGATTTCTCGGGGACATCAAGGCGGCGTTTGACAAGAACCCGAAACTCGAGAACTTGCTGCTCGATGATTTCTTCAAGGCCGCCGTCGAGAAGGCTCAGCCCAGTTGGCGACGAGTGATTTCGACATCGGTTCAGATGGGTTTTCCCGTCCCGGTCTTCAGTGCTGCTCTCAGCTATTACGATGGCTACCGCCAGGCTCGGCTGCCGGCGAACTTGCTGCAAGCACAACGTGATTATTTCGGTGCGCACACCTACGAACGAACGGACAAGCCACGTGGGCAAGTCTTTCACACCGACTGGATTCGCGAGCGAGTGTTGAAGTGACTGTCACAACCAGAGTCGTTTGTTGAATCGAATTTAGCCCCGACCTCGCAATGTGGTCGGGGTTTTTGCTGCGCTGATTCTCGAATCGATCCCCGCCTCAACAAAGGCTGCGTCCGATAGAACCGTTGTGGCCGGTGCTCGGTGCGAGCGATTTGTTTGGGGGAAGACTGTCTCCAATCCCACGGATCGCACGAAGAACAGCTCCAAACGCCATGTCGCGTGCGTTGCCGAAGGGACGCCCTGCCGCTGATTCAGACCGGCGCGAACGTGCATGACTCCGAACAGTCGATCCCGTTGATCGACGCCATCCCGCCAATCCAACGTCTCGGCGGAGGCCGTCGCCGCCGACCAGATCAAGCCTTCGCAAATCGCGTGTACGACGCCGAACCGAAAATCGGCTACCCCTGCGACAACACCATCTCCAGCGGATTGAGGCAACACCTTTCATCGTGGAAGGCGTCTTCTCCGGACTCTTCCAAC
>VGZH01000188.1 GCA_016872645.1 Planctomycetota bacterium | reverse complement strand
ACCCTGACCTCGATGCCCGTTCGACTCTTCCCGACAAAACCGAAATCAAGGATCTCAATGGTCTGAAGGCTTACTTGGCCAGAGATCACATCGATCAAGTCGCATTCAGCTTCCTCAAGCACGTCGCAACATATGCCATCGGCCGCAGCCTGACCTACAACGAACTCGCGTTTCTCCAAGAGCAGAAATTTCAATTGCAATCCAACGACTACCGCATGCAGCAACTGCTCGTTTTCATCATCAAGAGTGATTTGTTTTTGAAGAAGTAGACGGCTCACAATCGCGGATATTGACGATCGCGTCTTTCGCGCGTCCGTGCTTTGGGGTGCTGACTTGACGCCTTAAGTCTCTGATTCAATCCCTGGAAGCCAAGTTGGATAGCACTGCTCTGATGAGCGTGACACAGATCGCTGCAAGGCAGCCGTTCTTTGTCCAGCAGCTTGCTTTGACGACCTCGTGTCTCTTCTGATGACATGATGTTTCATGTGCTCGATTGCAGTGTTGGATGGTGTGGCATGATTGAAACGTAGGCCCGTTCTCCGATTTCAGAGTGACCAACAAAGGGCTACTCGAAAAAAACCGTTGCGCATCTGCGGGGACCAGCATCAACGCTAATTCGTGGAACTGCCCGACGCTGGTCCTCATGACTTACGTGAGCGCTGCCGTATGACCGCCCCGTCCAATTGCTTTGCCGATGTTTGCTCACCAAGATTTGACACTCGATCAATTCGCCTCTCAGGAATCTCGCATGACCACGCAGTGGCCCGACTCGAATGCCAGCGCTGAAGCTTTGCTGCGTGTCGCCGTTGACGCCGCGCACGAAGCGGGGGCGATTCTGAAAGAATGGGCAGGGCGATTCACGATCACGGAGAAAAGCCGAGCCAACTTGGTGACCGAAGCCGACTTCGCATCGCAGAAGGCGATTCATGAGCGGATCCACGGTCAATTCCGCGACCACAATTTCCTGGGAGAAGAGGGTCTCGCCGAGACTAACAGCGACTCACCGTGGCGATGGGTGATCGATCCGCTCGATGGGACGTCGAATTATGTGCATGGCTTCCCGTACTACGCCGTCAACATTGCCGCCGAGTTCGGCAAGGAATTAATGATCGCGGTGACCTTTGATCCGAACCGCGACGAACTCTTCACGGCAGTCAAAGGTCGCGGAGCGTTCGTGAATGGACAGCCGATCCGACCAACTCGCGTGACGGCGTTGCAGGATGCGATGGTCGTGGCGAGTTTGCCGGTTGCGTGCCGGCCGGATCATTACGCCGTCAAGCAATTGCTGAATGTGATGCCGCACGTGCAGACCGTACAACGAACGGGATCCGCCGCTCTCAACTTGGCGTATGTCGCTGCTGGCCGGATGGATGCGTTTTGGTCCGGTAGCCTCAAGCCGTGGGACATGGCGGCTGGAATTCTGCTCGTTCAAGAAGCGGGCGGCCGCGTCTCTCGCATGCACGGCGAACCGATCGACATTGAAATTCCCGACCTGCTCAGCACCAACGGCTTGGCGATTCACGATGCCTTGCAACAGTTGTTGTGATCGCGCCGGTGATAACACCTGCAAAACCCGCATGACATCCGGATGCTCCTGTCGAGCGTTCCGTTTGCGAAGTATATTGCGTGTGAAGTAGTTGCAACATCCGGTGGCTGCCCCCAAACATTCGCGAGCCCGACCATGTTCTACCGATTCGCACGACAATATCCTCGATGCCTCCGCCAGTGGCTGGCGCTGTGGTTGAGCGTGTTGTTGTTCGGGTCGTCGACAGGTTTTTGTCAGACAACCGCCGACAAACCGGGTGATCCTCCGACGGCGAAGCCAACAACACCCTCCCCTTCTGACACTTCGTCCGTTCGCGGAGTGAAACCTGGAGCGGAAGACGTTGTCCAAGTGATTGGACCGGATGGCAAGCCGCTCTTCATTCCACACGGCGAGACCTGGAAAGAATTTCAGAAATTCTTGAAGTCCCGCCAGGCGAATGATGGGCCGCTGGCTCCGCCGTTCAGTGTCAGTGGGGTTTTGTTCGAAGGTTCCACCGAGGCGAATGAAGACTCGGTGACGCTCGAGGCCACCCTGACAATCTTGATCAATCGCGACGGCGAAGATGTCCTCGTGCCGCTTCAGCTCAATGAGGCGACGTTGCTCAAGAAGCCAGCTCACTTCGGCAGCAACGAAGCGGAGTTCGACGCGTTCGATCGAGAAGATGGATATCAGTGCTGGCTGCGAGGCAAGGGGCTTCACGAGTTGAAAATGTCTCTGGCGGTCCCGATTCGGAAACAAGCCGCCGCCCGGAGGGTGATGCTGCGATTGCCCGAGACTCCTAAGAGTGAAATCAGGCTGAACGTGCCATTGCCGAAGGTCTCGGCGAAAGGCTTGGACCGTGGCTTTCTGCGGACCAAGCCGCTCGACAACGGCCGCACCGAGATTCATGCATTTGGCCCACCGGGAAACATATTGGATCTGAGTTGGCAATCGATCACCGACATCTCGGAAGCGAAACCGGAATTGCAGGCACTGACGTTAATCGTTGCTGACTTGCGAGCCGAGTCGCTTGTGCTGGAAGTGACACAGCAAATTCGTTCGATCCAAGGCTCGTTCGACAAGCTCACCGTACGACTGCCTCCCGAGTTCGAACTGCTGGAAGTCACCGGTCGCGATGTCAAGGATTCTTCGAAAGTCGCCGATTCACCGCCGCGTGTGACCGTCACATTGGCTGCACCGACTGCCGGCCCGATTGAGTTGAAATGGGTCTTGTCAACGAAGGTCGCCGCAGATGCCGTGCGTTTGCCGCCGATCGAAGGGTTTGAAGTCGAAGAGGCCCGTCAACAAAAAGGACACGTCGTCATGATGGCGTGGGAAGGCGTCAACCTTCGCAAACGAGATGGCGAAGACCGCTTTGTGGATCAAGATACGTTGACTGCTTTGCGAGATGTTCCGGGCTTTCATGCCCCCGCGAATGGCACCCGAAGCACGACTGTCTATCGCTTCTTGAAGCAGCCATTCCGACTCGTATTCGATCTGCAAAAAATCGAATCGTATTTCACCTCGGAGCAAACCCATCTGGTACGCCTCGCCTCCACCCATGCAAATTTAGAGACGACGCTGACCATTCGCGTCTTTCGTGGATCGCTGCTCGACTTGACGTTGCCCTGGCCGGGATTCAAGCCCGAGAACTGGGAAGCGGTCACGAACGAAACTCCGGACATCGTCGAGCAAGTTTCCGTCGAGGACACGCCCAACGGCCCACAATTGCGAGTCCGGCTGATCGATCGCAAGACACGCGGCGATCAGGAATTTGATCTTCGGCTGACAACGCGCCGAGTGATTCCAACGGATGGGACGGCATTTGATCTGTCGTTGCCTTTTGTGGCAGCCAGTGGACAGAAGGCATCGACATTAGTGGTCGCACCCAGCAGCAACTTGGACGTGGAATGGTCTTCGAAAAACGAAGCGATCTCTCGACCGACGACGCCGGATAGGAAAATCCTCGACCAATTGG
>VGZH01000187.1 GCA_016872645.1 Planctomycetota bacterium | reverse complement strand
ACGCGAATTCTCGCACTTGGCCCGGTCTGGGGGAGCACCAGCGATGGCAATTCGGTGGGTGTTTCATCGTTGACGTGCTCGTCGATCTTTGCGGGCTGTTAAGCTCGCGAGCCTGGCTCGGTATGCCGTGTTTAGGGCAAAGTGACATCCCAGACTTTCGCGCGGCGAGCCTTGCCGTCAGGCCCCTCGACTTTGAGTGTTACGATGAACTCGCCCGACTTCTCGTAACGATGAGTGGGATGACGCTCCGTCGAAGAGTTGCCATCGCCGAAATTCCAATGCCACGAAGTGATCTTGCCATACGAACGATCGCGAAAGGCGACAACGCGATCTTCCTGACTGACCACTTGGAACGACCAATCGGCCTCGACTGGCTTGCGAAGGTTGTTCTCGATTGGCATCAGGCGGAACGCCACCAAGTCTGACGCGTCACCATACATCGTCGTCTTGTGCGAGAGATTCCAGAAGCCGGCGTACCGTTCGGACTTCTCGTCGTCGTAGTCAAGGATCGCCCAGGACATGCCGATCACTTTGTCCTCTTCCAACTTCGTCTGCACCGCGCGCGAACGGTCGGGCGGCGCGTAATCGAACGGCGTGACGAAAAACTCCAGAACCAGCTTGCCGCTTTCGCCATGCTTGAAGTTGTATTTGTAGGCCGCGTTCGCGTACGGCAACTCTTTGATCCACGGCTGACAGCCCCAGACCATCGCCCAATCTTTGCCTTCGGAAGGAGTAAAAATGTGGTAGTTCTGGGCGTGAACGCCATGAAACAAGAAATGCGTGTCGAGCTTGTCGCGCAGCTTCTTGTTGGGGTGCATCTGTCGGATCAACGGCCCACCCGAAAGATCGCCGTCGATAACGACTTCGAAGATGTCGTTGTGCAGATCCTCGCGAGCGAAATCCCAGTAGTCGTCGTTGGCCTCGTAGAGAAAGTAGAGATGATTCTGCCCCTTTACCCAGCCGACTTTCACCTTCACATCCAAATTCTTCGGGTCGCGTTTGTCGCCGATCCCGATCACAGTCTCACGCAGCTGGTCCATGCCGATCGAGTAAGAATCCGGAACGACGGACCAGTCGTCTGCGTTGCCGTCAATCCGTGGAATCTTGTCGGCGGGGAACTGGAAGATTTTGAATTCCACGTCCGGCCGTTCGAGACCAACCTCGCCTCCGAGCATCATCAGCAGCAGGAGCATTGAAGTCATGTTCGTTCTCCGTAGGCGAGCCACCCCGTGACTCGAAGATGCCAGTCACGGAGTGACTGGTCTACTGGTTCGCTTTTTCGTCGCTAATCTGAAACGAGTACAGCTGGGCATCGCGCAAGCGGAACTTCAGCCGCACGACTTTGTTTCGCAAGGCCGACAGGTCCGCGTGTTTCTTCCAGCGAGGGTGCCAGCGGAGTTCATCCCGTTCGGTAACCGGCACAACGTCCTCACCGCAGAAGCCGTCCAGCGGCTGACCAAATTCGTCGAAGACTTCGAGCGACGCTTGCCCGCGATGCGCATCGACGTTGACCAGCAGCGCGTTACCCTCCAGCTTGAACGGCTTAGTCACGACGGTCCCCGCGTTCTCGCCGGCGCTCAGCCCAAGAAAACCATCCAGCCGAAGCGTCGCCAAGCCGATCGCGTGTTTGCGATCGAACTTGACCTGCTCGTTGCCATGCCGCTCATTCGCGCCGGCGTAGTAGATCCAATGCTTGTCGGCATGAGTCACAATCGTGGATGCCGGCAGCACGATGTCCTTGTCGAAGGCCCCATCCGGTCCACGAGGGACCAGCGGTTGGCCAGCGTAGACCCAGTGCATGTCCCACGAGTCTCCATCGCGACTGGTGGCGATGTAGAAATTCATCACATCCCGTTCATGACGTTTGCGAGTGTCGCTGACCTTGCCTTCGCTCACGTCCCCTGGCGAGTCGTAAACCGACAGCAGGGCGAAATAGACACCTTCATAGATCCAGCACGTCGTCGCGTAAATCTGTCGGCGCTGAGCTTCGCTCTTTCCCTCTTTGTCAAAGATCCATTCTCGAACCAGCGTCCAATTCGCCGGATTCGTTTTCGGAGCGGGGTTAGTCATGCTGCGTGTCCCCCGCAGTTCGGTCAAACCACCGGCCGTACCGAAGTCGGTCCGCGTGAAGAGCCGATAAGTCTTGGCTTCGGGATCAAACAGGATTTGGTTGTAGGTATCCGCCGCCCGTTTGGTCACAGGCTTTCCATCGTGGTATGGAATCCATCGAATGCCGTCGGCCGAATGTGCGATCCCGGCCGCCATACCCGGCGCGTCGTAACCCGCTTTGAACCGATGTCGTGGATCGGTCTCTGCCGAGTCAATCTCGACCGCAAGCGTATAGTCCCCCGCAAAGTTAATCCCGCTGATGTCCGCCTTCTTCGAGAAGCTCAGACCGTCCGCCGATTCTGCGTAACCAAACCCTTGCGTTCCCGGCTTGCGAAACCAAAGTTTGAACTTGCCGTCGTCATGCAGGACCGTGCCGTAGAACCAGCCATCGGTAAAGATCGGCTGGCCCTCGTTGACCTTGGTGACGATTCCCAGCTCACGGGTCACTCGTTGCTTCTCAGACACAATGAAGTCGTCCACAAACAACTGCTTGCGAAGTCCAACCCGCAGCGATGCCAAATCGCCAGCACGATCAGAGCGTGCGACTGCCCGGCGACGATCTGGCTCGTCCGCGCGGGCCATAGTCGATGCCAGCAGCGAGGCGAGCACCATTCGCGACACAATTCTGACCGCATTGATACGGCAACTCTTTGTGGGATTCATGCCGGACGCTCCCGGTGTCGCGATGTCATGACGTCCCGAGGTTAACTTTTCAAAGTCCCGGGAGGCCGCATCAAGACCTTAGCACGTTGGATTCAGTTTTTGAAACGGCATCGAGTCTCATTCCTTCGCGCGAATCAGGAAATCGAACAGCTCTCCGTAACGTTTGCCGTCCAGCGTGATATCGAACGGGACGAGTTGCACTCCGGACGGAACGGCGCTGCGATTCACGGTGAGCTTCACGGAATAGCGTTGACGACTCTTAGGGGCGATCGCTCCTTCCAGCACGGCAGGTTCCGCAGTCAGTCCGGCGGGTAGTTTGAGTTCGATTCGATGCCGCTGTGGTTGATCGCGGAAGTTGCGGACAGTGATCGTGACCTGCTGCGTGTCGTGCTGGCTGAAGTCGACGCGGTAGGGATAGGCCGAGACCCAGTACGGGTCGAACAGGTATTCGTAGTTTGTGTCCGGAAGCAGGTCTCGATAGTGCTGGATGATTTCCTTCGACCAGTCGTGATAACGGCTGAGAAACTCCGCCGGGTCGTGCATGACGAACGAATGACTCCCCATCACGATGTCCGGCTTGAGGTCTTTTAGATATTTGCTGCCGAGCAAATATCCTTCCTCGAAGATCGCGCTGTTGCGAGCGACCACCGCTTCGTGACCGTTTTGTTTTTTGTCGGCCGGGTTGCCGAAGAGGTTGTCGCCGGTGAAGGCGATTCGTTTGCCGTCGATTTCCAACCACAGGCAGCAGCCGAATTCCGTCTGCCCCGGCATCCAATCGACTTGGATTTTGTAGCCTTCCCACTCGATCGATTCGCCGTCGCGAAATGGCTTGTCGATCTTCATGCCGTCGAAGCCGTC
>VGZH01000186.1 GCA_016872645.1 Planctomycetota bacterium | reverse complement strand
CGCACACTGCCGTTGAATAGCGCGCCGAATCTTTGGAATCGAGGCGGCTCATGAATCGGATCCGTTGTGGCGTCATCGGCCTGGGCTGGTTCGGTGAGCATCATGTCGACACGCTCAGGCAGCTCCCGCAGGCCGAACTGACGGCGATCTGCACGCGGAATCCGGCGCGACTCGGCGAGGTCGCTGCGAAGTATGGTGTCTCGCAAACCTGCACGGACTATCGCGAGTTGCTGGCCAATCCGGAGATCGACCTGGTCTCAATCGTCACGCACGTTGGCGATCACCTCGAGCCGACGCTGGCCGCGATTCGCGCTGGCAAGCATGTGTTTCTTGAGAAACCGATGGCCGACAGCGTCGAGGCGTGCGACCAGATTCTCGCGGCGCTGCAATCGACGGACAAAGCGTTCATGGTTGGCCACATCTGCCGGTTCGACTCGGTGTATGCGCTCGCTAAAGAAGAGATCGCCGCGGGAAGCCTGGGCCGGATCATCAGCCTGCATGCTCGGCGGAACCTGGCGAAGTGGATCACCGAAAGTCATCTGCCGAAGATCAGTGCTCTCTTTGGGGATGGCGTGCATGATCTCGATCTGATGCTGTGGTACACCGGTGCTAAACCGAAGACCGTTTACGCTCAGACGTCGAATACTCGGCCCCACCTGCCGCACGACGATCTTGGTTGGGCGATGTTTCGGCTCGATAACGGAGCAATCGCGGTGATCGAGAATGTGTGGTGCTTGCCGGAAAACGCGCCGTTCGCAATCGACGCGCGGATGGAGATCATCGGCACGGAAGGAGCGATCTACATCGACAACTCCGGCGGCCAATACACCTTGCTGACGAAAAGAGGCCTGAGCTTCCCGCAGTCGACCTATTGGCCAAAGGTGCATGGATTGCGTCGCGGCTATCTGAAAGAGGAACTCGACTATTTCCTCAAATGCGTACTGGCTGGCGAAATGCCAAGCGTCATCACGCCGCAGGAATCTCGTGATGTCGTCCACGCTGTGCTCACGGCAGAACGATCGGCTCGCGAGAATCGGCTGATCGAGTTCACTCGCTGAACTTGGTCTTCGAAGGACCGTTGGTCACGCATGACTGGCATCGAACAGGTGGCCTCGATAGTTTCTGCCGCCACACTTTTCGTGTGGCGTTTCCAGGGAGGTCATCCATGCGTTGTCTGCGTCAATCGATCATTTCCACGGCTCTGCTGCTTTCGGCGTCGATCTGTCTATTTGCGGCAGATCCAACTCGTGACTCGGGAATTGATCCCGACGGGTTCGACAAGACGGTACGCCCTCAAGATGACCTGTTTCTACATGTGAACGGCCGCTGGTTGCAGAGGACTGAGATTCCAGCGGATAAGTCGAACTACGGTTCGTTCAACAAACTGATCGACGAGGCGCAGCTCAACATTCGTGCGATCATTGAAGAGGTCGCCGAGAATCCGACCGACGACAATGGTCGAAAGGTCGGCAACCTCTTCAACAGTTACATGAACGAAGAACAGGTCGAACGGTTGGGATTGACCCCGTTGCGATCCGAGATCAGCAGGATTCAGGGGATCGCCGACAAGGAGCAAGTTCTCAAACACTTCGGGTTGTCGGAGATGCTCGGCGTGGGGAGTCCGATCGGTTTCTTCGTCGATCAGGACGACAAGGACTCGACGCAGTATCTCGCGGGGATCATTCAGAGCGGCACGACGTTGCCGGATCGCGATTACTACCTGAAGGATGACGCGAAGTACGCCAAGGCTCGTGAGGCGTTAAAGGGATACATCGATACGCTGTTCCGGCTGAGCAACGAACGCAACGGAGCCGAAGCGGCCGAAGCGGTATTGAAGCTCGAAACCAGGCTGGCCGAAGTTCAGTGGGACCGCACGCAACTGCGCGACGCTGAGAAACGGTACAACAAATTCGACATCATCAACCTTGTTAAACTGACGCCGAAGATCAATTGGGCCGTCTATTTTCCGTCGGCCGGTGCGTTCGAGTTGAAAGAACTCAACGTCGCGACTCCCAGTTACTTCCAAGGCTTGGAGAAAATCCTCGACGAGACGCCGTTGGAAACTTGGAAGTGGTATCTCCACTTCCGATTGATCGACGCCTACGCCTCAGTACTGCCGAAAGAGTTCGCGTTCGAGCACTTCAAACTGCACGGCCGAGAACTCGGTGGCATCCCGGAGCAGCAACCGCGATGGAAGCGGGCGGTCGATTCCGTCGCTGGTGGCGGCAGCAATCGGATGGGAGTGCTCGGCGAGGCGGTCGGGCAGTTGTACGTCGCCAAACATTTCAAGCCACAGGCGCGCGAACGAATGGACCAGCTCGTCGGCAACTTGCTCAAGGCCTTCGAGCGGAGCATTCACGAACTCACCTGGATGACCGACGCGACCAAGAAGCAGGCTCTGATCAAACTCGCGAAGATCACTCCCAAAATCGGCTATCCGATAAAGTGGCGTGATTACTCGCAATTGGAGATCAAGCGGGACGACCTCGTCGGCAATATGACGAGGGCGGCAGGATTCGAGCATCGGCGGATGTTGGAAAAGCTCGGCAAGCCAGTGGATCGCGCCGAGTGGCATATGACTCCGCAAACAGTCAACGCTTACTACAACCCCGGCTTGAACGAAATCGTCTTCCCCGCGGCGATTTTGCAACCACCATTCTTCGATGCGGAAGCGGATGACGCCGTGAACTACGGTGGAATCGGTGCCGTCATCGGCCACGAGATCAGCCATGCCTTCGATGACCAGGGAAGTAAGTACGATGGAGACGGCAATCTCAAAAACTGGTGGACTGAGGCGGATCAAGCAGCGTTTGAAAAACTGACGAGCCGGCTCGTCGCACAGTACGAGGGCTACGAAGCATTGCCGAACAAAAAGGTCAACGGCCAACTGACACTGGGGGAAAACATCGCCGACCTGTCGGGCATGGCAATCGCATTCAAAGCGTACCGTTTGTCGCTCGGTGGCAAAGAGGGCCCGGTGATTGACGGCTACACGTCGAGTCAGCGGTTTTTTCTCGGCTGGGGTCAAATCTGGCGTCGGAAGTACCGTGACGCCGAACTCGTCAAGCGGCTCGTCACCGACCCGCATGCCCCATCTCACTTCCGAGGCAACGGACCGGTCAATAACCTCGACGCGTTCTACGAAGCCTTCAATCTGAAGCCAGGCGACAAGCTCTTCAAGCCAAAGGAAGAGCGGATTCAGATCTGGTGACAACAACGTCGGAGGGGACGAGCTCAGCGCTGGTCCACACAATGACTAAAGGATGGGTGGGCCGGTGCTGCATTAGTCCCACCCTACGTGACCAGAAGCTCAAATCGGCCGGGGAGCAGGACGCGCAGATTGCTTTCAGAGACCTGGTCCGGCTGGTCGCAGTCGATGAGCAGGATCGGCAAGTCTTCGCAGAATTCCGCGGCAAATTGGCGACACGCACCGCACGGCGGATGACCACCCGATGTGGCGATGGCGAGTGCTCGAAAGCGTCGATGTCCGGCGGCGATGGCCGTGCTGAAGGCGACCCGCTCGGCGCAGATCGTCAGGCCGAACGACGCATTCTCGACGTTGCAGCCGCAAATGATCTCACCGAATTCGGTCAGCAAGGCGGCCCCCACCAGAAACTTCGAGTACGGCGCGTGAGCGTTTTTGCGAGCTTCGCATGCGAGGCGAATCAGATCGGAGCGTTGGTCATTGGTCATTGGTCATTGGTCATTGGTCATTG
>VGZH01000185.1 GCA_016872645.1 Planctomycetota bacterium | reverse complement strand
TTGCTGTCGGGCGTGGCCAGAATCGCATTGATTTCATTGGTGTGCCCCGTCAAGCGCCGCACGGGTTCGGGCGTCTTCCCCTCGGGCACGGCGAGATTCCAGATCAGGATGTCGCCGTTTTTGTTCGCCGCCGCGACCTGGTCGTTGCCGATGAACGCGAGCGATGTGATGTACGCCGAGTTCCAGGGGAGCGTGTGGAGCACTTTGGCGTTGGTGAAGTCGTTCATGGCTTCCAGTCACAAGTTGAAGGCTGCAGGTACACACTAGCCCGACGCGCCAGCGAGGGTGTTTCGTGTCTCTGCGAGAACGACGATCTCCCTCGCTGGCGCATCGGGCAGGTGTTCATCCAATCAATTCCGAAATCGGCTCGGACCCTTTCGGCGTCGCCCAGATCGGACGGGCACCCAGGTAATGCACGGCGCGGTGATCGACGCCCATCGTCTTGTAAATCGTGGCGAAGTAGGCCCCCTCGTCGACCGGCTTGTCCTCGACTTCAAAGCCGTCCTGGTTGCTCGCGCCGTAATGCTGCCCACCTTTGATGCCGCCCCCCGCGAGCACCACCGTCCAGGCTCGGCCGAAGTGATCGCGCCCGCCCTGGCCATTGATCGCGGGCGTGCGACCGAATTCGCTCGTCCACACGACCAGTGTGTCTTGGAGCAAGCCGCGGTCCTGCAGGTCCTGCAACATGGACGCCCACGCGGGATCGAGCACGCTCAGATTGGCTTTATGCACCGGGAAATTGTCGTTGTGACTGTCCCAGCCGCCTTGGCCGATCTCGATGAACGGCACGCCCGCTTCGACGAGCTTTACGGCCGTGAAACAGCCGCGGCCGAACTGCGTGTTGCCATAACGATCGCGGGCCTTGTTCCATTCGTCAGCCACATCGAACGCCTTGCGGGCTCGCATCAGTCGAATCGTCCGCAACTCGGCCGAGCGATGAGCGGCGAACGGCTCGCCGGAACGGTTCTCGGCGAATCGATGCTCCATGAAGCTCAGCAACTCACCGCGCCGGCCCTGAATCTCCGGCGACACAGACGGATTGGCGAAGCCCGGAAGTTTGCCGTCGTCGGCCAGCACCAGCGGCTCGTACTGCGGGCCCAGATACCCCGCGCCGTAGACGCCGCTGCCGCCCCCAATTTTGATGAAACTCGGCAGATCGCTTTCGGGATTTTCGCAATACTTGGCAATCATCGCGCCGATTTCCGCATGCGGAAACTTTTCGCTCGACGGATAGCACGTATGCATGTGATAGCCGCCGATGCCGTGATCGACCGACTTCGTCCTCATGCTGCGAATGATGGCCAGCTTGTCGGCGTGCTTGGCGATCTTCGGCAGATACTCGCAGACATCAATGCCGCTGGCGCTGGTTTTGATCGAGCGAAAGGGACCGGCGGTAGGCCGCCCCAGCTTCATGTCGAAGGTGTCGATCTGGCTTGCTCCCCCTTCCATGTAGAGCATGATGCAGCGTTTGCCGGACCGCTTCGCCTCGGCTGCGATCGTTTGCGAGTGTGTGAGTGCGCCCCAGTTCGCAACGGCCAGACCGCCGGCCGTGGTCAGCATGCCCTTGATCAGCGAGCGGCGAGTCAGATGGTGGTAGGTGCGGCACTTACCGGTTTCAAAATTTGGTTTCATCGACTTCTCCTTGGCGTGACTACTTCGACAGCGCCACTTCGTTTAACTATCGGTTGAATCGAAACTCCGAGCCCGATACCAACACCCACATCGCGTCTTCCATCCGCTGAGCAGTCTGCTTGGCGTCCTTCGAGTCCGTGCTCAGGTACTCGACAAATCGCTCACGTTCCTCGCTGGTGACCGGACGGCTGAGCACGGACAAGAACATCCGCTCGACCTTTTCATTCCAATCCTCAGTACCCTGGACCAGCTTCTCCGGCAGGTTGCCTTTGTTGGGCCGGCACATCCCGCGGAAACCTTCGCCGTTGTGTAGAAACAGGTGCTCCGAAAGGCTCCCCTGAAAACGACTCTGGCCGTCGGTTGGTTCGCCTAAGTATTGCAACATGTCTTTGCTCGGTTCAGCCTTGAGAGCCGGCTCGACGCCGAGTCCCATCGCAATTTGCAACGACGCCGTCAGCTCCTCGACGGTCAACGGACGAATGCGAGCCCGTTCGTAGAACTGCGGCAAGGCATCGGTCACCGCGCCCACATCGGCCGCTTGATAGATCTCGCTGTTGACGATCTCGCGCACCAGCCATTTGACGTCGAACTGGTGAGCGACCAGTTCGGTCTCGATCGCCTTCAGCAACTCGGGATGGCTCGGCGTGTTGGACGAGTTGAAATCATCCACCGGATGCACGAACCCGCGTCCCAGGAATTGTGCCCAGACGCGATTGGCCACCGCCTTCGCGAAAAACGGATTGTCCTTGGCGAGCATCCACTCGATGAACTTCTCACGCCGCGAAAAGGCTGGCTTCGGCGGCAGTTCGCCAGCCTTCAGTTTCGGTTCGACGTAGTCCTGCGGCGGGTCGGGTTCGGTCAGCTCGTCGCCAGTGAGAAACTTCGGCTTGATGGGGACCGTCATTTTCTTCTTGGTCTTCGGGTCAATTTCTTCCAGCGAAAACAGAGCTTCGCCAATGGTCTTTTCGCCGACGAGGTATTGGTTGCCCGTTTGATTCGTGATCTCGGGCTTGCCCGGCACATCCACGGCAATCGTGCGGACGAAGAAGCCCGACAGGCCGTGATAGTCTTTCTGCGTCCACGACTCGTAGGGATGATTGTGGCACTTGGCACATTGAATCTGCGTGGCCAGAAAGAACCGCGAGACCGCGTTGACCATCTCGTCGGAGTCACGGTACGCGGCCAGATAGAGCTGCGAACCATCCTCCTCGGCTTGGAGAATCTTGGCGGCGATGCGATCCCACGGCTCGTTCGCCTCGAACTGCTTGGCCAGCCAGACGCGGAACCGCCCCCGATTGCGATAACCGACCGTGCCATCCACGAGCTTGTTCTTCCGCCCCAGCATGGCCAGATCCCACACCTGGGCTTGCTGCCGAGCGTATCGCGGATCGGCCAGCAGTTTGTCGACTAGCTTTTCCCGCTTCTGTGAATCGCTGTCGGCGAGGAAGGCCGTCGTTTCCTCGTAGCTCGGGATCATACCGACGAGGTCGAGATAGACGCGCCGCAGAAACACGGCATCGGTTGAGCGTGCCGGGGACGCGAGTTTCCCCTTTTCCCAGGCGGCTTTGATTTCGCGATCGATTGTGTCGCGCAGGCGACTCTCCTGCGCGCGTACCAGCCCCGGCCCCAAGCACGCCGCAGCGACCAATAATCCGATGACGACTCGATTCACGAGCACGCTTTGTTTTCCAGCGGATTTGATCATGCCAAGATCTCCACGAGCGGGCCGGCTTGCGCGGCAGCGGGCATCTTCGAATCGAGTTCGCCGAAGGTCTCGCGCTTGTCGCCCACTGCGTGGAGCAGCGACAGATAAAGATTACGCACGGTCCGGTTGGCCGTTTCCTTTGCGTCCTCTTGATATCCGGGGAATTGCAGGAAGCGGCCCGCCGTCTTCAGCCGGTCTCCCAGTCCACCGACCAGGATCAACGGCCATTCCCCGCAGAAACCGTGATGCCCTTCGCCCGAATCGCTCATCCACACGATCAGCGTGTTGTCGAGCATCGTGCCGTTGCCCTCTTTCACCGCATCGAGGCGGCGGGCCAAATCGGCGACACGCTCCGCATGGAAACGGCGAATCTTGACCGCGAATTCCATGCTGTCGGGCGCCTCGGCCGAGTGTCCAATCGCATGGCCGTCCTTGGTGACGCCTAGTTCCTTCCACGTGTGATACGCGCCGATGCCACCCGCCGCGTCGATCGTCACCACGTTCGTCAGCCCTGACGCGAGTGAAGCCGCGGCAATTGCAC
>VGZH01000184.1 GCA_016872645.1 Planctomycetota bacterium | reverse complement strand
GGTTAGCTGGCCAAAGACAAGCCTCGTTCGCTGAGCTTGTTCCGGTGAGATCGATCAGCGAACTACGCACGTAGAGGCGATCGTTGCGGGATCACAGGACGGGGGTTCGATTCCCCCCGCCTCCATCACAAAAGCAACTTGCGAATGACGCAAGTTGCTTTTTTAATTGACTTTAAGAGTTCCGTCTGTCCCGCGCATCCTGTCCCATACCCTCGTTTTGGGTCAAAAGTCCGACTCGCGGTCCGGAAATTAGTCCGATTCATGCCTGTTTCGTGTCCGATCTGCGGCATAGAACTGCTGAGTCGGACTAGGGCTCCATTTTGAATGGGACAGTTGGGGGCGGGCAAATGGCATCGCGCGGTGGACGTTTGGCACAACCGGATTCGCAAGGTCAGTACGTGCGACAGCTCGGCTGGAAGGATTCAGGCAGCAGGGGCCGCGTCCAGCACAAGTTTCGCTTGGGGACCGATCAACGGGAGGCGGAGCGGCGTGACGATCGCTTGCGGCAGCTCTGGGATCAGATTATGAAGGGTCGCGGGGCCGAGGCCGAAGAAGCCCGCTGCTGGGACCGTTCCCCACTCGAACCGCAGCGCTCAACGCTGAGGTGTCCTGGCTTCAGGAACACTGGCTGTTGCCGTCGCGGTAACTGTCTCTCGCTGAATGTCTGCCTCGCGCGTGCGGGGCGGTTGTGCTTCACCACGACCGCTCCACCTAGGCGGTCGTTTGTCCTCATTACTGGAGAACAACGATGGCCGGTCGCAGACTTGATTGAGAATCCGCCCGCATGTTATCGCCCTGGTTGACCCGACAGCTACTGAGTCTGATCTCGCTTAAGGAAGACGACATTGTTCACAGCCAATCATCGGTCGCTTCTGTCACTTCTTCAGATGTCAATATTCGTGGTCGGCGCGGCAGGCTTGTCGCAGACACAACTTGTGGCCGATGAGCCCACGAGCACGCCGAACGATCAGGCAACGCTTCTCGAGACCTTTCGAAAAGAGTTTGTTGCGATCACACCAGGGATGAATAAGTTTCCTGCCGAATTTCAATTCGGTCCTTCAAATGAACCATCCGCAGTGAAGGTGACGTTGAACCGGAATTTCGAGATCTCGAAGTACGAGACGTATCAGAGCATTTACGAGTCCGTCATGGGACAGAATCCAAGTCGATGGAAGAGCCCACGAAATGCCGTTGAAACAGTTTCCTATGATCAGGCCATGGAATTTTGTGCAAAAGCGACAGAGTTGATGCGAGCAGCGAAACTGATCAATGCGAATGAGATCATACGATTACCCACTGAGATTGAGTGGGAGTACTGTGCAAAGGCTGGTACGTCAACGGTCTATAGCTTTGGTGATGACCCGCGTGCTCCAGATGATGCGAAATCGCAAGCCAGCATCCTCAACGAATATGGATGGTACTCATGGAACAGCAAAGGCAAGAATCCTGCCGTTGGAGACCTGAAACCCAATCCGTGGGGGCTGTATGATTTCCACGGCAACTATTGGGAAATCTGCGGAGATGAATGGACCGATTCTTTAGCCGAGGTTGCGGCCGAGCCCCACAAGTACTATCGCAAGACCAATGAAAAGATCGTCCTGTCGGCAATCCGAGGAGGTTGCTGGCGCGACCACTATAGTATGTTGCGAAGTGCTGCCCGCACGACAACGCTCACGATGCAGACTACGAACTGGATCGGATTTCGGTGCGTTCTGATAAAAGAAAGCACAAAGTAGCCTGGATACTTGCGAGGGGGATAGCAAACACAGGTGCCATGCAATTGACAGGATCGCTTGAAGACTTGCTGCGAGGACGTCGCGATGCACCCTGCGGAGACGATCAGGCCGAATGGCCATCAAGCGCGGTCTCGCAGAACGGTCTCGGCGGCTTTTCGGCCGCTGACCATGGCGCCGTGGATCGAGGAGGTTTCGCAGTGGTCGCCGCATTGATACAGGCCGGCGGCTATCTTTGACGAAGCGGGTGTGTCGCGAAAGTGGGCCGACTGATTCGGGAGTGCGTGACGAATCAAATAGCTTCGCAGCAGCGACCACTGGTCAGTCTGATGCCCGAACCAGTCTCGCAACTGCCTCCGGACAGCGGGCTCCAGATCGTGCGAATCCTGTTTGGATCCGACGACCGATACACTGATTAGCGATCGACCCGTCGGAGCGTATCCGGATACCACATTCGATGGAACGCACAAGTTGTTGATAGGACCAGTCCGGTCACCGTTCAGCATGAGCAGCTTCCTTTCGAACGGAGGTCGCGTCGCTGAGTAATAAAAGCAGGTGGTCGAATGAAACTCGGGGCTGCGGATTGCTCCCTGAGTCAGTCGAGCCGCTTCGGGGCCATCCACAGCCATCACGATGGCCTGACTTTCAATCGTTTCGCCATTCTGCAATTGCACACGCAGGCTCTGCACGGAATCGACTTTCGTGTTCAGCCGAATTTGCGACGCAGGCAGACTTTCCGCCAGTTGTTTTGCAATTGCTCCCATGCCGTCTTCCGGCAGGGCGGCATCACCCAGAGCGAACATGCGAAAGATGAAACGGAAGAAACGGCTGGACGTCGTCAGTCGGTCCTCCAGGAACACGCCCGTGAACCACGGTCGAAAGAAACGATCGACCATGTCGGCCGACAAGCCCGTTGTCTCACGCAGATACTGCTCGGTGGAAGAATCCGGCTGAGCCCACAGGTCCTCCAGCGAACCTCGCGTCACTCGCCATCGAAGCCTCGCGAGTTTCAGACGATCGGAGAACGTCCCCACTCCGTTCATCAATGTGGCCAGCAGATCCTGCGGCCGACGCCAGGGATCACTCATCAGAACCTGTTTGCCCCCCGTTTGAATTAACGCCCCGGGATCAAAACTTCGCAGCCGCAGAGCACCGTAATTGAGCTGCTGCTGAGCTTCCGGATAAGCCGTTTGAAAAACCTGAAAGCCGTGATCCAGACGAAAGCCGTCCACGACATCCGTGCGGACTCGACCGCCGACCTCAGTGCCGGCTTCCAGCAGCACAAAGTTGCAGCCTTGCTTCTGAAGAGTCCGAGCGCAGCAAAGTCCTGCCAGACCCGCTCCGATAATCACCACCGGCTTTGAGTTCATGAGACTGTCTTTTCTACAATGTCTGATTGCCCGTTACAGCCACCCGTTCCTGCGGCACGATTTCGACATCGGCCAGTCGTGTTTCCCGTTCAGCCGCGTTCGCAATATTGCGCAGCATGCCTTCGAAAACAAACTGATGCAGCGGATAGACGGAGTACCAGTACAGAATTCCCAGCAAACCGACAGGATCGAAGATCGCCGTTTGCCGGATCATGCTGCCGTCGTCGCACGACGTCACTTCAAATTCCAGCCACGCGCGGCCGGATGGCAAGTCGAACGACTGGGAACATCCCCTGACAATTCGTTTCTCGCAGCCACGTAAGAGTGACTACTGCTCCGCCAGCAACGCGTCGAAGTTGAACGTGAACGACGTGTCGATGACCTTGGTGGAGTCGCAGATCGTGTCTTTGCTGGGGCCCTCGACGGTGAGCTTGGTTTCCCTGCGGGCACGGATGCCTGTCGCGCCGGAAGCCGACTGGCCGGGACGCTTTTCCGCAGGCGCGGGTTCCGACGGTTCAGTTCCGTCCTGCGCCTTGTCAGCGCCTTTCTTTCGCATCTCCTGAGTCTTCTTCTTGGCCGTGTCGTGACGCTCGCTGCTGGCGTCGGGGTTGGAATAAACCGACCACTCCCTATGGCGGCGTGGCATATTGGCCTGCGGGGTCACGGGTGCGTATTCCCGTGCGGGCGCGCGCAGTTCGTTCTTCGCCATGTCCGTCCATTGCGCCGCCATCCGGGCGACGATCCCGGGATGTTGGGCCGCCATGTCATGCATTTCGGTGCGGTCAGCCGCCAGGTTGTAAA
>VGZH01000183.1 GCA_016872645.1 Planctomycetota bacterium | reverse complement strand
CGATGTCGGCCGTCGTCTATTCGCGCGACGGAAAATGGCTCGCGTCGGCTCACGGCAAGCTTCAGACCGAGAAAAACCAAGGCAAGATCCTCCTGCTCGACCCGGCGACCGGCAAAAAAATCCGCGAACTGGCCGGTCATCCCGTGGGCACGAACGATGTTGCCTTCCATCCCGACGGCAAGCACCTGTTCTCGTGTGGTCGGGACCAGCAAATCAAGATTTGGAATCTCGAAGATGGCAAACTGGTGCGTGAGTTCGGCAAGTTCGCGGATCGAGGCGTCTGGATCGGGGCCATTTCGATTTCGCCCGACGGCCGCCTCCTCGCCGCCGCCGACCGGGCAGGCCAAGTGTTGATTTATTCGTTGACCACGTGAGACCGCTGCGGCGGAAATGAGATCCCGCTCGGTCGCCCAACGAGAGTCTCGAAACAGAAAGCGACCGAACTATGCGATACCTGCCGCTCAACTTGGCCTGTGTTTTCTGTCTGGCTGTGATGTGCGTCGAGACGCTCCGCGGCGAGGACACCAACCAGCTCCAGCAGCTCACCGTCGAGCAGGCTCAAAAGCTGGCTCAAGACAAATCGGGACGGCTGGGGCTGGATGGGCTGAAGTCGCTCTCGCCCGACGTGGCTAAGGAACTGGCCAAGCACGAAGGCTGGCTGTCGCTCAACGGGCTGACGGAGATTTCCGACGCAGCCGCCGCGTCGCTCGGGCAGCGCAAGGGCGACTTGCATCTCAATGGTCTCGCCAAGATTTCCGACGCAGCGGCCGCGTCGCTGGCCGGGATTCGAAGCGAGTTGGCTCTCAACGGACTGACGACGCTCTCCGATGAATCGGCGCGGGCCCTGGCCAAACAGACCGGCGGACGGTTGATGCTCAAGGGTCTGACCACGCTGTCCAGCGAAGCGGCCAAAGCATTCGCGGCTCGCAAGGGAGGCGGCCCGTATCATGCCGTGTTCCTGGATGGACTGACCTCGTTGACTCCCGAGGGCGCGGCGGCGCTGGCGGCAGCCCATCCTCACAGCTGGCGCGGCGATCTGCCCGCGTTCAAGACCATTCCGGTCGACGTGGCCCAGGCACTGGCAAAACGCGAGCATGGGTTGTCGCTGCCGGGTCTGACCACGCTCTCGGACAACGCGGCCAAAGCGATCGGGGGAAAGTTGGGCGGAAACCTTCCGCGGCTCACTTCGCTCACCGTCGAGTCGGCGAAGGCGATTGCCGGTTCTAATCGAACGCTGGTGCTCGACGGCCTCACCACGTTGCCCGATGACATCGCCGTGGTAGTCGGCGGTAAGAACAGCAACAACAGCCTGCGTCTCAGTGGCCTGACTTCGCTCACGCCACTCGCTGCGAAGGAAATCTGCCAGCGTTATGGCGATCTGTACCTCAACGGCCTCACAACGGTCTCGGATGAAACGCTCAAGGCACTCGCCGAGCACAAGGCAGGCGGGAACAGCCGGCCGGTCGTTTATCTCAAGGGACTGACGACGCTCTCCGACGACGGCGCCGCGATCCTGGCGGCGTGGCCCAAGTGGAGTGGCGAAACTCCGGCGTTGTCGATGCTCTCGGAGAAGGCCGCCGCGGCACTCGCCGCAGCGCGGAATTGGGATGGAAAACTTCCGGCGGTGAAGACGATTTCGGCCGCAGCGGCTGTGGCGATCGCTCAGCGCCAGGGCAACCTGTCGCTCGACGGGCTGACGACGCTGACGGACGACGTGGCGGCGGCGCTGGCGAAACATCGTGGCGGCACGCTGTCGCTGAATGGGCTGACGAGCTTGTCGGACCAGGCGGCTGCGGCGCTGGCTCAGCATGAGGATCGACTGTCGCTCGGCGGGCTGAAGACGCTCTCGCCCGGCGCGGCCCAAGCGCTGGCTGGCTACAAGGGGGATTGGTTGATTTTGGACGGAGTGCAAACGCTTGACGCTGCCTCGGCGAAGGCGCTGGCGCAGCGAAAGGGGGCCGTGTCGGTGACGGGATTGAAGGCGGCGGCGGATGGACCGCTGGCCGCGTTGTTGGGGCATTCGAACATCTTGGTTGGCAGCAGGCTGCCTGACCCAAAGCGGCAGCAGGCTGCCGCAGTCCAAGAGGGGACGGTCCGCTCGTTCTTGCAGAAACATTGTGCCGACTGCCACGACGGCGGCGAGAAGGAAGGGGACTTCACGCTCGACCGGCTGGCGAAAGACGATGTCGCCGTGCGAGTCGCGTTCGCGTCGATCTTCGAGCGGCTCCGCGCGGGCGACATGCCGCCGCCGTCCGAACCGCAACCGAAAGCGGAAGACGTCGCCCAGGTCGTGGCCTGGATTCAAGCGAGGCTCGACTCGCCGCTCTCCGCGCCCCCCACGTACTACGCCGCTAAGGAAAAACCGATCGACGGCAACCGGATGCCGAACGCGATTCTCTTCGGCGGTCCGCGCGGGCCGAGCGTCCCGCCGCCGCCGCGGCTCTGGCGGCTCTCGCCGTCGGCCTACACCAGGTGGACCGGCGAGTTCAACTCTTCGGCCAACGGTCTGCAACAGCCTTTCGGTGTGATTCAAGACACGGGCATCAGGGATTTCGCCACGCTCTATTCGCCCGACGAGGGAGCGACCGGCCTGCTGCTGACGAACGCCGATTTGATCGTGGCCGCTCAGACGCGAGTGCATTCGCTGGTGAACATGAACGATCCGGCCTTTGCCAAGGAAAACCTCTGGCCGAACGCTGATCGACTGAAAACCGCCACCGCCGCCGAGCAGGAGGCGCTCAAGTCGGGCATGCGCGTGCGTCACGGGCACAACGCTCTCGCGGCGCTGATGCACCCGCAGGTCAAGGCGACGCGGGAGGAAGTGGAAAAGGTGATTCGCGGGCAATATCAAACCGCCCTAGCCCGCCAGCCGATCGAGCAGGAATTGGCGAGCGTGGTTGCGCTCTACGACGCCATCGCCGCCGACGGCGATTACTCGATCGCCGGCAAAACCGTGCTGATGGCCCCGTTGATGACGCCCGAGGCGATCCTGCGATTCGAAGTTGGACTGGGTCCGGAAATCCGTCCGGGCGTCCGTTCGCTTTCGCCGCGCGAGACGGCATTCGCCATCAGCCTCGCGCTCTCGACGAAGCGCGATCCCGGCCTGCTCGCCGCCGCCGCCGAAGGCAAGCTGACGACTCGCGAAGAAGTCGCCGCGAGCGTGCGTCGCATCCTGGACGATCCGAAGATCGAAAAGCCGCTGGTGCGTGAATTCTTCCGCGAATTCTTCGATTACCACCGCGCGCCGGAAGTTTTCAAGGATCCGCTTCCCGATTACTTGCAGCGGCGCGGCCACTACTACAACCCGCGCGGCCTCGTCGATGATACGGACGTACTGGTGCTTCGCATCTTGTCGCGTGACCAGGACGTGCTGAAAGAACTGCTGACGACGCCCGAATCGTTCGCTACGCACGAACTGTTCGGCCCGGGCCCAAACGGCCTTCGCAGCGGCGAGGCGATGTTTCGCTCTTTCGGTCCGTATGCCTTGGACCACCTCGGAACGCAGTCGCAACGCCGTTCCGCCAAAAGGTCGAAGACGACCGGCGCGGCCGACGACAGCGAGCGTATCGGCATCCTGATGCAACCGAGTTGGAACGTGGCGTGGTCGACGAATTTCCACAACGACATCGTCCGCCGCGGCCGCTGGGTCCGCGAGCATCTGCTGGGCGGCCGTGTTCCCGATCTGCCGATCAACGCGGCGGCAATGGTCCCCGACGATCCGCACCACACGTTGCGCCAGCGGCAGATGGTCACCCGCGCCGCCGAGTGCTGGAAGTGTCACAACAAGATGGACGAACTCGGGCTCCCGTTCGAGGACCTCGACCATTACGCCATTTTTCGTCGTGGCGAAGAGGTGCTCGACCTCGAAGCGACGGCCCAGGCGAACGAGAAGTCGAAAGACAAGAACCA
>VGZH01000182.1 GCA_016872645.1 Planctomycetota bacterium | reverse complement strand
GAAAAAGAACGACAGTCCTGCGATGACGATCGATCCGACGACGATCCAAAACTCTTTCTCGTCGAACGAGATCGTCTCCATCAGCATCACCGGGACCGCGCTGAAAATCATCGAAATCACAAACAGCAGGACAGAAAAAACCGCTGCCGTCATCAGCCCCTGCAAGTGCTTGTTTTGCGGGATTGCAGCCAGCATCAGCGTGAACATCGTCAGACAAAGCGTCACTAGGATTGAAATCGCCAGTGCGAATGCGACCAGCGCGACATCGAATCCTTGCAGCATCGACGTAAATGCGATGAATGGCGCGATCGCCGAGTAGAAAATGAAGACTTGCGCCATCGCGCTCCACAGTTTGCCCCAGATCATTTGCCGAGGAGATAGCGAGGTGATGTTGAGCAATTCCAGAGTCGTTTGGTCACGCTCATTCAAGAGTCCACGATAGGCCGAGTACGGCACGACCACAAAAATCGCGATCGCCAACACCACGAAGTACGACGTGAACAACCCACGCCCCGCCGAGCCAAATTCCAACGAATCTCCCGCCGCTAGTGTGCCGAACACCGAGATCAGCCACGCCGAAATCAGCATCAACAGAAACGTGACGATGAACTGCCGACTCTTGAGTGCCTGCCGAGTCTCCTTGACAAGGATCGGATTCAGGCGGTCGGAAACGTCTTCCAGCCAGGCGTTGGCTCGGACCAGAGTGCTCACATTGCGGCCCTTTGTAGGACGGACACTCTGATCCGTCCGACGTTGAACGTTCATCGCCGGCCAAGCGGAAGGGCATGAGTGCCCATCCTCAGATTTTCATACCGGCGTCTTGTTCCTGAGATTGCCCGTCAGAAACGCGGACGAGATGGACTTCGGAACTTCCGCTTCGGCAAGCACAACCTTCGCACGATTCTCAGCAGTGAGCGATTTCATCTGCTGCTCGGTGGCGACTGCTTTTGCTCGCCGCTCCTCGGCCTTCGCTCGCGCAACTCGCATATCGGCCTCAGCTTGATCCGCCTGCAGGCGAGCACCCACGTTCTCGCCCACGTCGATGTCGGCAATGTCGATCGAAACGATTTCAAATGCTGTTTGAGCATCGAGTCCTTTCGCCAACACGGCATGCGCGATCAGCGTCGGGTTCTCCAACACATCCAGATGCGTTTCCGACGAGCCAATCGCCGAGACGATCCCTTCGCCCACTCGTGCGATGACGGTTTCCTCGGTCGCTCCGCCAATGAGCTGATCCAAATTCGTGCGCACAGTTACGCGAGCACGCACTTTGAGTTGAATGCCATTTTTGGCAACGCCGTCGAGCGTCTGACGCCCCGTCCGTTTCGCGTCGGGGCAGTCGATGACTTTCGGGTTGACGCTAGTCTGGACCGCGTCAAGCACGTTGCGTCCCGCCAAATCGATGGCCGCCGCTGTGTCCCAATTCAAGGCAATCTTTGCGCGATGCGCGGCGATCATCGCCTGCACAACTCGTCGCACGTTGCCACCTGCCAAGAAGTGGGCTTCCAGTCCCGATGTCACTACATCCGTCAGCCCGGCCTGCACCGCCATCACTTTGGTGTCCACGATCACCTGCGGATTCACCTTCCGCAGTTTCATCGTTATCAGCCGCACGATGCCGATGCCGGCTCGAGTCACGAAGGCTCGCAGCCACAAGTTAAAGAACATCAGAAACATCACTAGAAACGCCGCGCCGACCACCATCCCGAAAACGATCAGGCCCATCAATCCCATTTGCCAAAAATCGATTGGCTTATCACCCATGATGTCTCCTTGAATGAAAGCGGCAGATTCGCGAGGCGGGTTGCATTGTAGAACGGCGAGCGAAGGTTGCAAACCGGCAGTCGTGGTTGGGAAATCGTCGGCCAACCGTTATCGTGCTTCTGCACCGAGCCTGGGCACACTTGCCCGACTCTGAACGATGGATTTGAATCGACTCCGCGTGACAAACAAAGGTGTCCGTTTCGCAAGCCTTGGAGATTGCCTCATGAGCGCCGAAGCCCGCATCGCTGAATTAAAATTGGAACTTCCCAAGGCCCCGAAGCCTGCCGGCACGTATTCCCCGGTCGTAGTCATCGGCGACCTGTGCTACGTCTCTGGTCACGGGCCACTCAAGTCCGATGACACGTTGATCTGCGGCCGAGTCGGCGACGATCTGAGCGAAGAGCAAGGGATCGCCGCGGCCCGGCAAGTCGGGTTGGCAATCCTTGCGACCGTCAGGAAGCAGCTCGGCAGCTTGGATCGAGTCGTTCGCGTGGTCAAAGTCCTGGGAATGGTCAACAGCACACCCGATTTCAAGAATCACCCCAAGGTCATCAACGGTTTCAGCGATCTGATGGTCGAAATCTGGGGCGAGAATGGCCGAGCCGCTCGCAGCGCGGTGGGAATGGGCTCGCTTCCGAGCAACATCGCGGTCGAAGTCGAGGTGATATTTCAAATACATTGAGCACTTACGGCGTTGAACGAAGGCACGATTCGTGCCACAATCCCGCCTCGTTTTTTGGCTGAACCGCGAACTCTGATTCTGTTTGAGGCAATTGATACCAAATGGGAATGAAACGAGAGAATTTGGAATGGCAGCTCAATCGTGCGAGCACCGAGTTGTCGGCTTGCGAGAAACAGCTTGAGCAGGATGGCATCGCCGCCGATCGCCGGGAACTGAATCCCAAGTGGCGAAACCTCAGTGCTCGCTGTCGTCAACTCCGTCGCCGGCTGATTGCCGTCACAAAAGTGGAAGCCAACAACGCGGAAGTCACGCAGCGCAAAGAAGCGAAGTCGGCCGAAACCGCCTCCGCCAGCTAGGATCTTCCCGCACCCGCTGACAGTTGAGCCAATTCCCGCCAGTTCCGCGTTTGCCCACGGCGGCAATCGCGCATCACTGACGGATGTTTTTCGGAGAGGTGACAGAGCGGCCGATTGTGCAGCACTGGAAATGCTGTGTCTCCGAAAGGGGACCGGGGGTTCGAATCCCCCCCTCTCCGCATTCTCGCCCGGCTCTCTCGTGACATATTGCGAGAGAGCCTTTTGCATTGGCGAATCTGATTGGCACAGTTGAGTGTGTCAAAACCGTGCCAATCGAAGAGGTCTTAATGACCTCGATAGCCTATGTGAATTTGGTGAGTTTCAAAGAAAAGTGTTATCGCTATTGTGACCTTGGATGTCTTGGTTTTGGCTTGTTGGGAGCGGCGTCCTCCTGATTCCGACTGACTTTCGCCAGAATCGGACGGCATCGAGTTCTTGCGCCAAAGCCGCTTCGACCTGTTGGTCAGCGACTTCTTGCTAACGGGTCAAAGTGGTCTCGATCTGTGCTGAACAATCCAGGTGGATTCATCACTGCGCGATCTGCCAGTGATCGTTCTGGCTGACCAGGCAGTTCCGATCAACGTGCTGAAGGGCATGTCGGCGGGGGCCGATAGATTTCTTAGCAAGGCGTGCGAACCCAACGAAATCATCCGCTGTGTCAATGCCGCCTTGGATCGCGGTGCCTCATGCAAAACCTTTGAGAAGGTGTTGTCGTTTCTTGATTGCGACTTCCGGATCGTTGCCGGACGCGACCAACTCCTCGACATCTTGCTCTTGGCTTTCGAGGACTTGATCAATGCCAATCAGCGCTACGACGCCGAAATTTTTCAGCGGCGCAAGACCGATGCCAAATTAAAAGCGGTCGGTGCCGCTCAGGCGACCAATCAAGCGAACGGCGAATTTCTCGCCAACATGAGCCATGAAATCCGTACCTATGAATGGCATCTCCATTGCGTCAAATGCGCGAGCAGTGACCATTCAACGAAACAGGCCATTCCGTCAGTGCGACTCCGTTGCTAAGGACTTGATTTCGCTGTCAGTAACGATCTGCCTTCAACATCCGTTCGTCTCGTCGGCAGTGGGTGCAAAAATCGCGATTTGTCACCATCTTGGCGGCCACGTCACCCTTGTGGACGTACGCTGTTTGCCGCAGCCCGTTGTGTCTCTAAGAAGTGTCCCGCTCGACGATCCACAGGATCGGCAGAAGCCGCATCCACATGGCGTTTTCT
>VGZH01000181.1 GCA_016872645.1 Planctomycetota bacterium | reverse complement strand
GCCGCACGCCGCGACTCAACGCCTTCCAAGGCCGCGATCATTGGGAGCACGCCTATTCGATCGTCTTCGCCGGAGCCGGCACTCCCGGCGGCCGAATCATCGGCAAATCCGATCCCGATGGCGGCTACGTCATCGACTCGCCACACACGCCGGAAGACTATGCCTCCACGATCTACGAGAAGCTCGGCATCAACCGCGACCAGCCGCTCTACACGTCCGCTAACCGCCCGGTTTATTTCGGCCACGCCGGAGAACCGATTGCGGGCGTGATGTAGACCTTGGAGTGCTGTGGCTCGACACAGCACTCCATTCAATTGCGCAACGCGACTCTGCGATCTGGTCGGCATCGCGACATGAACGTCGTCTGGCACGAAAATAATAAACTGCCGTCCATGCCACTTTGGCCGCGATCAATGGAAGGCTGCATCGAGCCGCAGCACTTCAAGGAATTACTCCAACGCCGCGATGATCTGCTCTACGCTGGCGAGTTGTTTCTTGTAGTTGTCGAGCGAGTCGCGGGTTTGTTGGAGGACATCTGCAGGGGCTTTGGCGACGAAGCCTTCGTTGGCGAGTTTCTTTTCGTTGGAGTCGATCGCTTTGATGAGCCGGTCGCGTTCTTTGCGTTGGCGGGCGATTTCGGCATCGCGGTCAATCAGGCCTTCCAGTGGAATGAAGCCGTCGGCGTCGCTGAGGTTGAAGCTGGCGGAACAGATGGGGGCTTCGACTTCAGCTCCGGCGGCGGCGAGTAATGCCTTCGAGAGATTCTCGAACTGCGCGGCGACGTCGTGCATCTCGGCGGCGATGCCGGCGGAGCAACGCATGTGAAGCTTCAGCGGAGTGCTCGGCGCGATGCTGTAGAGGGCGCGCACGTTGCGTACGGCGACGATCGTTTCTTGCAGACGCTCGAAGCGGCGTTCGAGGTCTTTGTTTTGCCATGACGTCGGAACGTCCGGCCACGGGGCGATCATGACGCTGCAGGAAGCGGAGCCAGGGGTTAGGGGGTGGGGAGGAGTGGAAGACGGATTTGCAGGAGTCAATCCACGCACCGGGGCGATTTCATTCAGCCGTTGCCACAGTTCTTCGGTGATGAACGGGATGAACGGCGACAACAATCGCAAAATCGTGTCCAACACGGAGACCAGTACACGCTGGGCCGTGGGCTTCAGCACCTCATCTCGCAGGCGCGGCTTGATCATTTCGAGGTACCAGTCGCAGAACTCGTTCCAGACGAAGTCGCGGAGAATGCGAGTGGCTTCGTCGAAGCGGTAGCGGCCGAGCATCGAGGTGACTTCGCCGCAAACGTAACTCAGGCGGCTGAGGATCCAGCGGTCTTCGAGCTTGAGATCGGAATCAGCCACGGCGCCAGCGACAAAACCTTCCAGATTCAGCATTGCGAAGCGGGAGGCGTTCCAGAGTTTGTTGCAGAAGTTGCGTCCGTATTCGAAGCGTTCGCTGACGACGCGAGCAACCGGTTCGCCCGCATCAGGTTCAAACCAGGGGCTGCTGTATTGCGCCGACTGTTTGCACTTCGCGCATTTGACACGTGGTTTCGCTCCGCCGCCGGGGACCGCTTTCTGGTGCTCCAGCGTTTGCGGGATGACGTGTCCGCAGTGGGGGCATTCGTAGCCGACGGGGAGCCGCACGTCCTGGGTTTCGCCGGCGAAGCTGGCGATGGTGAAGCGGACGGCGTCGGTGCCGTACTTGTCGATCAAGTCCATCGGATCGACGCCGTTCCCCTTCGACTTGGACATCGTCTGCCCGAAGCCGTCGAGAATCTTCGGATGAATGCAGACATGCCGGAACGGCACATCCCCCATGTTGTACAACCCGGTCAACACCATCCGAGCCACCCACAGCGTGATGATGTCTCGCGACGTCACCAGCACGTTGCCGGGGTAAAAGTAGGAGAGGACTTCGTTGGTCCGTTGTCCGTGGTCCGTTGTGTTTTGTCCTCGGCCCGACATCGGTGGATTACGTTCAAGGTCCGGCCAGCCGAGCGTGGCGTGAGGCCAGAGCGCGGAGCTGAACCATGTGTCGAGAACATCTTCGTCTTGCGTGAAACCATCTTTCTCAAGCAACTTCTCAAGCTGATCGTGACCTGCATCGATGCAGACCAGATAGCGTGTCTGACCTTCGCTCCGAGCTGATTCACCCCAGCCCACACACGCCACATTCTGCCATTGCTCTTTCGGCAAGCTTCGCAGAACTGAGGGCAACGGCGATGCGACCATCGAATCAAATCCAGGCGGCGTTGGTTCGTCTTTCGACCAAACCGGAATTCGATGTCCCCACCACAACTGGCGGCTGATGCACCAGTCGCGCTTCTCGCCGAGCCAGTCCATGTAGCTGGTCGTATAGCGCGGCGGGAAGAATTTCACGCGGCCGTCGCGCACCGCTTGCATGGCGGCCTCGGCGAGCGTGTCCATCTTCACGAACCATTGGTCGGACAAATACGGCTCGATCGGCGTCTTCGAGCGGTCGCTGTGCATCAGCGGAATCGTGCGGTCCTCGACCTTCTCGAAGTGGCCGAGCGATTCCATCTCCGCGACGACCCGCTTGCGAGCCTCCAACATCGTCAGCCCTTGGTACTTGCCGCCGTTGTCGTTCAGCGTGCCGTCCGGTTTGAGAATGTTGATGACCCCAATCTGCTTATTCCGCTGATAGCACGCATAGTCGTTCGGATCATGAGCCGGCGTGACCTTCACGCACCCGGTGCCGAGCGTTTTGTCCGCGAGCAGAGCATCCGCGATGATCGGGATGACTCGGCCGTTGACCGGAATGCGAACGTGCTTGCCGATCAGATGCGTGTAGCGTTCGTCGGTGGGGTGAACGCAGACGGCGGTGTCACCCAGCATCGTCTCGGGCCGGGTGGTGCTGAAGGAAATCCGCTCACCGGTGGGCTGCCACTTCTCACCCTCTCCGACGACCACCGGGTAATTGAACGTCCAAAAGTGCCCATCGACGTCTTCGTGAGTCACCTCGTCATCGGCCACGGCGGTTTGCAGGTATGTGTCCCAGTTGACCAGCCGCTTGCCTCGATAGATCAAGCCGTCTTTGAAGAACTTGAAGAACGTCCGCCGGACCGCTCGCGAGCAAACGTCATCGAGCGTGAACCGTACTCGCCGCCAATCGCAGCTCGCGCCGAGCATCTTTTGTTGGCCGATGATCCGCTCTTCGTACTTGTCCTTCCACTTCCAAATCCGCTCGACGAGCGCCTCGCGTCCAACTTCATGTCGCGTCAGCTTCTCCTCTTCAAGCATCCGCCGCTCGACGACCGCCTGAGTCGCAATCCCAGCATGATCGGTCCCCGGCATCCACAGTGCCTCATACCCCTGCATCCGCCGCCAGCGAGTCAACAAGTCCTGCAACGTTCCGTTGAGCGCATGCCCCATGTGCAGCGCCCCGGTCACATTCGGGAGCGGAATCATGATGGTATGCGGCTTCTTCGAATGCGCCGGATCCGCCTGCTGGCTCGGCGAGTTCGCGTCGAAATACCCACGCTCCTCCCAAAACGAAAACCATTTGGATTGCGCTTCCTTCGGTTCGTACTGCTTGGCGAGTTCGGTCATGAGTCGTTGTTTGTCGAAAGTCAATGAGAAAGTATCCGCAGGTTTGGAGTGTCGCGAAGTGGCCGCGGCAAGTCACGCGCGGAAGCGCAGCAACCGAGGAACATCGCGAATCCCTGCGACGGAAAACAGCAGCGCACCCGCCGGCGAACTCATCGAAGTCGGCACGCGGGTGAAACCGTTCTCTCGAAAACTCAAGTGGATCGAGAAGTCCAAACCCTCAAGACAACGGTCCAACAGGTGGCCCGTCGGACGGGAGTCAACTTTCGATGAACCCTCCTCCGAAGTTCGATCTACTTGCCACCACGTTTCGGCTTTTTGTCTTCATCACTCCTTTTGGGAGGATCGGAACGCCTTGGAGGCTCGTTTTTAGGAGACTTGGGCAACTCGACTTTTGGCTGTGTCTTGGGCAACTCGACTTTTGGCTGTGTCTTGGGCAACTCGACTTTTGGCTGTGTCTTGGGCAACTCGACTTTTGGCTGTGTCTTGGGCAACTCGACTTTCGGCTGTGCCTTGGGCAACTCGACTTTCGGCTGTGCCTTGGGCAAC
>VGZH01000180.1 GCA_016872645.1 Planctomycetota bacterium | reverse complement strand
GGCATACCGAGCCAGGCTCGCGAGCTTAACAGCCCGCAAAGATCGACGAGCACGTCAACGATGAAACACCCACCGAATTGCCATCGCTGGTGCTCCCCCAGACCGGGCCAAGTGCGAGAATTCGCGTGACATCCAGCGGCCAGTTGTTTGGGGCGAAGAGTTACACGCCTGGAGACGACGCCTCAAACGAATTCCGAGGCTTCGTTCCTTTGTTGGCTTCTGTTCTGCACTGATTTCTGAATATAAGAAAATGAAGGTGATGAAGGATGGCTGACCACGCCAATTCTCTTTGATAAGCTCACGCCATGATGATGCCCCATGACAGACTGACTCGCCGTGAGACAATACTCCGTGCCGGTGCTGGCTTCGGCGCTCTCCCGCTGTCGTGGCTGTTGCAGTCTTCGTTGAGATCAGCCGAATTCGAAAACTCCCCTGTGTCGTCTCACCGCGTGAAGGTGCCGCATCGGTTTGGTCGGGCGAAGTCGGTCATCTTTCTGTTCATGGAAGGGGGGCCGAGCCATATCGACACGTTTGATCCGAAGCCGAAGCTCAATGAATTGGCGGGGCAAAAGCTGCCGCCGAGTTTCAAGCCGGTGATTTTGTCGATGGGGGAGGTGGATGCTCCGCTGTTTCCGTCGAAACGGAAATGGGCGAGGCACGGCGAGAGCGGGTTGTGGGTCAGCGATTGGTTGCCTCACACGGCCGAGTGCATGGACGACATTGCGGTGGTGCGGTCGTGTTGGACGAACGGCATCAATCATTCGGGGGGCGTCTGCCAGATGAACACCGGCGTGACGATCGCCGGACGGCCGTCGTTGGGTGCGTGGGTCAGCTACGGCCTCGGCACCGAGAACCAGAACATGCCGGCGTTCGTCGTGCTGCAAGATGGCAAGGACGAGGTCGTCAACGGGCCGCGCAATTGGGGATCGGGCTTCATGCCGGCGGTCTATCAGGGAGTGCGGCTGCAAAGCGGCAAGACGCCGATCCCGAATCTCGATAACCCCGAAGGGGTGAACTCGGAGCAGCAGCGCGGCAAGCTCGATTTCCTGACGCAACTCAACCGGCAACACGCGGCGACTCGGCCGCAGCAGACCGAACTGGATGCTCGCATTCAGGCGTATGAGCTGGCGTTTCGGATGCAGGCGTCGGCTCCGGAAGCGGTCGAACTGTCGCAAGAGACTGCCGACACGCAAGCGCTGTACGGCATCGACCAGAAAGAGACGGAAACGTTCGGCCGCATGTGCCTGCTGTCTCGGCGGCTGGTCGAGCGAGGTGTCCGCTTCGTGCAATTGTATTCCGGCAGCGGCAGCAAGTGGGACGCTCACAAAGGGATCGAAGCGAATCACTCGAAGCTGTGCCGCGCGACCGATCAACCGGTCTCTGGCCTGCTGCGCGATCTGAAGCGTCGCGGACTGCTCGACGAAACGCTGGTGATCTGGGGGGGCGAATTCGGCCGCACTCCGATGAGCGAACAAGGTGACGGCCGCGACCACAACCCCTACGGCTTCACCATGTGGTTCGCCGGCGGCGGAGTCAAGGGCGGTCAAACGATCGGCACCACCGACGAGATCGGTCTGCACGCCGTCGAAGATCGCCTGCACGTCCACGACCTGCACGCGACGGTCTTGAGTTCACTCGGTGTCGATCACATGGAGTTGGTCTATCGCCATAAGGGCCGCCCCGAACGTGCGACGCTGAATGAAGGCATCGTCTGCAAGAAGTTGTTCGCGTAATCGTGGAAGTCGGTGCGAGAGGAGACGAATGCGACCGCCCGAATGCTTGGCAATTGGCCAGCCTCGCGTTTAACGTGCTGCCACACTTCTTCTCCTTCTCTCTCAGGAGCCTCTCATGCCAAACCAGACTTCGTTGGAACAGATTGAATTGGCGGAACTCACGCAGGTGGTGGACGACGCGCGCGTCGCTACGGACCCGTTCAAGTTGATTGCGGCGACGCGGACGTTGCTCGACACGCGTCTGGCGGACTTGAAGACCAAGGATGCCGCCACGCTGACGACGGAAGCGGGCCGAGCGACCGCGTCGGCCAATGTGCGAGCAGCGCTCGATCAGCTTCGCACGCTGCTGAGGGACGGGTTCCATTTCATCCAAGGGTTGGGAAGTTTCGCCATCAGCGACGCGGATCGGTTGGGCGTGTTCACGGCCTATGGTTGGGAGAGCGGTCTGGTCGGCGACTTCAACGACGCGCGGATTGAGTCGTTGGCGAATCAAGCGATCACCGCGACGCCGGGGATTGCCGATCCGGCGCATCGGTATCCGGCCGCGTTGTTGGCGTTGATCACCACGCAGCTTGGGATCGTGAACACGAATCAGCCACTGGCGACGGGGGGCACGGCGCAGGCGGCGACCGACGCTCGCGACGCCGCGCTGGAGTTGCTGCAAATGATCAACGCCCGCGTGCGGTTCTTCTACTGCAACGCCAGCGATGATCTGGACCAGACCGCCGAACTGGTGAAGATCGGCCGCCAACCCCGCCGAGCCTCCGGCGACGCCGAGCCGCAGCCACTCCCGCTCGCTCCCGGCCCGGTGACGTTGAACGCCACCGCCTTGACGCTGACCGCTCCCGCGCTCCCCGACCACGCCACGACCTTGCGAGCCTACCGCCGCCCGGCCGGCGGCACCGCCGAACTGGCCGGCACCTCCGCGACCGCCACCGTCTCGGTCGTCCAACTCGGCCCGCTGACCTCCGGAGTCACCTACGAGTTCTGGCTCGTCGGCAAAAACTCCCAAGGCGAAGGCCCGGAAAGCAACCACATCACGCACGTCGCAACGTGACCGTACCAGGACGAGCAACCAACGCTCGGATTTCCGAAGTCTCTCAATCCGCGACCAGCGAATTGGCCGAGTTAGCCCGCGCGCAAGGATGTTGGTGATAGCCCGCGCGCGGCCTATCACTGAGGAAGCCATTCTGAAGAAGCTCGAAAATGCGTTGCAAATTCAGGGCTCAGCGATAGTTTGGTTTCGCGTTTGAACGATCTCGCCAATCGCAGCCTCCGACAAAGGCCGCGCGCGGGTCACTTCACTGTTCTGTCGCGCAGGAGACCACCATGTCAGAAACTTTGCTACTTCTCGCCGTGACCGACACAATCTGGTCGCGATTGGGTGTTTGCGCCGTTGCCTCACTCGTTGGTGCACTGTTCATTTTTATTGGATTGCAAAACATCAAGACCAAAACCGCAGAGGAAAGCGGCAAGCGACGCCTCGTAAACAAGGTGTTTGGACAAAGCAACACCTACGAAGGATCGAAGGCCGTACTGATTGGATGGATTCGTGTGATCTGCGGCGTATGTGCAATAATATTCGGGGTTGTTTTCCTTTTCGTTGGGCCGTTCTTGGCTAAATGACCACTGAGTCAAGTTTTCAACTGCGCCGTTGTGGGCCTTGATGCTACGATCGCGTCGTGCGAAAGCGCGACAGAACAAACGGTTCAACCCGACACGGACAAGCGGCGGGTTTTCGGCCTGCGGTGTCGGTTCCCAAAATGAACGTCTTTGGTGATTCGCGCCGCTTGTCCGTGCGGGTTAACCAGTTCGTTCGCCCTCAAAACATCGAACCGCAAGTCGATGGGATGACGAATCGTTCGCGCGTCGTGCTCAGTTTGGATCGAGATCTGACTCATCACCGGCAATGACGTCAACCCGCTTGGCGCGCCGGATCAACGACGTAAGTGCTCAACATGGCGAAGGCGTCAGAATGACGTAACTCCAAGCCGGTTGTCATAAACCTTGGGTCCGAACAAGCGCCAACCGAGGTTGCCGACATGCTGGAGTCGGCGGGATTGATGAAAACCTCGGTCGCCGCCTCTCGGGAGTCGGCGGGATTGATGAAAACCGGCGTTGCCGCCAATCCCGCCGACTCCGCAGAGGCAAACGGATCAGCCGAGTAGGGTCGGCTCCCGCCGACCTTTGAAAGATCGAGGACGCATCGGTCGGCAGGAGCCGACCCTACTATTGCCGGAGGCCCTCATGCACCACGGCGATGTTTCAGCGGAGATTGTTCAGGGTTGCTAGTCCTCAAGGAGCGGATCAAGGCGGCGAAGATTCCGGCGGCGAAAATTTATTAGACGCTCAATCAGGCCATGTCTCATATTCGCGAGTTCGGCATCAAAACGACGTAACTCCAAGCCGGTTGTCATAAACCTTGGGTCCGAACAAGCGCCAACCGAGGTTGCCGACATTCCGGAGTCGGCGGGATTGATGAAAACCT
>VGZH01000179.1 GCA_016872645.1 Planctomycetota bacterium | reverse complement strand
CTGGTCGGAATCGAAGGACAACGGCCGCAGTTGGTCGGAGCCATTGGCCATCAAACCGGAAAAACCCTGGCCCACCGATCCGAAGCAGATCGTGACGGGCTATCAACAGCAATTGCGCGACGGAACGCTGCTTCGGTTTTGTTACGGTCTCCATTCGACATCGACGGAGCCAGTCACCAAGTGGGGAGCCGTGCATTGCCAGGCGTTTGCCATACGCAGCACCGACGCCGGCAAATCGTGGTCGCAGCCGGCGAGCCTGGATGGCGAGCACGCCGGGATGGGAAATCTCGATCTCACGGAACCGGTCGGTTTCGAGACCAAAGATGGCAAGATCATGTGCCTGATCCGTCCAATCTATTCCCCTTGGATGTGGGAAACCTGGTCTGCCGATCAGGGGAAAACGTGGAGTCCGTGCGTCCGCGGTCCGTTTCCGGGCTGGGCACCGTCCGCGCCAGTCCGCACGAAGTCCGGCGTGGTGGTCTTTCCGACGCGGTTTCCCGGTCTCACGCTGCATCACACCCGCGATGAAGGCAAGACCTGGGATGACGGCGGCGGAGGAACGTACATCGACACGTCGATCTGGGCGATGGGGGGCCTCGTGGAAGTGGAACCCGATGTAATCCTTTTCGTTTATCAGGACAGTTGGTTCAAGACTCTGCGGGCGCAGTACATCCGTGTGACCGACCGGGGACTGGAGCCGGTGCGAAAATGAGAAGTTTGCAATCCATCCACTGGAGTTTCCTGCGTTTCCACTGCGGCCTGCTGTTATGCGTGATGGCGGCAGTGGGATCGGTATCCGCGCGGGCTGACGATTTAACGGTCGGCTCGCTGGAAAAGGCGAGTTTCCGGCGCGTCGCAGGCGGCGCGTCTCAGGGAGCGTGTCTCGATGTCGGTCCGGCGGGGAGTTGGTTCAGCGGGACGGTGGGGCTGCCCACAGTGCATTTCGACGGCGCCCTTTATCGGATGTGGTTCGTCGGCGATGAGTTAACGAAAGATCCCAAGGCTCCCTACGGAATTTATCAGCGCATTGGTCTGGCCACGAGCAAGGACGGAGTCCATTGGAGCCTTGCCAATGAGGGTCAGCCGGTGCTTGATCTGGGGTCGCCGGGAAGCGCTGACGCCAAGGGCTTGACGCATCCGTATGTCCTGAAGGTCGGCAATCAATTCTGGATGTGGTATGGCGCGATCGATGGTCGGCTGGCCAGAGACTTGGGCTTGGCACCCGGATCCGTCCGTGTGGAGCGCATGTGTCTCGCCACGAGTACCGACGGCCTGCATTGGGAACGCGCCAACGGCGGCAAACCGGTGCTGGACATTGGCCCGAAGGGATCGATCGACGGCATTCAAGCCACCGGGATGCACATCCTGAAGATCGGCGACGAATTCAAAATGTGGTACGGTGCCTATGGCAGTCAGCAGCATACGCTCGTGCTGGCCACCAGTCCGGATGGCCTGCACTGGACGCGGCACAACAACGGCGAGCCGATCAAGGGCCTTGTGGGAGGCGCGCAGGGCCAGTTAGGGGCAAGCGTTCATTTCGATGGCAAGCGGTATTTCATGTTGTATGGCGCAGATAAAGAAGGCCAGTGGAGAACCTATGCCGCAGTGAGTAACGATGGCTTTCATTTTCAGCAGTTGCACGGCGACACGCCGATTATGGAACAGGCTCCCGCTGGGAATTTTGATACCGCCGGGCGCGGACGAAACCACGTCACCCATCCGTCGCAATTTGTGCTGACAAACGGACAAATCAGACTTTGGTACATGGGGGAAGACGGCTCGCCCCCGCACTTCCAGCGCATCGGGTTGATGGAAGCGGCGATCCCGTGACGACGGGGCAGTATGTGTTGAGCTCATCGATTGAGTAGAGAATGTGACGTGGTGAAGAGGTGTTCTGAGGTGACGAATATTCTTGAATGGAAACAGACTTGCAGCATTGCAACAAAAGTATGTTATTGTGTTTGCTTCTAACTTCCGTTGTTTGCTCGGAAGTCGTGTGCTGTTGCGAACCGCTGAGCGCTGCTGACTCGGCGCGAAAGGACGCGGTTCTTTACGTTGCGACCTACAGTTCTCAGGATGGCGAGGGAATTTTTGTTGCGACCTTCGATTCCACGCACGGCACATTGGGTCGCTTGCGGCCAACCGGCGGACTGAAATCCCCGGCGGCGCTGACCATCCATCCTCAGGGGAACGTGGTTTACGCCACGACGCTGATTCAGGAATCACCGGAGAAAGCCGTTGGAGGCGTCGTCGCCTTGGCGGTGGATCCTCAGACGGCGGAACTTCGCGAGATCGACCGTCGGCGTTCTGGCGGGACGGGGCCCTGTTATCTATCGATCGACACGGACGGAGTCTGCCTGCTCGTCGCCCACTGCGGAACAGCCAGCGTGGCTTGCCTGCAACTTCAACCCGATGGCCGATTTGGAAAAGCCTCGACCCTTGTGCCTCATGTCGGCGAGAGCCGGAACTCCGAAGGGAAGCCGCAGGCGCACTCCATCATCGTCGCGCCGGGAAATCGATCTGCCATCGCTGCAGATTTGGGACTGGATCGATTGTTCTTGTATCGTCTGGAGGCCAGGTCGGCACAACTGACGCCGCACGATCCGCCGTTTGCCGCGCTGACGCCTGGGTCCGGACCACGTCATCTCGCCGTGCATCCCAGCAGCCGATGGATCTATTCTGTGAACGAATTGGGCAACACAATCTCGGCCGGCTCGTTCAACACCGAGACCGGCGTCTACGAGTTCCTCCAGGAAATCTCCACGCTGCCTGCTGATTTCCGGGGTGAGAGTTACGCGGCCGAGATCCAGGTCCATCCATCGGGCCGATATGTGTACGCGTCCAACCGCGGTCACGACAGCCTGGCGGCGTTCGCCGTGAATGCGGAAACGGGTCGGCTTGAATCGCTCGGCCAGACGCCGTCAACAGGCAAGTTCCCGAGGCATTTTGCGATCGACCCGACCGGACGCTTTCTGGTTGTCGCCAACCAAAAGAGCGATCAACTCGCGGTGTTTCAAATCGATGAACTCACAGGTCGATTGACGCCGCAGGGGACTCCCATTGATGTTCGCCAGCCGGTTTGTGTGAAATTTCTGGTCAAACTGTCAAAGACTGACTGAATGCAGATCACGATGACAACGCCCCTTCAAACATTTCGGAGAATGATAATCAAAAACAAACGGGTGCTCCTGTTCCTGCCGACTTGCCTGCTCCTCACCACAATGACTGCTGTGGCGGAGGACACAGCGAATATGCAACGGCGATCTGGAGAGGCGCAATGGGTCGACGCGAAGAATGTCGATCTCGCGGGATTTCGGGTCACACTGTCCGAACCGCGGCCGATTGCCCGCAGCCACGGATATCTGTGGTTCCCGACGCTGTACCGCACCAGCAACAGCGGCTGGCTGGCCGCCATGAGTGATTACGCCGATCTGCACGTGGGGGACGGAACATGTCAGGTAAGCTGGTCCGATGAAGGCGGATACTCGTGGTCGCCGCTGGTGGGCGGCAAAGGAGGCGATTCCTTTCTGACTCTTCCCAGCGGCGATTCGCTGCTGCTGCCCTACTACACCAAACAGGAGAGCGCTAATCAAATCTCACGAGCCGTGCAGCGGATCCCCCGCGGACGCCGTGAACTCAAATTAATGGAGCCGGGTGTGAAGGTGACCGGCTGGCCCCGACCGCCAGAGAAGTTGACCGGAAAGGCCGTCAAGCCGGAATGGAATCTGAGTTCGTTCGTCTTCACCGGTCAGACGGTAGCGGTTAAGGACGGCAAGTGGCTGGCAACGCTGTATGGATATTTGTCCGGAACGAACGGCCGGTACAGCCTGGTGGTCGCCGAATCGTCGGATGGATTGGCTTGGCAAATCCGTTCGGTTGTGGCTGACCACGACTGCCCGCTCAAAGGCGTGGAAGGGCCGAACGAAGCGGCTCTCTGCCGCCTCCGCGACGGGCGGTTGATGTGCGTCTTCCGAATCGAGGCCAATAAACCCTATGGCCAGTGCTTCAGCGACGACGAGGGCCGGACCTGGAGTCCGCCACAAAAGATCAACGGTCCCTACTCGGTGCAGCCGAGTCTGGCCGTTCGAAAAGACGGTTCGGTAGTGCTCAGCGGCGGCCGGCCCGGATTGAACTTGTGGATCAACGCCGATGGATCAGGACTGACGTGGGAACGACTCGATCTGCGGGCGCACCACAACGCCTGCCTCCCCAACGAGCTGATCCAGACCGTCGAGACCCTGGAGACCGGCGAAATGACCACCGGGTACACCGAAGTGGCCGTCCTGGATGACACGCAGCTGCTGGTCATCTATGACCGCGTGCCGCACGGTTGGACCGCGATTCCCGCCGATTCGAAGGAAATGAACAGCGTATGGATCATGCGCGCGACCCTCGAGGCGG
>VGZH01000178.1 GCA_016872645.1 Planctomycetota bacterium | reverse complement strand
ACGGCGAGATGAGCGTTGAGAACATCGGCCGTTGGTCCGCTGCTGCCTTTCACCGCTTCACCCAGGGTGCCGCAGACGAATTTTCCATTGGGGGCGTTGAATTCCTTCCGCAGCGCTTTGATGAACGCGACGAGGTTCTTTTCGTAATGGGCAGCATGACCAGCGTTGCCAGCGTCTCGCTCCCCCTGCCAGAAGAAGAAGCCGGCGACCTCGTAACCCTTCGCTCCTGGATAGTGCTTTTCAAGATCAGCCAATGCCTTCTTGGCGTCGCCGATGTCAGAGTCCCATTGCTTGCCGGCATACCAGTCGATCGGTTTGCCGTTCTTGTCGACCCACGGAGCGGGTTCGGTCTTGAGCCCCTTCGCCGGGTCCATTTCCCAGAACTCGGGTTTGTCCTTGTAGCCGGCATAGACTAGCTTCTTCTCCACGCCTGCCTTGTCCTTGCTGACGAACTCGGAACGCTCGCTTCCCGGCGGCAGAAGATCCCAGCCCAAAGCCCGATTGCCAATGCAGCACTTGAGGATCATCACGGGCGCGTCGATCGCATTGCCAAGCGGATGTCCAATCCCGTATTCAGGTCCGAGCGTGTTGCCGCTGACGGTCATCCATTCATTGTTCAACGGCCCCTTGCCGGACATGTAGCGCACAAACCGAACGTCCTGTCGCACCGTCCAGTCGCCCGCGTCATCCACCAGATATTGATACTTCTTCTTCTCCTTGACGGCGTGCTCCAAAGAGATCTCGCCGCCTTTCACCTTGCCCAAGCCGACCATATTGGACTGGCCGAGCAAGATGAAGACTTGGACCGGCTTGGACATGTCGGCCGGTTTGCCATCCGGCCGCGGAATCGTCTTTGTGTCGTCCTGCGCGAATGCCGTCATCGCGATGACGGTAACTGCAACGGTTGCCAGCGTGAATCGTAGGAAAGACGTTTTCATGATGTCTCCTGATGTGAAAAGTTTTGTGATGAGTTGCAACATTTCATTTCGTTCTTGAGGACTTGAGTTTTTGGGCTTGAACAGGAGGAAACAGAAGAAACGAAGAAAAGCCATGACTCGGCTCTTCGCTAATCTGTTTACTCCGTTCCCTTCCGCTGAATGTCCTCGTCTTCCCGTTTTGTTATCGCCTCGCGCCCGGCCAGTTGTTCCACCAATTCTTGAACTGCCGCCATTGACTTGCGAGGAAATCTCGCTGGCTAGTACTGAGTCGGTCGGTTTCGTTGAAGTGGAACGAATATTCCTCGTGCCCTTCGAGCACCATGAGTTGCTTGTAATACAGTACGAGGTCCGGGCCTTCATCGAACGTGGAGAGGACTCGCAACGCGTCATCGAGTTCTTCCGCCAGGATTCGGGCGGCGACATCGCCTTGCGCGGCCTGCTCGCACAGTTCGATCAGCCGCAGCACTGGTTTCGGCAACGCGTTGCCGACGCCAGTGATCGCTCCGACAGCCCCGCAGTGGACGAAGCCGTGGAGCACTTGCGTATCGACTCCGACCATCAGCGACAGCGAGGGATCTCCGCTGGTGATGTGCTCGGCGGCGTAGGTCAGCGATTTTGCTCCACCGAATTCCTTGAAGCCGACCAGATTCGCATGCTCGCGTCGCAGATCGAAGAACAAGTCAGCCCGCGTTTCAAAGCCGTAGTAGGGGCTGTTGTAAATCACGGCCGGCAGGTCGCCGCCCGCCTTGAGCACGCCGGCGAAGTGAGCCCGCTGCGCCGCTGGTGACGTGCCGCGCGACATCAGACGCGGAATGACCATCAGTCCCGCGGCACCCACGTGTCTGGCATGAGCCGCGTGGGCCGCGGCGCGCTGCGGGCTTTGTGCTCCTGTCCCCACGACGACTGGCACGCCCGCCTCCACGAGTCGCCGCACGCCTTCCTGACGCTGCTCATCCGACAGAAGTGGCCAGTCTCCCATCGAACCGCAGTACACAACCGCTCGCATTCCATCCGCGATGAGTGACTGCGCGGTTTTGACGAGCGCGTCGAAATTCGGAACACCGTTCCGCGAGCATGGAGTCATGATGGCGGGAATACAGCCACGAAAAATGGAATTGTCAGGCATATTGGCTTTCTATTGCATGAACGAATGCGAACCGGATGTTTCACGCCACATCCACGACGCGCGGGCCGATCACGTCGCTGCACGGTTCGATGCCGAGTCCGGGCGCAGTTGAGGCTCGCATGAATCCATTGTCCCGCTGCGGAGCGCCGGTCGCGTTGCGAACGGTGACATAACTGTTGAAGTCGGTGCTCGTGAAACGAAACTCTTCGGGAGTGCTATGAGCCAGGTGCGAGATCGCGGCCGTCGTGATATCGCCGCCCCAACTATCCTCCAGCGTCATCGCGATTCCCATGCTGACGCAGAGATCGCGAACCTGCTTCGTCTTCGTGAGACCGCCGAGCTTGCTGATCTTCAAGTTCACAACGTCCATCGCCAGGTCCGCCTTCGCTCGCAGAAGCATGTCCAGTCCATCGACATTCTCGTCCAGCACGAACGGATGGTCCGTGTGGCGTCGTACCGCCAGACACTCTTCATAAGTAAGACACGGCTGCTCGATGTAAACGTCAACGCCGCGAACCGCACGCGTCACTCGCATCGCCTCGTGCTGAGTCCAGCCGGTGTTGGCATCGGCGACGAGACGGTCAGTCGGTTGCAGAATCTCCCGCACTTGCTGGATGCGCTCGATGTCCTGATCGGGATCGCCGCCGACCTTCAATTGAAAGCGCGAGTACCCCGCAGCACGATAGCCCGCGACGTTCCGAGCCATCTCTTCCGGCGACTGCTGCGAGATCGCTCGATAAAGCCGCACGCTCTCACCGTAGCGGCCTCCCATCAACGCGCATACCGGCAGGCCCGTCGCCTTGCCGAGAATGTCCCAGCACGCCATGTCGATCCCCGACTTCACATACGGATGTCCCTTGAGCGCCGCGTCCATCCGGTGATTCAATTTGGAAAGCTCACGCGGATCGAAGCCAATCAAATGCGGTCCGAGTTCCTTGAGTCCTGCCCGCACTCCTTCGGAATACGCGGGAAGATAGAACGGCCCCAGCGGACAGACCTCGCCGTAGCCGACCAGTCCACATTCCGTCTCGACTCCGACGATTGTGCTGTCGAATACCGAGACTGACTTTCCGCCCGACCACTTGTACGAGCCTTCGACAAGCGGCAATTCAACGCGATGAGCAAAGATGCGGGTAATCTTCACGACGGAATCTCTCCGAAACTGCTATCATGGTTTGAGACACAACTAACGCACCAAGGCGATTTTAATTTAAGTGACGAATCGCGTTCTTGTCTTGGAATCATCCCGTACCGTGAAAGCGCGCACAAAACCGGCCGAAACCGTCCTGTCGTGCGACATGAGATCGGTTGATCTGCGCACGTTGCAGGCTTTGTTCGACTTGGCCCCGGACGTCGCGTTTTTCGTCAAGGACTCGAACGGACGTTATCTGACTGTGAATCAGTCGTTGCTCGCTCGCCATGGACTTCGTCAACCCGGCGACGCCATTGGCAAACGCCCTGCCGATATCTGTCCCGGCGAGTTCGGCCGCATTCCCACCGAGCAGGATCAACGAGTTCTTCGGACGGGCAAGCCGCTTGTCGAGCATCTGGAGTTGCAATGGTATCGCCCGCGCGAACCGGTGTGGTGCCTGACCACGAAGCTTCCACTCCGCGACAAAGACGGCCGAACGACCGGAATCATTGGTTTCTCGCGAGACGTTCGCGCGCCGATGCAAGCCGACGACATCCCGCAGGAGTTCGCCTCAGCCATCGCCCGGTTTGAGGAGGATCCCGCGGAGTACTGCTCGCCCGGGACACTCGCTGAGCGGTCTCAACTGTCACTTTCGCAATTCGCAAAATTGACCCGCAGAATCTTCGGCCTGACCCCCACGCAGTTCATCGTGAAGACCAGAATCACCGCTGGCTCTCGCTTCCTCCTCGAAACGGACAAACCGATTGCTGAGATCGCTCAGCTCTGCGGCTATCAAGACCAAAGTGCCTTCACACGCACTTTTCGAGTGGCCACCGGACTCCCCCCGCTGGAATATCGCCGCCAGGAACGATTGCTTCGATGAGGCATGACAAACGGCCAAAGCTTGCCTCGACAATTCTTTCTCGCCTGATCCGCTGCATCAACAGCAACGTTCAGCGGCGAGATTGTGAAATTCGACACGTTGGCAAATCTCACCTTCGCCAAATCTCGAACCCTCTCGATGCCTAAAATCACACACCGAGCAACCTAGTAGAGCCACCGGCACGTCCCGGAGTGAAGTCGGACCGGGTCTTCGATTAGCCTGAAAAACGAACGGGGCCATCCTGAAGGATGACCCCGCTTCATTAAATGACCTGTCGTTGGTTCGGGTAAACGACAGAAAGCTCCTCGACTTGGACTCGAACCAAGAACCTAGCGGTTAACAG
>VGZH01000177.1 GCA_016872645.1 Planctomycetota bacterium | reverse complement strand
CCACGGCATCGTCCACCGTGTGCGCAACGTTGAAAAACTGACGGAACACCTCGCTGATTCAGCGTGAGCCTGTATCCATTACACCCACAATCGGCCAAGTTCTCGATCGTTTGTGCCTTCGAAACTCCATTTGACAATGAGTTTCCTACGCGGCTTAGTTTTTTTGACCACACGGGCTGCCTCAAAGTTTGCTCCTTTCTCAGATGCCAAAACGAAAACGCCTCGCGAACCCGGCAACCGTTGCCGCATTCGCGAGGCGAAAACTCTCTTCGTGTTGTCAGGCGACCGACGAGGACCCACTGTTCCTTAGACACTTCGTGTCCCATCGGCTCGCGATTTTCGTCAGCGGGCAACATCCATCTGCGATCCGCTGGAGGTAAGTTCTCCAGTCACTCGCCGAGGACGCGAAGCTGCTCGCCTTGGCTGGCGAGGTGGCGCGGGAACTGGAACATAAGAATTGAGTGAAATCCGCTGACACGATTCAACCTGAAACGCTCGGTAGATTTTGCGAATACGATGGTGGATCCTATGAACACTGATCCCTAGTTGCTTGGCAACTTCTTTGTCGCAAAGCCCCCGCCGTAAAAGCTTAAAGACTTTGCGTTGCGCGCGCGTCAGATTTCTTTTCGGGATCGTCGGTGCTTGGAGCGGAGGCTTCCCTGGAATATGGAGAGCACTCCACACAGACAACTCACTGCGACTCAAGGGTGTCGTCTTCTTGGCATTGACTGCAAACTTTGAATGTTGAATTGCCTCACACGGCCACGATTTGCACGGCTGCGCAGTAGCCCCTAATCTATTCCGAAGCTCGTCCTTTTTGTGAGAAACGAAGCGTTTCCTTTGCGATTTCGTGCATGAGGGGCCGTCGATAATTGTTGTTGCGGAGTCTGACATTTAAGGTGGCTGTTGATGGTGGGTAAGTTCATACGCTCTTTGCGTTGCACAGAGAATTCCGACAAATTCAGCTAATGGGGCGTTTGTTCTCCCTTAGTCGGCGGACGGTCGCTGTGGGCCGAAGTCGCATTGAGGGTTCTGGTTTGGTAAATGGTTTGCTACGAAAGTCGAAGAAAGAGCGACGTGATCGGAGATTCCCATTGTTGAGTGTTGCTCTGATGCTTGCCGTCCATTCCACTCGTCTCGAATGCTTTCGGTGAGTCGATCCTCTTAAACATCTTGTGAAAGGCCCCTCTGATGGAAATCAATCTGAAGTCTCTCATTGGCAAGCTAAATGACACGACTCGGCGGGCGTTGGAGGCTGCGGCGGGGTTGTGTTTGTCTCGGACGAATTACAACGTCGAAGTTGAGCATTGGCTGATGAAGCTGTTGGAAGCCTCCGACACGGATTTGTCGAAACTGCTGCGATACTACGAAGTCGATCCTTCACGAGTGAACCGGGAATTGACGAAGGCCATTGACCGCCTGAAAACCGGCAACAGTCGTCCGCCGGCGTTGTCGCAGATGATTGTCGATTTGGTGAAACACGCCTGGGTTTTGGCGTCGATTGAATACGGCGTGCCTGCGATTCGTTCGGGGCATTTGTTGGCGGCCTTGTTGTCGCAGGACGACTTGGCTCGACTGGTGCGCGACATCGCGCCGGAGCTGTCGAAGATCAGCGCGGAGGCGATCAAACGGGAATTCCGAGACATTTCGACCGGCTCCTGCGAGGATTCCACGGCGACGTTGGGTAGTAGCGGCGACGCGGGACCGATCGCCGCGGGCGGTGTTCCTGGCGGCAAGACTCCGTCACTGGATCAATTCACGATCGACCTGACGGCCCGTGCGCGAGCCAATCAAATCGATCCGGTGCTCGGTCGCGATTTCGAGATTCGGCAGGTAGTGGACATCCTCACGCGACGTCGCCAAAACAATCCAATTCTGACTGGCGAGGCAGGTGTCGGAAAAACGGCGGTCGTCGAAGGATTTGCATTGCGGATCGCGGCAGGTGATGTTCCGCTGCCACTACAAAACGTTTCGCTCCGTTCGCTCGATCTCGGACTCCTGCAAGCCGGCGCGGGGGTGAAGGGGGAATTCGAGAATCGATTGAAGGCGGTCATCGCCGAAGTCAAGGCATCTCCGCAGCCGATCATCCTGTTCATCGACGAATGTCACACCATGATTGGCGCGGGAGGACAAGCCGGCCAGAACGACGCGGCGAATTTGTTGAAGCCGGCGTTGGCGCGCGGCGAGTTGCGTACGATCGCCGCCACGACCTGGTCGGAATACAAGAAATACTTTGAGAAGGACGCCGCGCTCGCGAGACGTTTTCAAGTCGTCAAAGTCGAAGAACCAGACGAGGAGAAAGCGGCCATCATGATGCGCGGATTCGCCGCGACGCTGGAGAAGCATCACAACCTGCGAGTCCTGGATGAGGCGATCGTCGATGCCGTGCGTTTGTCGAGCCGGTACATCGCCGGCCGCCAACTGCCGGACAAGTCGGTCAGTTTGCTCGATACTGCTTGCGCGCGTGTGGCGATTGGACACTGCGCGACGCCCGCCGAGATCGAGGACTTACGACGTGAAATCGACGCCGTCACGGTTCAGATCGGCATACTGGAACGTGAAGCGGCGGCAGGAGCCAGGCACGACGAAAAGCTTGGTGAACTCAAGGAACGAAAAGTGACTGCCGAAGAGAAACTCGCCGCGACCGAAACTCGGTGGAAGCAAGAGGCCGATCTGGTTCAAAAAATTCGTGACGTGCGTGCCAGGCTGGAAGCGTCGGTCGCTCCGGTCGCGAAACCGGCTGCCACCGCGGCGTCCAAGTCGGCCCCCGCGCCGTCTGGAGAGAAAGCCGTGAGTGCTCAACCGGCCGCCCCCACGCTTTCTGAAGCCGAAGTACTACAACTACGACAAGAACTGGATCGGCTCAATGCGGAGCTTCGCGAGTTGCAAGGTGAATCTCCGTTGATGCAAGCCTGCGTGGATGGTCAAACCGTCGCGGCGGTTGTGTCCGGTTGGACGGGGATTCCCGTCGGCAAAATGTTGACGGATGAGATCAAAACTGTGCTTACGTTGAAAGAACGCATGGAAGAACGCATCGTCGGCCAATCGCACGCGATGGAAGCGATCGCTCAGCGAATTCGCACCGCTCGTGCGGGACTGGTCGATCCGCGGCGTCCGGTCGGCGTGTTTCTGCTCGTCGGCCCTAGTGGAGTCGGCAAGACGGAAACCTCGCTGACGCTCGCCGACATCCTCTACGGCGGCGAGCGAAACATGGTCACAATCAACATGTCTGAGTACCAAGAATCACACACGGTCTCCGGCTTGAAAGGCTCGCCCCCCGGCTATGTCGGCTACGGCGAAGGGGGTGTGCTGACAGAAGCCGTGCGTCGCCGGCCATACTCCGTTGTGCTGCTCGATGAGATCGAGAAGGCGCATCAGGACGTGATGGAGTTGTTCTATTCGGTCTTCGATAAGGGGTTGCTCGAAGACTCCGAAGGCCGCGAGGTGGACTTCAAGAACACCGTCATCCTGCTGACCTCGAATGTTGGCACTGACACGTTCATGAAGCTCTGCGCCGATCCCGAAACGACTCCGACTTCCGCTGCGCTGGCAGAGGCGATTCGCCCTGACCTGCTGAAGGTTTTCAAACCGGCGTTCCTCGGCCGCATGACGATCGTGCCGTACTACCCGCTTGGCGACGACGTGATGAAGTCGATCATCCGCCTGCAACTCGGCCGGATCGGCAAACGCTTGAAGGAAAACCACCGTGCCGAATTCGTCGTCGATGACGGCGTTGTCGACGCAATTCGCAACCGCTGCCGAGAAGTCGAAAGTGGCGCTCGCAACGTGGACCACATCCTCACCGGCACGCTGCTGCCGGAAATCTCACGCGAGTTCCTCGCCCGAATGGCGGCCGGACAACCCATCAGCAGCGTTCGCGTGTCAGTCAATGGCGACGGACAGTTCGCCTACCAGATTCAATAACTGAGGACGGGATTCTCAATTCGTCTGACTCGAATGGATCCTATTTGCCGAATGTTGCTCCTGATTTTCTCTGTGTTTTGTCGCGTCTCTGTGGTGTTGAACTTCATCAGTGAATTGAGCGGAATTCACGCAACTTGCATTGCTTGGTCACGATAACACTAGAACGTTACAACCTGTCCGAGAAAGAACCGTCACATCATCAAGTGAGTGTTGTGTCATGGCAGATCCCAAGCAGACCGATCGTCCGATTTCGGTGACTACGCCGCTTGGCCCGGACAAGTTGCTGCTGGTCGGCATCTCTGGCCAAGAGGAGGTGTCGCGGCTGTATCGCTACCAACTGGGTGTGCTGGCAAAGGTCGGGACCGACGTTCCGTTCGACAAGCTGCTCGGGCAAGGCATCACGGCGACGATTCAATTCCATCCCAAAGAGCCTAAGAAACGCTACCTCAACGGCATCTGCTGCCGAGTCAGCGAAGAAGGTCAGGACGGCGAGTTTACGACGTACCATCTCGAGATCGTGCCGAAGTTTTGGCTCGCTTCGCGCAAGGCACAGAGCCGC
>VGZH01000176.1 GCA_016872645.1 Planctomycetota bacterium | reverse complement strand
GAAGCCGAGAAGCAGCGGCGGAAGGCGGCCTTCCAATCGGCCAAACAAAAGATCGACTCCCGTTGGGCTCCGTCGAAACGCGTCCTCGGTGAGTCGAAGGTGGCGGACGGCGGCTCGGTTCCCTTTGAAAAAAAGGCCACCGTCCAACCCGGCGAACTGCTGCTCTTGACCGTGCTGCCGAACCAAAGCCACGGGGCCGACAGCACGCTCGTTGAATGGACGATCCGCGAAACCACCGGAGAGCAGCGAACCTGGAGCGTCTCCGATGTGGTTCCGAATCTGCTCAAAGGAAACCCCTGGCCGGACAAGCACGAAGCCCGCTGGAGCTTTTTGGAAACGACATCCACACCGGCCTTCCTCACGGATCGGCGCGACGGCATCGCCGGGCGGGCCGAACTGAAATCGTGGAGCTTCGGCTCGGAGCCCTCCATCTTCGTGAACTTGGCTGCGGAACCCGTCAAAGTGTGGACGACATTGCCCGCGCGATCGGTCTTCGTGCATCCGGGACCAAAGCGGCCCGTGGCGATTGCCTGGACGAGTCCCATCTCTGGTGAGCTGTTGATCACGGGTCGTGTTGCTGATGCGCATCCCGGCGGCGATGGCGTGTCTTTCGAGTTGTCGCATCTCGCAGGTGCGGAGTTGGGGCAGGCACTGGCGGATCTGTCCAGCCCACCTTCCGATTTTCCCAGCGCCACGCTCCCTCCCGACGTGATCGCCTACGTGCGCGAAAAATGGCGCACAGCCACCGATGCGGCTCAGGTGCTCGCAGCGATCAAAGCGATGCAGGACAAGTTGTTCTACAGCCGCTATCGCACGCACAACGTCATTGCGGTCGGCAATGGATTCCCTGCGTGGGAAGACACGATGCGCGTGGTCGCTCGTGAGCGCGCCGAGAGTGTGGCGCGCGAGCCGATCTTCCGGCTGGTCGCGCGGCAGGTGGCCCCGGCGGCGCCCGGCACCTTCGTGGTGTGGGACAGACTGCGACTCGAGGGTGGCGCTGCGCCCGTGATGTTGCTCTCGGAGCACCCCGAGTTGCGTGCAGCCATCGAAGCGGCGTGCGGCCTCCAGTTTGGCAAACATCCGCAGGGCCGGCCCGTGCCAGCAGCCGCACTGGTCACGGAGGCGGGGTCCGAGGTGCGCATCGATTTGAAAAAACTGCCGGAGCCGCTGATAAAGCTGCTCGCCTTGCCGCGTTTCCTGCGCGCCGACGTGAGCCTCGATGCCGGCAGCCCGGAATCGGCCACGGTTCAGGCCCTGCTGCTGGCGGAGCCCGACCCCAAGGATCGAAAGGAACGGAACCGAACGGTCTGGCGCTCCGGCGATCCGCTCATCGCGGATGAACCCGAGCCGCGGGTCGCGCAGGTCGCGCATCCGCGCGTCGCCGCCGAGCGGGCGCGGCCGGCCGCGGAGTTTCGAGCGCTCTTTCCCCGGGCGGTGCTTTTCGAGCCGATCATCCCCCGCGATGCGCAGGGCAGCCTCTTCATGTTCCATCGCGAGGACGAGCCGCTGCGCCGGCTCATGCTCGACGAGGAGGGAAAAGCGGAACTGGAACGCCTGTGGAGCGAGCTGCATTTCCTGCGCGAGGACGCGACAGCCCATGCGCTGATGTATGAGGAGCTGCTGAAGTTCTACGCCAATCCGAATGGCGAGCCGCGAATGGATTTCTTTTTCAATCCGGTCATCGGCGAGCGGGTGAAGCGGGAAGAGGCGGAGCTTCTCGCCCGGCAGGTTGCCTCCGAGCCGCGGCACCTCGACTCGCTGCTCGCTTTCGCCGCACGCGCGTGGCGTCGCTCGCTCGATGACGGCGAACGGGAAACCATCGTCGCTTCTTATCGCGCGGATCGGGCCGAGGGTATCAAGCACGATCCTGCTCTCCGCGCCGCGCTGGCCCGCGTGCTCTCGTCACCGTGGTTCCTTTACCGCGTCGAGCAGCCGGCGAGCGGACCGCGCTGGCAGCCGGTGTCAGGCGATGAACTGGCGACGCGGCTGAGTTTCCTGCTCTGGGACTCGATTCCCGACGACAAGTTGCGCGCGGCGGCCCCGCGTCTCCACGAGCCCGCGGTGATGGAAGCGCAGGTGCGTCGCATGCTGAAGGACCAACGCGTGCGCGGCATGGCCGGGGAGTTCGGCGCGCGCTGGCTTGGGGTGCGGGATTTCGTCGCCAATCATGGGCGCAGCTTGAAGGATTTCCCGGAGTTCACGCCCGCCGTGCGGGACGCGCTGGCCGAGGAGCCGGTGCGTTGGTTTGAGGATCTGCTCGTGAACGACCGCGCCGTGAACGACGTGATCGCAACCGATGCAGTGATGGTCAACGAAGTCCTCGCCAGGCACTACGGCATCCCGGGCGTGAAGGGCGCGGAGTGGCGACGCGTGGAAAAGGTCGCCGCCCTCGGCCGCGGTGGAGTGCTCGGACTCGGCGCCGTCCTCGCGAAGCAATCGGCCGCCGCGCGCACCAGCCCCATCAAGCGCGGCGCCTGGCTGGCCCACCTGCTCGGCGACCGGCTCCCGAAGCCTCCACCGAATGTCCCACCATTGCCCGATGCGGTGCCCGCCGGCCTGAGCGTGCGGGAACTCACCGAGCGTCATCGCAAGGACGAAAACTGCGCCGCCTGCCACGTCCGCATCGATCCGTATGGCATGCCGCTCGAGCAGTTCGACGCCATCGGCCGCCTGCGTCCCGCGAGCGCGATGAAGCCCGACGAGAGCCGCGCAACGCTGCGCGACGGCACCGAGATCAACGACTTCGCCGGCATCCGAAACTACGTCGCCGGCCCCCGTCGCGAAGACCTTCTGCGCACCCTCGCCCGTAAGCTCACTGGATACGCCCTAAGCCGCCCCGTGCTGCCATCGGACCGCTCGCTCGTCGATGAAGTGAGCAAGACCATGATCGCCGGCGGACGCTGGTCGGATGCGTTGCTTGTCATCGTTCGCAGTGAACAGTTCCGCTCCATCCGGAGCGGAGCGGAAACAATGAGGCAATGAGGTCTATCCCTCGATTTGTTAACCAAGAACCAAGAACCAAGGACCAAGAACTTTTATGAACATCCAACGCAACGAATGGCTCATCAGCCGCCGTCACGCGCTTCGCGGCATCGGCTCGATCCTCGCCCTTCCGCTGCTCGATTGCATGCGCCCCGCCCGGGTTGCGGCTGCGAGCACCGCGCATCTGCCGCCGACGCGCACGCTCGTGACCTTCACCGGCATGGGTTTCCACTCGAATCATTGGTGGGCCAAAGGCGAGGGCTCCGGGATGGAACTCGGGCCTTGTCTGAAACCGCTGGAGTCCTGGAAGGAGCGCATGGTCTTCCTCCGCGGCCTCTGGCACGAGCAGGCGAACAACGGCGTCATCCACTGCATGCAGACGGGGAACATGCTCAGCGGCGCGGCCATGGCAAAGAACGAGGTCCACACGGGCGTGAGCTTCGACCAGGTGATGGCAAGGCAGATCGGCGACCGCACCCGCGTGCCTTCGTTGGTGCTCGGCACCGAGGATGCAGTGCCCGGTTTGCAGGACGGGCATCCCTTGCTCTACGGCTCGCATATTTCATGGAGTTCGCCCGTGTCGCCGACCTGGACCGAGACGCGGCCAGCGCTCGCCTTCGACCAGCTTTTCCGCACCGAGCGCGGGCGTGACGACCGACGCGTCGTGGATGCCGTGCTCGACGACGCGAAGGCGCTGCGGCGGAAACTTGGCAGTGCGGACCGCCAGCGGTTCGAAGAATACCTCGGCTCCGTCAATGAGATCGAGGGCCGCATCAAGCGGGCCGGAAAAGAACGCCAGCCCGGCGAATGGAAGCCGACCCTCAGCACCCCCGATCGTCCGCGCCCGGCGGACGGCATTCCCGCCGACTTGCCGGAATATTGGAAGCTCATGAATGACGTCCTGTTGCTCGCCTTCCGCACCGACTCCACGCGGATCGCGACGATGAAATACTGCAACGACGCATCGAACATCGTGTATTCGCACCTGGGCATCCGCGATCACCACCACTACCTTGCCCACGCCCAGCCCGAGTCGCTGATCACGCTCAACCAGTTCTTCACGTCGCAGTTGGCCTACCTCTGCCAGCGCATGAATGAGATCAAGGAAGGCGACAGCACGCTGCTCGACAACACCGCGATCATGCACTGCTCGAGCATGCTGCACGGCAACCACGACTCGAAGCAATTGCCCGTACTCCTGCTCGGCGGCGCGGGTGGCAATCTCCGCGGCGGTCGCGTGCTCGACTACCTCGACAAACCGAACCGCCGCATGTGCAGCCTCTTCCTCCGCCTCATGGACTGGGGCGGCCTCAGGCTCGATAGCTTCAACGATTCGACCGAGCGGCTGCCAGGCTTAGTTTAACCTGCAACGATCCTTCCTCCGAAAATATGATTTTATCGAGTGAACAGGATGGACGCGCGGCCGAAGACCTTCAGCGATGCGAAATCGCCGCTCGAAGAAGTCTAATTCCCCACCCTGGACACGCCCATGCCAACCATCGCCATCACCGACTACACGTTCCCCGACCTCAGCCTGGAGGAAGC
>VGZH01000175.1 GCA_016872645.1 Planctomycetota bacterium | reverse complement strand
CGCTTTGCATCCGAGCCCATGATCTGCTCGAACTGCTGCTGAGTGACTTCAAACACGCCCATGTAATACGGCTTGCTGATCGTCACTTCGCGGTAAGGGGTTTGCCAATACGCTCCTCCCTCACGCCTCTCGATGACCGCGCCCATGACGAACTTGCCGGCGGGGATGAGCGTCAGCTTCAGCGAGACGTCCGAGCCGAGATCCAACTCCTGCTGCACGTCTTTGATACCCGCGCGCTTGGCGTAATCGGCGACCGATTCCTTGCCGTCCCAAAGCGGCCAATCCGCCCGTGTCGTCGCCGGTTCAAACGCGATCACGAACGTGGTTGTCAACAGTACAAGTAGGTGCTTTAGCGTCATCACAATCCTCGTTTCCATTAGCGGTGCGGCGCAAGCCGCCCGGTGCGTCACGCGACACCGGACGGCTCGCGCCGTGCCGCTACTTACGAACCAAACTTACAGCAGCTCCGTGACCGGACTGCGGTCGTCGAGCACATACATCGGTCGGCCGCTGTTATCCAGAAAGGTCGTCGCCGGATCGATGCCGAGAACCCGATAGAACGTCGCGAGCACCTGCTGCACCGTGTAAGGCCGGTCTTTCGGTTGCTCGGCCGTGGCCGAGGACGATCCGATCACCTGACCCATCTTCAAGCCGCCGCCCACGATCAGGGCACTCATCACGTCCGGCCAGTGGTCGCGGCCCGCGTCCTTGTTGATCCGCGGAGTACGGCCGAATTCGCCCCAGGCCAGCACGACCACATCGTCCTGCAGGCCGCGGTCGTAGAGGTCCTGGACCAACGTCGTGACCCCGAGATCGTATTGGGGAAGCTGCATCCGGATCTCCGGGAAGTGGTTCTTGTGTGTGTCCCAATTCACCACCGTGCGACCGTCGTTCACGACCGCGTTGAAGTTAAACGTCACGCAGCTCACCCCGGCCTCGACCAGCCGCCGGGCGGTCAGGAATTTCTCAATGCCCTTGTATCGGGCGAGCGTCTGCGGCTCCTCGTTCGTCAGGTCGAGCGCCCGATAGACCTTCCCCGACGTAACCATCTCCAGGGCCTGCTGCGTGAAGCTGTCCATGCCCTGCATCGCATTCCTGGAGTCGATGTCGCGGCGAAGCTTGTCGAACGACTTGAGCAGGTTGACGCGATCCTCAACACGCGCAGGAGTCAGCTCCTTCGGCAGCAACAGATTCTTGCGAGACTCGTTGCCTTCACCCGGCGTGAAAGGTTGATGCGCGACACCCAGGTATCCCGGCTGAGCACCCCATCCAAACGGATCGCCGACCGGCTGTTGCCCTTGGCGAAGCGACACGAATGCGGGCACCTCGCCAGGCTTGCCGCGGACCTTCGAGATGACCGAACCGACCGAGGGACGCTGTTGCAGTTTCGTGATCGTCTCCGGGTAGCCCGTCATCTGGACGGAGTCGCTGTGCTCGGGAGCCCCGGCGATCACCGAGCGGATGACGGACATCTTGTCCATCATGCGAGCATGCAAGGGCAGGAGTTCGCCGATCTGCACACCAGGAACGTTCGTGGGAATGGCCCCCGTTTCCCCGCGAAACTCAGCCGGAGCGTCGGGTTTCGGATCGTACATTTCCATGTGCGGCGGTCCACCTGCGAGATTGATCAAGATCGCCGCCTTCGGCCCTCGCTTCCTGGGCGAGTCACCCAGCGCCGCTTGGGCTCGCAGCAGGTCCGCCAGGGTGACGCCCGCGCCCAACGCGCCGATTTGCAGGAACTCGCGCCGCGAAACGCCGTTACAAAATTGGCCGCTCGAACGGCCGATAAAGGACAACATAAGCTTCTCCCGTGGGCGTGACAAAGTATGATCGGTGCGGTCAGCTTTGGCAGATCCTTGCACGACGGATTGGAAGTCCGTCGTACCTATTGGTTGTGGTTGTGGGTGAAACGTCTAAAGCAACTCGCGAATTTTCTCGCGATTATCAAGCACATACAGTGGCCGCCCGGCGAAGTTCAGATAGGTCGACGCCGGATTGATTCCCAGCACGTTCTCATACAGCGTCGCGAGCATGTTCGAAGGCGTGTACGGCGTACCGACGGATCGCTCGGCCCCGCTGGTGGTCTGGCCAATCACTTGGCCCATTTTCAAACCGCCGCCCGATACCAGCCCGAACCCGACCTCGGTCCAGTGATCGCGCCCTGCGCCCTGGCCATTGATCGGCATGATCCTCGGAGTGCGGCCCATCTCGCCCCACACCACGACAGCCACGTCGTCCAGTAACCCGCGCTGCGACAGGTCGGTGATCAAGGCTGACAAGCTTTGATCGAGATCCGGGAGCAGCTTTCGCAGTGTGTTGAAATTGTTCCAATGAGTATCCCATGGGCCAGCCTTGTCCCATGTGTCCGGTTCTTTGTTGGCGGTCAGGGTGACGACCGGCACGCCGGCCTCGACCAGTCTGCGTGCCTGCAGGAACTGGCTCCCGGCGTCGCCGTAAAGTTCGCGCACTGACTGCGGTTCGAGGTTGATGTCAAACGCATCGCGTGCTTTCGACGACGTGACCATTTCGAGCGCCCGCGACGCGAACGCATCCATGGCCTGCATGCTGCCTCGGGAGCCATCTAAATCGCGTCGCATCCGGTCGAGCGATTTGAGCAGTTGGCCGCGATCTTCCAAACGTACCGGCGACACTCCATCGGGCCGCGTGAGCCCCGAGTTCTGATCGCTGGGGCAATAGGGATTGTGGGCCATGCCCAGAGAATGCGCACTGCGACCAGGGTTGGGGTCCATGCCGTCGAACGCGACGTACGGAGGCAGCCCGCGCACGTTCTTGCCGAGAAAGTGGCTAGCCACGGAACCGAACGTCGGTCGATGGCTGGGCTTCGCGGCGGAGTTGTAATAGCCGGTGTAGACCAGCGGCGGATTGTGCCCTTCCTGGTATTCGTTGAACGTGAGGTTGCGAATGATGGAGAACTTGTCGGCCACGGTAGCCAGCTTGGGCATCAGCTCGCAGATCTCGATTCCGCGCACGTTGGTGGGGACCGGCCGGAACTCGCCACGAATCTCGGCGGGTGCGTTGGGCTTCATATCGAACATGTCCATGTGAGGTGGACCGCCATGCAGATAGATCATGATCACGGACTTCTGTGACCGACTCTGCGGTGCCGCCTGAGCACGCAGTTGCAGCAAGTTGGCCAGCGTCAGCCCGCCGAGGCCAAGCGCCCCGACCTTCAGAAATCCACGACGGCCAAGACGACGGCTCGCGGGGGTCGATTCGAAAATCGTGAGCATGAAGATCTCCTTGCAATACTTCTTTCAAAGAATGTCTGTGGTGTGGTCGTGCCTGCTGGCGCGAGGAAGAAAAGGTGTCATGAACGTGTCATGAATCTTTTCTCTGGTAATGTAAGAGAGGTTCCTGGCACCTTTTTTCCTTCAATCAAATCGACCTGTGCCTTTTTCCTTCGCTTCTTCATGCTCACGTTTGCCATACACGGCTCTGCCCCACGTTGCGGCGTTTTGAAAATCCCAACCTTTTTCGGCGGGATTCACGATGTCGATCAAGTGACCGCGCCAGTCTCGGCCGTTGGAGTCCGACCAGTGGACTAACCATGAGGCAGCCAGCGTGTCGCCACTGCGCGGCGGGTCGTCGGCGGCGTGCAACAGCGACCACGGAATTGCATACTCGACCGTGTATCCCAAACCATCCGCGTGCTTCTTCCACGCGCCGCGATAGCCGGGCGGGTTCACCACGCGGTCGTGAAAGTCCATGCCGTACTTTAAGTGCAAACAGGGAAGCTGCTCGGCGGCGTAGTACCACAACACGACGAACGTCAGTCGGTCGTTGCGATCTTCCGGCGACATCTCACGCGTGGTTGTCACGCCATCGCCTCGCGCCCGGACCGGCCAACCGAGTTTGCGATCGGTCGAAATTCGCAGCGCGATACATCCACCGCCGCCGTACAACTCGCGATCGACATGCGGCGAGACCGTACTCCGCAGCGGGAACGGATCGGCCACGACTCCGCCGACGTAGAGATGCTGGTCGTCGAACATCATCGCGCCTTGCAAGTTGTAGAACTCGCCCCACGGCGGTTCGCAGGCACTCGTGAAACGGCCACTCAAATCCCAATCGGCGAGCGACCCGTCGATCACGATTCCCTGCGGAGCCGGCACAATATGAATCGCTTGGTGTTGAGCCTTGTTGTAGCGCGACGTCTTGCGGCCGCTGTGTTCGCGAGCCGCCTCTGGGTGCTCGCTGGGGTCCGGCATCACATGGACGAACCGTTCGGGCCAGAACGGCAACTCCTGCGTGCCACCTTCCAGTTCGCTGCTGATCTGCATCGCCTGCCCGCCGTGAAGACGATGCTTCTGCCGGTTCGTCTCCGCCCGCCCGGATTTCACTTCGGCAATCACTTCGCCTTCGTAAACCTGCAGCTCCGTCCCGTGACTGGGGCTTCCAGGCGCAGCTTCTTCACGATCTGCCGAATTCTCCGCACCTCGCGCACGCACACCAAACTCGGTCCCCAAATCAACAATCGCCGCATCCGTCGTTTCCACCTTGAAACCAATCGCGGTGGGAGGCACGCGAAACACGACTTGCCCTGAGTGCAGCCAGGCGTGCATC
>VGZH01000174.1 GCA_016872645.1 Planctomycetota bacterium | reverse complement strand
GCCGGTGTTGAAGATGCCGCCGCCGTCGAAATCGGCGGAGTTCCCGGAGATCGTGCTGTTGCTGATCGTCAGCGTGCCGGAGTTGCGGATGCCGCCGCCCTCGTCGCCGGCGGTGTTCCCGGAGATCGTGCTGTTGCTGATCGTCAGCGTGCCGAAGTTGCGGATGCCGCCGCCGAACAAATCGGCGTCGTTCCCGGAGATCGTGCTGTTGCTGATCGTCAGCGTGCCGGAGTTGCGGATGCCGCCGCCCTCTGGACCACCATTACCCTCGTTCAACGTCAGGCCAGAGAGCGTCACGGTGGTTCCGGCATCCACCTGGAAGATCCGCGACTGGTTATTGCCGCTGATGCGGACTCCCAGCCCATTGATCGTCAAGGAGGAACTGATCAACAAATGCGTGCCGCCGAGCGTGATGGTCTGACCGGCCAGACCCGCCGCGAACACAATCGTGTCCACACCACTCCCGGCGGTCGAACCATCCACACTCGCATCCGTGTTGGCGGCTTGCAGCGCCTCCCGCAACGTGACCTGACCATTGACCGTCAGGTTGTCCGCCGCGCTCGTCACGGTGATCACGGCTGGCACCGTCCGATCCTCCAACCGCTCCAGCCACCACGCCCGCCCCCCCTGCCGACGACGCCGACCGCGTCCCGCTCCACCCACACAACCCCGAACCACCGACTTGAATCGACGAAGAGTAAACAGCATGACCATCTCCCCTGGCACGCGCGTTTCGCGTGCAACATGAACAGACGACACGCACCCTCGCGTGACATCCCCAGAACTCGAGGCCTGCACCGCGCACGCCTCACCCCACGGAACGAACACTCTGCTGCCATCACAAATTAAACCAGCTCGCTTGGCAAGCCACTCGTTGATGCCCGTTCTGGAGCAGCGAGAAATTTGATCAGCAACCGCACGGAGTTCCCTGACGACCCTTGAGAACGGTGCCGCAAAAGAACAGGCCTGTGACATCGCGAGCGACGTCACAGGCCAGGATTGCGAACCATTGAATTCAGGTGGCGACTACTTCTTCTTGGGCGTGTCGGCGGCGGAAGGCGACAACTCGGCCGGCGGGGTCGGAGCCGGTGATTCCTGCGGCGCAGGCGTCACGGCCGGAGCGGCGCAACACGGCTCGCACTTCTTGTGGCAGCCGATCGAGAACAGCGACTTCAGCCCACTCATCTTGGGAAAGGACAACTTGGGCAGGCAGGACTTCGGCTGGCAGCAACTGTTGCCGTCGCCAGCTTGGCTGACGTTGTTCACGGCCAGCAGCATCGCCCCGGCCAAGACGCATAAAGCAATTCGTTTCATGGGTACGACTCCTGGATTGAGATCGAAATACGATGCCGCACGCACGCGGCACTCGCGGGCCATGCTAAGCCGGTCCGAAGCGGTCGCAAGCGGCGTCTGCCCGGTCGCATCGGCGATCGGAAACCGCGTCGCGAACGTGCGTGATGCACCGATTCTGCGGGCTAAAACTCGCTGACAGTGTCTTTAGCGGACTTCGTCGAGCGTGCTTTGATCGCGTTGTACGACACGTTGAGGCTTACGAATCGCACGCTGCCGTCGACCATCAGAAAGTGAACTCCGCCGGGATGCCAGCTCCCATAGTTGCTGACGGTGATGCTGCTGGTGGGCAAGTCGTGCGCTGGGACTAAGCCGTTTGTCAGACCGAGGCATTGCTCGCACCCGGAACTGCCGGAGATCACCCCGCCTCAGCCCGGATCGTTGGGCAAGCCACGCTCGCCGAAAAACAAAGTCTGGAACGTCCCGCAGTTCGAACAGCGCGAAGCCGGTCCTGCAAGCGGTTGCAGAGCGTCGAGAAGAAATCCGCATGGTTCGAGTGCGGTTCCCTCGACTTTTCATAGGTGAGGTTTTTCAGGCTGACCCGAACAGGCAGTTGATGTGCGTCAGGAATCAGTCAGCCAGATAAGGCTGACCTATGGTTTGGTTTCGTCTGTTTGTTCCTCGGCACTTTTCCGAAGAAAGTGTTGCGTTGCGAATTCTTGGACCGGCACGGTGATCTGCTGCTCCCACTGCATCGGCGACGGGATCGCGTTTGGATCGTCGCTGGCGATTTGCGACAGGCTCCCCAGTTGCAGATCCACACACAACTCGTCCTTGCCGTGATAAGGCCCAGCTCACTTTGTGAAGTTGTACAAGCCACCGACAACTCGGGTCATGGCCACTGGCCCAGCATTCCCCGTCTCTGGCAGAAACCCAACGATCCCCTCCGGCACGAGTTTGTCGCCCACGATGACCGAACCGCGCACGGCGACTCGATGAGGTTCCGACTTGGTTCCACAACCCAGAAACGTGACGACGAGCAAACCACAAGAACGAAATCCGGCGAGCATTCGTAGCGAAGAAATCCTGTCTGCCAATTCGTTCCAAGAGTTGGGCCAACTGCGTTGTGCCGTGGAACATTGCAGCAATTCGGCGGTGTTTGAAAACCCCACGATGGCAATGCTCGCGTATCCATCCCGACCGATCGGACGCTTGTCATCGTCGAGCGACGCGACGTTCGGGACTTCCAACGGCAAGACAGCATCTGCACGAAATCTCTGGAAAATCCCGCAGATGAATCGGCTGGTCTTCCGATTGACGCCGACCGCACGATAATTGCCCGAGTCGACGTTGGAGGCAAGCCGATTGGTTTTGGGAGAACTCGTCGATCGCGATCCAAGGAGTTTCAGCATGTTCGGCAAAAAACAGATGGCTTTGGCGAAGTCGTCACGCGGCTGGCAAGCACTGGGTCGCCTGGGAGCAGGTTTCTGCCTCTGGGCGATGATCGTGCTGGCTTCGCTGGCTCAAGAGAACCCGCCTCCTCCACCACCCCCAACGGATGATCTGCCGCGCGAGGCATTGCCGCAAAATGACGTCGAAGTCTTGACGCGTGGCCCCGTTCACGAAGCGTTTGCCGAACCGCTCGCGAATGATCCGGAGGCAGGACTCATCGTTCCTCGGAAGCCACCTGAAGACATCGCGGAAGTTCCTCCGGATTTCAAACCTGCGGGTGACGACGTGGTCTGGATTTCTGGGTATTGGGCCTGGGATGACGACCGCGATCATTTTCTGTGGGTCAGTGGTATCTGGCGCAAGCTTCCGCCGGGGCTGCGTTGGATTCCTGGCTATTGGGTGGACGCGGATGCCGACGGCGACTGGCAGTGGGTTTCTGGTCTGTGGGTTCCAGACCAACAAGACGAGTTGGCGTACCGTGTCACGCCGCCCGAATCTTTGGAGGCCGGGCCGAACACGCCGCCTCCCAACGACAGCTACTTTTGGGTTCCGGGATGCTGGATGTGGTCCGACGTCGGCTATCGCTGGCGACCAGGTTATTGGCATCCGTATCAGGAGAATTGGGTTTGGGTACCCGCTCATTGGATCTGGACCCCCAGCGGTTGCTTGTTCGTCGCCGGATACTGGGACTATCGAATCGGAACACGCGGTCAACTGTTCGCGCCCGTCTATTTCCGAAGCAACAACTGGTACGCCACGCATTACTACTCGCCGTGGTGCGCGATCGAGAGCACGCCGCTGTTGGTTCACTTCTGGGTTCGGCCGCGATATTCGCACTACTATTTCGGCGATTACTACGGTCCCAATTACGTCACTTTAGGGCTGAGTCCTTGGTCACGTTGGCATTCACGTGCAGGTCGTTGGGATCCGTTGCTGACACACTACAACGTGCATTATCGACATCACGATCACTTCGACTACGCGGCGCGGATGTCGTATTGGCATTCGCACTACGACAGCCATATCGATGAGCGTCCTCGGCGGACGTTTCAAGATCAGCAACAGTTCGCCGGTCAGCTTGGCAGCAAACAAGCGCAGATCGGTCAGCAGTCAATGCTGGGTGTAGCGCTGGCGACGGCAGCGACGCAGAGCGATCGGTCCGTCGTATTGAAGCCCGTCACTCAAGATCACAAGCAATTGCAGTTTCGTGAATCAAAGCAACTGCGCGAATTGACTCGCGAACGAGCCAAGTTGGAAAAGTTTGCGAAGCTCGATTCCGATCGAGGCGATCAGAAGGATCTCGGCAAAGGTGGACGATCTGCGGATCTCACAGACAAAAAGACGGAGGGCTTAAAAGTTGATCCGCCAAACACTGAAAAAGAAAAGCCTGTCGAACCCGTTAAGACGCTGGATTCAACGGTGAAGCTCAAATCGGATGAACCGGGAAAAAAGGTGGCAGATCAGGGTGACAAGAGCGGGCCTGACCAGCGGCCAACGCGAAGGGGATCAATGAAACTCCCCAAGGCCACGGTGACTACCGGAAAATTGGCTGCCGATGCACCAAAGACTCCCGCGCAAATTGCCGTCCCGCCGGCGATTGATTTCAAGGATCTTCCCAAAGTCGAGCGTTCCAAAATCGCTCGTCCCCAAACAGCCCAGCCGATTGGCGGGCAGAATCCGTCAGACTCCAAAACGAAACCGGGTGAGCCCAAGTCCACACCACTCGTTGAATCTCCGAAGACACAGCCAAAAGTCGAGTTGCCCAAGACACAGCCAAAAGTCGAGTTGCCCAAGGCACAGCCGAAAGTCGAGTTGCCCAAGGCACAGCCGAAAGTGGAGGTGCCCAAGACACAGCCAAAAGCGGAGGTGCCCAAGGCACAGCCAAAAGTCGAGTTGCCCAAGGCACAGCCGAAAGTCGAGTTGCCCAA
>VGZH01000173.1 GCA_016872645.1 Planctomycetota bacterium | reverse complement strand
TGCGTTAGCCAATGCAAAGGGACATATCCGGGCATCGAATCACTGTCGCCGTGATTGCGAAAGTCGAAGGTCAGCACATGGAAACCAGCTCGCGACAACGCCGAGCAATACAACATCGCCGATCGGTAATTACTAGAGAACTCCGGACAAAACACGACCACTCCGCGAGGCTTTTGCTCTGTGTGGCGATACAGGCAACCCCGTAACGTGATACCGTCGCGCGTCTGGACACTGAATGGCTCCGCGTCCGGGTCGGGCGGCAGTGACTCGACGCGAAATGGCGGCGAGTTCTCGATCAACGCCAATACGACGCGCACGGCGTTCCACTGAATCGACACTTCGGCCAGAACAAGAAACGCCAATAATCCAACGACTGCCCAAATCACGGTGATAACTTCTAGGTGGTGAAGATGATCAAGTCTCGCGTGTCCGTGCTGGTCATGGAGTACTCCCTCTCAATCAGGCCGAATCCAGGCCTGACCGTGTCCGATCAGTCTCGGAATTCGCGCAGAATCAAGCTCACGTTCTGACCACCGAAGCCAAAGCTGTTGGAAATCGCGACTTTGGCTTTGTCTTCGCGCGGCTGATTCGGAATGTAATCCAGATCGCAATCGGGATCGGGATTCTCGTAATTAATGGTCGGCGGCAGCACATCGTCGGCGATCGCTAACAGGCACGTCATGGCTTCGACCGCGCCGGCGGCGGCGATCAAATGGCCCATCATGCTTTTGGTGCTGGAGACCGGTGTCTTGAATGCTCGCTCGCCCAGCGCGCGTTTGATCGCCATCGTTTCGGTACGATCATTGACCGACGTGCTGGTTCCGTGAGCGTTGATGTAGTCGATGTCTTCCGGATTCACCTGCGCGTCCTCCATCGCCATCTTGATGCACGCGGTCGCGCCGCGGCCTTCGGGATGGATGTCGGTGATGCGGTAGGAATCTGCCGTCGAGCCGTAACCCACGATCTCTCCGTAGATTTTCGCTCGCCGCCGCTTGGCGTGCTCCAGTTCTTCGAGGATCAGCATGCCGGCGCCCTCGCCCAGTACAAAGCCGTCCCGTTCGCGGTCGAAGGGCCGGGAGGCTCCTTGCGGGTTGTCGTTTCGAGTCGACAGCGCGGTCAGCAAGTTGAATCCCGTGACGCCAAACGGATGAATCATGCTGTGAGCACCGCCGCTGAGCATGATGTCCGCGTCACCACGACGAACCAATTCAGTGGCTTCACCCAGGGCCTGGCTGCTGGCCGCACATGCTGTGAGACAATTCAGATTCGGTCCTTGTGCGTTGAACAAGGCCGCCAGATGCCCCGGAGTCATGTTTGGTTCTTGCTGTTTTTCTTTTTCGCTGTCGAGCCGTTCCAGACTGAGCTTGGTGAAGCGTTCAAAGTCCAGGTCGCCTTCCGGTTTTTTCGAGAGGGCGATCATCGACATGAATACCGGAAAGTCCTGCTGCCCTTCCCCCGCACCGAGATACACGCCGAAGCGAGTCGGATCGATGTCTCGTTCGTCGAGCCCTGAATTTTTCATGGCCTGAGTCGCCGCGCCGATCGCAAAGTGAATGTTCCGACCACAATGCTCGTAGCGCTCCGGGTTCGGGATGTAATCTTGGAGCCGATAGTCCTTCACCTGCGAAGCGAATCTGGTGGGAAAGTTGGTCGCGTCAAAATACGTGATTGGTCCCACACCGCTGGCGCATTCTTTCAAAGACTTCCACATCTCGGCAACGGTGTTCCCAACCGGCGTGATGCAACCCATCCCTGTGACAACAACTCGACGTTTCATGCTTCAATCCGCGGGAATTGGCGACTCCGAACGTTGAACCACTTTAGCTTGGCCGCTCGCATCGGCAAAGCTAGTTCTCGAAGATCCTGACCTGCACTTGGCCGTCATAAGTGATACAACCACGATACATCCCCTCGGTGTTGTATGAAGGGTAGAAGCGCCCCTTATGGTCGAGGCAAATCACGCCCCCTTCGCCGCCAGCCATTTTGAGCTTCTTGCGGATGACTTCATCGGCGGCGGCATTCACCGTGAGACCTTTGTATTTCATCAATGCGACAATGTCGTGAGCAACGCTGTAACGGATGAAGTACTCGCCGTGACCAGTCGCCGAGACCGCGCATGCCTCGTTGTCGGCATACGTTCCCGCTCCGATGATCGGCGAGTCACCGACTCGGCCCCAACGTTTGTTCGACATGCCGCCGGTCGACGTGCCCGCCGAAAGATTGCCTGCCTTGTCGAGCGCAACCGCGCCCACGGTCCCAAACGAAAAGCCGGTAAGATGCCGCTGGGGAACCACTGCGGTTTCCTGACTCTCAACTCTCAACCCCTGCCCCCTCTTCTTCTCCTCATCCAGTTGCTTCTGAAGCTGCTGCCAGCGTTCCTCCGTTCGGAAGTATTTCGGATCGACAATCTCCAGCCCCTTCTCGGCCGCGAACGCTTCCGCTCCGCGACTGACGAGCAGGACGTGCTTCGACTTTTCCATGACCGCTCGCGCGGCCGTGATCGGATTCTTAACTGTCGTGACTCCCGCGACGCTGCCCGCCTTGAACGTCTTGCCCTCCATGATCGAGGCGTCAAGTTCGTTGCGTCCGTCGTGAGTGAAGACTGCGCCGCGGCCGGCGTTGAATTGCGGTGAGTCTTCCATCAAGCGAATCGCCGCTTCGACCGCATCCAGTCCAACCGCGTTTGGTTTGTTGAGCGCGGCGAATCCGGCGCGTAACGCTTGCTCCAATTCCGCACGAACCCGCTTGTCGATCTCCGGAGTCATCTCGGCTTTGTCCAAGCCAATCCCTCCGTGAATGGCAAACACGACGTTCTCGACCACAGCATCCTCCGCATGAATGGCATCAGCAACCATGAGGACTAACCACAACCCGAACCCAACGGATCGAAACATGATTCCCCCTTCGTTTCATCGCACAGCCAGGCTCAGTCCAACACCGTCAACTCGACAAGCGTTGAGCGGCGCGGTTCGCCGAAATGCGGCTTTGGGACCACCGTGGCCGGTTCTGCCAACGGTCGGTTCTTCTTGCCGGAACCAAACAGAAACAACTTCGCGACTGTCATGAACCCGCGGATCGACCCAAAGGTATCGGCAACTGCGCTCGGTTCGTAGCCGCAATGAACCATGCAGTCGGTGCATTTCGAGTTGCCGCTGGCCCGGCCGTACCGCTTCCACTCGGTCGATTCCATCAGTTCGTCGAAACTGGAGGCGTAGCCCTCATTGAGCAAATAGCACGGCTTCTGCCAGCCGAAGATGTTGTACGCCGGACTCCCCCACGGTGTGCATTCAAGATCCCAGTTCCCTTTCAGGAACTCAACGAACAGCGGCGACTGATTGAACCGCCAGCTCCGCTTCGCTCCATCAAGCAAGCGGCGGAACAAGCTGACGGTCTCTCGCGAATGCAGGAAATGTTCTTGATCGGGAGCTTTCTCGTACGGATAGCCCGGCGAAACCATCATCCCCTCGACTCCCATCTCCATCAGCGCGTCGAAGAACTCGTGATAGCGTTCCGGGCGCGCATTGTTGAACAGCGTCGAGTTCGTCGTGACTCGGAATCCCGCCTTGATCGCCGCTTTGATCGCGCTGACGGCGATCTCGTAAGTTCCGTCGCGACAGACCGCGAAGTCATGCTCTTCGGCAGGTCCATCGAGATGCACCGAGAATGATAAATACTTCGACGGCGCGAACTTCGGCAGATGCTTTTCCAGCAGTAAGGCATTCGTACACAGATAAACGTACTTTTTGCGTGCAACCAAGCCGCTCACGATCTCGCCAATTTGCGGATGCAAAAGTGGTTCGCCACCCGGGATCGAGACCATCGGAGCACCACATTCATCGACCGCTCTGAAGCACTCATCGGGCGTCAACTGTTTCCGCAGAATCTCTGCCGGATGCTGAATCTTTCCACAGCCGGCACACGCCAGATTGCAGCGAAACAGCGGTTCCAGCATCAGGACCAGTGGATACCGCTTCACCCCGCGCAATCGCTGTTTGAGAACGTATGTGGCCACCGTCCACATTTGCGAAATTGGCACACCCATGAAGTTGCCTCCCTGCCATTGCTCAGAAGCTCCGATTCAGGGCGGGTGATAGCAAGTCGGTCGTCAATCTGTCACCCCAAGTTGCCGGACGCCGCTTGACACTGTCATGCGCGAGTTGAATCATTTCGCACTCTCGAAACCCGGCTTTTTCACAATCAGGAGCCTGCCATGAATCACTTGCTGCGCTGGTGTGCATGTTGTTGTTTGTTCTCCATTGGGTTGATCGCCTCAGTGGCCACAGAGACGAACGCTCAAGAGAAGACGGAGGCACCAGTCGTACCACCACGCGAAGGGAAGCGCGAGAAAGTCCAAATCTTTAACGGCAACGACCTGAAGGGCTGGGTCGGGCACGAGCAGTACTGGACGGTGAAAGACGGCGTCATCATCGGCAAGAACACGGACAAAGTGCCGGTCAGTACGTACTTGCTGACCGAGCGAAAGTTCACGGACTTCCGGCTGATTTTCGAGTCCAAACTGGTCACGTCCGAGATGCACTCCGGCATCGCGATGTGGGGCCGCATTGCTCCCGACAAAGGGGACAAATTCACCTACGCCGGCCATCTCGTGATGTACCCGTCGGGCTACGGCTTCTATGACCTCTACGGCCGCAACATGCTGCACCAGAACGCGCCGGCCGCTCAGAAGGTCGGCAAACAACACGACTGGAACAAAATGGAAATCCTGGCCCAAGGCAACCGTATCCGCTTCGTGCTCAACGGAACGCTGATCTCTGACTGGCGTGAACCGGAGCCGGATCGCATCAAGGAAGCCCCAATCGGCTTGCAGTTGCACTCGAATCAAGTCCCACAAGAAATCCAATGGAAGGGCCTCCAGCTGGAAACCTTTCCCGAGGACAAGCTGCTGACGGTCAAAGAGTAACTCGCTCAAAGCGAAGCAGCCCGGCCGCA
>VGZH01000172.1 GCA_016872645.1 Planctomycetota bacterium | reverse complement strand
GGACTAGGGCCTCACGACCAATCAGCCGCTCCGGATCGGCTCCGGCGAGCAAGACTTTTTCACGGGCCAGATTCGTGAAGTGCGGCTCTACCGTCGCGCGTTGTCGGAACCGGAGATCCAGACGCTGTCGCGCCGTGCGCCATGAGTTCTCACCGGTCTGTCGCCAATGAGCCGCTACCGCCGCCCGGTGATCTTGGAAGTTTGACAATGGAAAGCGGCGATTCATTTGAGGATGTCTGATGACAAAGATTGGCTGGGTTGTGGTTCTCTTGGGGACTGCTCTGTCGTTTCCGATCGCAAACGCTCAAGGCATGCGAGCGGACTACGACCGGGCAGCTCAGTTGTCGGCACTGACTCGGGACAAGGTCTTCAAACCAACGGTGCGTCCACGTTGGCTCCCGGGCAATCAGCGGTTTTGGTATCGCAATGATCTGGGGAAGGGGTCGCGTGAATTCATATTGGTCGATGTGGTTGCTGGCGAGCGAAGAGCGGCCTTCGATCACTCGCGACTGGCCGCTGCGCTCGGCAGAAAGTTGAAGAACGATTTCACAGCGGAACGATTGCCGTTCGATGAGATCGGCTTCGATGATCCGCTCACGACGTTGCGATTTTCAGTCGGCGGCAAGCGGTGGGAATGTTTGCTGTCGAGCTATGAGCTGCGCGAACTCGGTCCCGGAGACGCGGTGGCCGAGTCGCTACCGATGCTGGACGAACTGCGGCCATCGCGGCGGACGGGCGAAGAGACCTCGCTGCGATTCATCAATCGAACAAAGGACACGGTTCAGATTTTCTGGCTCGACACCGACGGAGGACGCAAGGCGTATGCGACACTCAAGCCGGATGAGGAACATGAACAACACACGTTCGCCGGTCATGTGTGGCTGGTGACGACAACGAACGGCAAGACGCTCGGAATTTTTGAAGCGACTGAGGCCGCTGGCCGCGCGGTCGTGGATGGCATTCGCCTGCCGAAACCGAAGCAACGCCCGGCGGCATCGAACGGTAACTCGACTGCCGATTCTCCCGACGGCAAATGGACGGCGTTGGTGAAGGAGCACAATGTCGTGCTGCGCAATCGCCAGAGTGGCGAAGAATTCTTCCTGAGTCAGGAAGGAAAACTCGGCGATGCGTATTCGGGAGCAGCGTTCTGGTCTGGCGACAGTCGCCGCGTCGTGGTGATGCGGACTCAGGCGGGAGACGATCGGCAGGTGCAGATTGTCGAGTCTTCGCCGCGCGATCAGCTTCAACCAAAACTGCAAGCGTTTCATTACCTGAAGCCGGGGGACCGCCTTCCGATCTCGAAGCCGCACCTGTTTGATGTGGCCGGGCGCAAAGAGATTTCAATCTCCGAGGAACTGTTCGCGAATCCCTGGAGCATCACCGACCTCCGCTGGCAGCCGGACTCACGGGAGTTTCGATTCGTTTTCAACCAGCGCGGTCATCAAGTGCTGCGCGTCATCGGTGTCGATGCCGACTCCGGCCGTGCGCGCTCCATCATCGACGAGCAACAGCCGACGTTCATTGACTACGCCCACAAACAATTCCAGCACGATCTCGACGAGACGGGCGAGATCCTCTGGATGTCGGAACGGGACGGCTGGAATCACCTTTACCTCTACGATGCACGGGCAGGCGCGGTGAAGAACCAGATCACACGCGGCGAGTGGGTGGTTCGCGGCGTGAATCGCGTCGATGCCGAGCGTCGGGAGATTTGGTTTAAAGCCAGCGGCATCGATCCGTCACAAGATCCGTACTTCGTGCATGAGTGCCGCATCGGCTTTGATGGCTCGAACCTCGTGCGACTGACAACCGGCGACGGCACGCATTCCATCGAGTTCTCACCCGATCGCGAATTGCTGATCGACACCTACTCGCGAGTCGATCTGCCGCCGGTCACGGAACTGCGGCGTGCGAAAGACGGAACGCTGGTCTGCGAACTCGAACGAGCTGATTGGTCGGCGCTCCTCGCCAGCGGTTGGAAGCCCCCCGAACGATTCGTGGCGAAAGGTCGCGACGATAAGACGGACATCTTCGGAGTGATCTTTCGACCGACCAACTTTGATCCCGACAAAAAGTATCCGGTCATCGAACAGATCTACGCCGGCCCGCACGGCTCGTTCGTGCCCAAGCGGTTTCAGTCGTTTTACAACCTGCAGACATTGGCCGAACTGGGTTTCATCATCGTCCAGATCGACGGCATGGGAACCAGCCATCGCTCGAAGGCGTTTCACGACGTGAGCTGCAAGAACCTCGGCGATTCCGGCTTCCCCGATCGCACTCGCTGGATTCAGGCCGCCGCCGCGAAATACCCGCAGATGGATCTCTCACGAGTCGGCATTTACGGCGGTTCGGCCGGCGGACAGAGCGCATTGCGAGCCGTGTTGGCTCACCCCGACTTCTACAAAGTCGCCGTCGCCGACTGTGGCTGTCACGACAATCGCATGGACAAGATCTGGTGGAACGAACTCTGGATGGGCTGGCCGATCGGACCGCACTACGCCGAGCAATCGAACGTCACGAACGCTCACAAGCTGCAAGGCAAACTGCTGCTGACGGTCGGTGAACTGGATCACAACGTCGATCCTGCCTCGACGCTGCAGGTCGTCAACGCGCTCATCAAAGCCGACAAAGATTTTGATTTCCTCATCGTCCCCGGCGGCGGACATGGCATCGGCGAGTCACCCTATGCCGCACGTCGCCGACAAGACTTCTTCGTGCGTCACTTATGGGGAGCCGAACCTCGCCGCTGAGTAGCGACTCGGATCGCAGACGACTTCCTGTCGTTCGCCAAGCGATCCGGCCGCTATCCGACCGTTGCCGAAAGTGGATGACTCGCTGGTTTAGACGCACCTCAATGGATTGAGATGGATGACCGAGAAGATCGTTGGATTCGAGTGATGCTGCTATGCTGCTTGGCCGTGTCTTGATACCAATTGCGAAAACACCATGTCTTGGGGAAAAACGCGAAGCAGCCCATGAAGTCCCTCACAATCACGATGCTGTTGATGCTCGGAATCGCGTGGACGGTTCTGGCCGCTGACGGCCAGGAAACCCCGATCTCTTTGCAAGCGGCCAAAGAACAGGGACGTACCAAGTCCAGATTCTTGAAAGAGTCAAAGGAACTCGCGAAGTCCCCTGACGCCATTCCAAAGGCGAACGTAGCTTTCTTTCGCGAGTCGGTGGGACCGATCCTGAAAAAGAGCTGTCTGGCCTGTCATGGTCCCGAAAGGTCGGAGGGCCGGCTTCGCATCGACCAACTGAATCCCGACTTGCTGAGCGGCCCTGACGTTGAGCGGTGGCGCGAGGTGTTTAACGCGCTCAGCAAATCCGAGATGCCTCCCGAGGACGAACCGGATTATGCCCTCGCAGATGCGGATCGCGGTCGCATTGTGGATTGGCTCAGCGGGGAACTGAATACGGCGTCGCTCATCCGTCGCAACAGCAAGGAGCATTCGTCTTTTCGCCGGCTGACGAATTACGAATACAACTACGCCCTGCAGGATCTGCTGGGACTGCCCTATTCCCTCGCGAACAAGTTACCGCCGGAAACCGCGTCGGAGGACGGCTTCAAGAACAGCTCGGAATTGCTGCAGATGTCGGTCATGCAGTTCGAGACCTATCGCGAGATCGGACTCAAAGCCCTCAAGCGAGCGACCGTGATCGGCGATCGCCCGCAGGCGGTCACCTACATCATCTCGATGCAGGAAGAAATGGAGAAAGCGAAGGGTTACGGAAAGGATGCCAAGACATTCGACAAGGGCGAAGAAAGCTATCGCAAACACAGGAATCAACAGCATCTGTTTCATCGAGAGACAGGCAAGGGCATTCAATTCTCAGGTGGAAACACGATGCCAATCAAGGCGATGCCTAAGGCTGAAGTCGCTGCCGGATATGCGACGGCGGTTTCTCCCGTCGTACTCGTACTGCCTCGATCCAACGAGTTGAAGCTGGACCTTGATCGCTTTCTTCCCGACGACGGCGTCATGCGGGTTCGCATTCGAGCCGGTCGTTCGACGATGAATCCCGACGAGTTCGCGAGCCTGCGGCTGATCTTCAGTGCGCACACCAGCAACAACGCCAACTTCTCGCAGGTCGTCAGTGCGCGCGACATCCCGGTGACAGCATCGGCCGACGACCCCCAGTTCATTCACTTCGATATCCCGCTGAGCGACATCCAACGCAACCCGTTCCGGAAGCTCGCTACCACGTTTCCTCGGCGGGATGAGTTCCTGCACATCGACAATGTCTCGAACGCACCTGGCGGGGAGGAACCGCTCCAGGTGCTGATCGACCACATCGAAATCAGTGCTCCGTTCTACGAGCAATGGCCGCCGAAAACGCACACGGAAATCTTCATCGCCAGCGACCACAAGAGCGACGAGCAGATCTACGGCCGCGAGGTGCTCAACAAATTCCTGCGGCGTGTTTGGCGTCGCCCCGTCACGTCGCAGGAGATCGACCAGTTCATGGCGTTGTTCGCGAAGTACCGGCCGGGGTTTGCGACGTTCGAAGAAGCGATGGTCGAAGTGCTGGCGACCACGCTCGCCACTCCGGAGTTCCTTTACCTGACTCAGCGAGCGATTGCCGACGAGGCGAAACCCCAGACCCGGATCAGCGAGTTCGAGGTCGCCAGTCGCCTCTCCGTTTTTCTGTGGTCGAGCATCCCCGATGACGAACTGCTGAAGCTCGCCGAGCAAGGAAAGCTCCGCGAACCGGACATCCTGTTCGCTCAAGTCAAACGCATGTTGGCCGACCCGCGCTCACGACGCTTCTCGCAGAACTTCGTCGAGCAATGGCTCGGCCTCGACCGAATGAATAGCGTGACTCATGTGACCGACAGCTCGCTGCGACTCGCGATGCTGGAAGAGCCCGTCGCCTTCTTTGAGGAAGTCCTTCGGCACAACCGCTCCATCCTGGACTTCGTGCATTCCGATTACGCGGTGGTCAACGAACGGCTGGCGGCTCACTATCGGATTCCCAAGGTTTACGGTCCGCATTTCCGCAAAGTGGAGATCACTCCTCAAATGAATCGCGGCGGCC
>VGZH01000171.1 GCA_016872645.1 Planctomycetota bacterium | reverse complement strand
TGCTCCAAACCGCATGTTTCCGAAATTCTGAAATTTTCGCGAAGCGTTGGGAGTTGCGGGGTGTTGAGCGCCGCAGACGGGCCGTCGCGACGCTGTGGATGAAAGCGTCCGTTAGACTGTTTCATAATGCCGAACCCCGCAGGCGAGTTCATGGATACTGCGTTGGAAATGCCCGGCCTGATTGTGTCGAGCAGTTCCGAGCGTGCGGCTATGCCCTCTTCGGCTCCGATTGCCACGGCCGCAAGATCGCAGACCAAGCCTGCTCGAACTCATGACCCGATTGGCGAGTACATTGTCCGCTTCACCGACGAATTGCAGGCCGGCCTCCGCCCGAAGATCGAAGACTATCTCAACGAGGTGGCTCCGCCGTGGCGCGAGGCCCTCTTCGCGTCGCTGCTGCGAGCGGAATTAGAAACGCAATCGGACAATGACGAGCCGCTGTTCATCTTTCGTGGGCAGTACCTCGATCGATTCCCTGACCGAAAGGTGATCGTCGAGCGATTGATCGGCGAACTGGAGGCCCGCATCACGACAGTCAGTCACAGCGATCCCGCGACAGGCCCGGTCGAAACGGTAGGGGTGCCGGCTGCAAAAGCGTCGCTGGCGGGCGTGCCGGTTGCCCCAGTCCCGGCACCCACTGTGGCGGCGGTGAGCGGCGCGATATTGGATCGCTTCCAATTGATTCGGGAACTCGGCGCGGGGACGAATGGAAAAGTGTTTCTTGCTTATGATCCGAGGCTCGGCCGTGATGTAGCGATCAAGATTCCACATCCCGAACGTCTGAAGTCTTCGTGCGACGTCGAGCGTTTCTTGCGAACATCTCGAGCGGCAGCGCAGCTGCGGCACGAAAACCTCTGTCCGATCTACGAGGTCAATGACGTCCCCGGCAACTACTATCTGGTGATGGCGTTCATTAAGGGGAAGCCGCTGAGCCACTTCCTGACGGATCACAAACACCTGCCGATTCGCCAAGCGGTGTTGATCACGAAAATGCTGGCAACCGCGATGTTCAAACCGCATCAGAAGGGGATCGTGCATCGGGATCTCAAGCCGGACAACATTCAGATCGACGAAGAGCGCCGTGCCCCGGTCATCATGGATTTCGGCCTCGCCCACTTCGAGCAAGCGGACGCTCCACAATTGACTTACTACGGGCAATTGCTCGGCACGCCGTACTACATGTCGCCGGAGCAGGCTCTCGGCCACACGGAATTGATTGGCCCGTCCTCTGACCAGTACTCGCTGGGGGTCATCCTCTACGAAATGCTTACTGGCCAGCGGCCGATCACCGGCCGCACTGTTGGCGAGGTGCTCAAAAACGTCCACAGCCAGCAGCCGGTTCCTCCCAACCAGCATCGGCCGCAGATCGACGGAATGCTGGCTGGCCTGTGCTTGAAGGCGATCGCGAAATCCCCTTCCGACCGCTTCGCCTCGATGCTTGAGTTCGCCAAGGAATTGTCTGCCTATCTGAAACTGCTCGGCCCGGCCTCGTGATCGCGGTCCGATGCTGGCCCGTTTGAGGCGGAATCCCTGCCCGCATTGTTGACAGCGGCCCGGCGGCTCGGCAGGATGTTCGCAATGCGTCTCCCGGCCTTTCTGGCTGGACGCAGTTGGAACGCTACCAAACGAACCGACTGGTTCGCGAGTTCCCAAATCCAACGATCGAAATCCTTCCCGGTTCCTTCCTCCTCTTTGAGTCTTTCATCCCTTGTGCGCATTGCCAAAAGTCATCCCCGTGTTGGGTGTGATTGGCGGCATCGGCTCCGGAAAAAGTTCCGTGGCTCGACGCCTTCAATCGCTTCGTCCGATCGCCGTGATCGACGCCGACCAATTCGGGCACCAAGTCCTCAATCTTCCGAACGTCCAAGAACGGATTCTGAAACGCTTCGGACCAACCGTGTTTGAAAACCCATCCGTAACGCAACCGTCAGAGAGCGGCCAGCTTGGAATACAGCCCATCATTCCGACTGGGCCACTGCCTGACGGTCGTGGTACGGATACGAAAGCTAACCCACAAATCTCACGCGCGGCGCTCGGGCGAGTCATTTTCGGCTCGGACGTGGCGGCCGAAACCGCTCGGCGGGATTTGGAAGCCATCGTGCATCCTGAAATTCGTTCGCTCCTGGAGCACACGATTCGGGAACTGCAGCAGCAGGCGAACGTCGAGGCGATTGTGCTCGACGCCGCGGTGCTGCTGGAGGCGGGATGGAATGACCTGTGTGATGTCGTGGTCTTCATCGACACGCCGCAGGCCGATCGAATCGCTCGCGTGCAAGCGGGGCGAGGCTGGTCGGCCGAACAACTTGCCGAGCGTGAGGCCAGCCAATGGCCCCTGCCTCGCAAGCGAGCGGCCGCCGATGCGGTCATCGACAACTCGAACTCCGTGGACGATGCGGCCAGACAACTGGAACAGGTGATTCAAAACTTTGTAGTGCGGTGCTAACACACCGCACTCCAAAAATCTAACGTCCAGTCTCTAACGCCTGCCCCCGACTCTTCACTTCATTTCTGTGGACGACACGTCCCGAGGCCAAACATGATTGAATCTCATCCACAAAAAGCACTCGCCAGCCACGTCGGCTATGTGGAAGACGAACTCCCGCCGGACGACGAGGAGTTTGAATTCCCCTCCGATCAGCGCTACGAAGACATCAAGAAGGGGGACATCCACATCGCCGACTTGCAGCGCATGACCATGCGCGAGCTGTTCGCGATCGCCAAGAAGGAAGGGCTGACCGAGTACTCCGGCCTGAAGAAGCAGGATTTGATTTTCAAAATCCTCAAGGAGCGGACGAAGCTCAACGGCCTGATGTTCGGCGAGGGGACGCTGGAGATTCTGCCCGACGGCTTCGGGTTCCTCCGCAGCCCGGACTATCACTACCTGCCGTGCCCCGACGACATCTATGTCTCGCCCAGCCAGATTCGACGCTTCGGCCTGAAGACCGGAGCAACCGTCGCCGGCCAAATCCGCCCGCCGAAAGAAAACGAACGCTACTTCGCGTTGCTCCGCGTCGAGGCCATCAACGGCAAAGACCCCAACGAGGTTTTGCAGCGAGTCAGCTTCGACGACCTCACGCCGCTGCACCCGAACAAACGGCTGAGGGTCGCCACCGACTCGGACGAACTCAGCACCCGCATCGTGGACCTGATCGCTCCGATCGGCATGGGACAGCGAGCGTTGATCGTCTCCCCTCCGCGAGCCGGCAAGACCATCCTGCTGAAGAAGCTGGCGAAGGCGGTGGTCACGAACCACCCGGACGCCTACGTGATCGTGCTGTTGATCGACGAGCGGCCAGAAGAAGTCACCGACATGGAACGCGAAGTCCGCTGCGCGAATTGCGAAGTCATCAGCAGCACGTTTGACGAGGCCACCAGCCGCCACGTCCAGGTTGCCGACATGGTCATCGAAAAAGCCAAACGCATGGTCGAGTACGGCCAAGACGTCGTGATCTTTCTCGATTCGATCACGCGACTGGCTCGCGCGTGGAATAACGAAATGCCGCACAGCGGGAAAATTCTCTCCGGCGGCGTCGATTCCAACGCTCTGCAAAACCCGAAGCGCTTCTTCGGAGCCGCTCGCAACATCGAAGACGGCGGCAGCCTGACGATCATCGCCACCGCCCTGATCGACACCGGCAGCCGCATGGACGACGTCATCTTCGAAGAATTCAAAGGCACCGGAAACACAGAGTTGGTCTTGGATCGTCGCCTCGTCGAAAAACGTATCTGGCCCGCCATCGACGTCAACAAATCCGGCACCCGCCGCGAAGAACTGTTGCTCAACGAAGATGAAATCCGCCGCATCTGGATCCTGCGCCGCGTCCTCAACGACATGAACCCGGCCGAAGCGATGGACCTGCTGGTGAACCGGATGCGAAAGAGTAAGACCAACGAAGAGTTTTTGATGGCGATGAACCTGAATTAGTTTTGGAGTGCGGGGTGTCAGCCCCGCGTTGAAATTCTCAGCAATGCCCAATTGGCTCACAAACGTCGTCGTAACCTTTGCCGTGGTATGGCTGGCAATCGACTTATTTGTGTTCTTTCAAGTGCATCGAAAGTCCTCTGTCTCAACACGCAACCAAAAGGTCCAAAGCGGTGCTGACACACCGCACTCCAAATAATGAACACCATCGAATCCAACCTGCTTGTCGGCAATGACCAATTTGCGATCATCGTGTCCCGATTCAATGATCTCGTGACGCGGCGGTTGCTTGACGGAGCGCTCGACACGTTTCGTCGTCACGGAGCCAAAGAGGAGCAACTCACGGTTATCTGGGCTCCCGGCTCGTTCGAACTGCCGCAACTCGCGCAGCAACTCGCGACCAGCAAAAAATACGCGGCCATCGTCGCCCTTGGAGCGGTCATCCAAGGGGAGACGACGCATCACGACTACATCAATCATCAAGTCGCCGCCGGCCTGATGCGAACCGCTCAAGAGACCGGCGTGCCGGTCATGTTCGGAGTCCTCACCTGCGAAAACCTCGACCAAGCCCTCAACCGAGCCGGCGGCAAAGCTGGCAACAAAGGGACCGAGGCCGCGCTCGCCGCGATTGAAATGGTCAACACGTTGAAGTTGTTGAAGTCGCCCGGTGTTTGAACGCCGGGCAATGACGAAGTACCCAATGACGAAACAAATCCGAATGACGAAATCCAAATGACGAACTGAAAAGACACTCTCGTTGACTCTGCCAACGCCGTTTGGCATTCGTTGTTCGAGCTTCGTCATTCTTTCGTCATTGGGTATTTCGTCATTCGTCATTTTGGAAGATCGCCATGTCCACCTCCCGCCGCACCCGTGCTCGCGAAATCGCGATGCAGATGCTTTACCAGGCTGATCTGAACCCCGACGCCAAGGCCGACACGATTCGCAGCATGATCGCCGAAGAATTGCGTGAGCCGGGCCTGCAAGAGTTCGCCTGGAGCCTGTTTTCCGGCGCGATGGAATGGCGAGCACAGATTGATCGCCATTTGGAAGAGACTGCCGCCAACTGGCAACTCGCGCGGATGGCTCCGACCGACCGCAACATTCTTCGGTTGGGCGCGTTCGAGTTGCTGCACACCGAAACGCCGCACCGGGTCGTCATCGACGAAGCGGTCGAAATGGCCAAGAAGTTTGGGTCGATGCAGTCGTTCCAATTCGTCAACGGTATCCTCGACCGACTGATCCCGCAGGAGAAGCGGAACGCATCGCAGTCTGCGACGAATGATTAGCGCTGGGAATCGAGCCTTGCTCGCACCCATTCCATCGCTGCTTCGTGACTGATCAGCTCGCCGTTGAGCTGCGCGTCGCAGGCTTCGTCGAGTAACTGCTTGAATCGCGGACCCGGTTTCAAGCCAACAGCAATCAGGTCATTGCCGGTCACGAGCGG
>VGZH01000170.1 GCA_016872645.1 Planctomycetota bacterium | reverse complement strand
TCGACGAGTGCGTCGTCCACAAACAACTCGCGCCGCGAGCCGATCTTCACCGGTTCATCGGCCTGGGCAATCACGTTGACGAACAACAGCAAGACGAAAAGAAAAAGAGGGTTCATCAAAAATCTCCCGACGATTCTTTGAAACGAATGGTTGCCAGGTAGATGCTCGTCTTGCCCTCGTGCGATGAGTAGTAACTGATCCACAACAGGTCGTCGTACCAGACCATGCCGGCGTAACTGCAGTCACCGCCGCTGGGGAGGGTCAGAACTGGCTTGTAGCTGTCGCGGGTCATGCGGGAGAGTGTCGTCGTCGCGGTTTGGCCGTAGCCACGGCTGGTTGCCCACAACTCGCCGGACGGCAGGCGAATGAAGTTGGGGCCTCCCAGGCGGTGTTGCAACTTCGTCCACGTCCATTCCGTGTAGGGAGCCCGGCTCGAGCCGATCCACTCCGGCCGGACCAGAGCGATCAATTCACCATCGGGCATAAAACGCAGGGTCGTCTCGCTGGCGTTCCACGTATTGTTGGGCAGTCGAAATTCCGTGATCCACTCCCAGTCAAGTCCGTCACGACTGCGGTACAGCATGCCGCGGCGTGGATCGCTCCCTTCACCCAGCTTGCTGACGCTCCATGCCCAGTCTTCATGCCAGGTCGCGCGCCACAACCAGTGATCCTCCGCCAGCAGTTTCCTGGGCGAGGTCCATTTGCGTCCGTCGGCAGAGAAAGAGACGCGTGGCGAACGAGTGCCGTGTGACGTGCCTCGGTAGACGCTGCCCCCCATGATCAACATCAGTCGGCCGTCGGGCATGATCGACAGTTTCGGGTCGCGCAGGTCGACCTCGCGCTCGTCAAGCAACGCGGCCGATTCCCATTTTTCTCCGTCGGCCGAGACGATCACACGCACTTGACCAAGACTCGGCCCGTGGTCTTTCGCCTCGCGAAACGTACACCACCAGCGGTCCTGGAAACGGATCAGGTCAGTGAATGCGTTGTGCTCTCCGTGATCCCAGATCCTGCGGACAGAGACGATCTCGGGCTCCGACGCCAGTAAGGGCAGTCCGGCGATGCTCCATAGTGAAGCTAACAGTGCTACGCTCGCAATTCGTCTTTGCATGATGTTGATTCCCAATCCTGTTCAGGTCACATCGGTGACTCTTCCAATCACGGTTCCTTGCTGAAATCCAGGGTCAGCGGTTCTTTGATGAAGCTGTAATAATACGACTGGCCGTAACCCATCGGCATACCTTTGAGGCCCTTCCGTAACACGGTCTCTTTGCGTTGATCCCAGTTGGTGTAGAAAGCGATCGACGTGTCCTCAAGGTTACCGACCAGCCACTTACAATAGGTGTCATGACCGGGAAACCATACGTCGGTGTACTCTTTCGGATAAGAAACGATCTTCATCCGCCAGGCTTCGAACGTCTCGACTCCTTCCTTGAGTTCTCGCCAATTCTCGCGTGTTGGTTTGGACTGCCAGGCGCGGTGCGAAATCAGCATCTCGGTGAGCAGCTTGATGAAATCGAATTGGTCTCTGGAGAGCCGGACCCAACCGCGCGTCCGTTCGGTTGTGGCCTCGCGTTCTGCTCGTTGTATCTGGGCTTCGAGCCGAGCCAGGATATCCGGCGGATACATGGCGAGAAACATTTGCGGGGTCGTCATCCAGCGCGACAGTTGCGTGTTGCGGGCATCGATCGCGATATCGCTGTCGGCGATCGGCACCACCTGGCTCAACCGCTCGTGGAGCAGCTTGAAAAACTCCAGCATCGTATCACCCGCGTCGCCGTAGACACCGCGACAATACTCTTCGACAATGCTCCGGTGGTCGAGTGACGGGTCACCCATCAGTCGCCCCATCATGTAGAACACCGGGCCTTCCAGTCCCCAGGTCGCTTCGGGATTGAGGCTGATGGCGACAAACCCACTGTTGTGCAGATACCGGATTCGATGCGCCGCCTCGTCGGGCGTCACATGAGTATTCACTCCCATCGGACACTGAGTGTTGAACCAATACGTGAAACCGGTCAGTCCGGCGACCCTTCCCTTCCACGCCTGGACGTAGTCGTGATCCAAGTTCATCAGTTCGGCGACAACGTTGTCGCCGAAGTGCTCAACCTTCCTGGAAGGCCAGGCAGTCGGCGCGTAGCACATCAGCATGAGTTTCTTATCAGGATGAGACTTCGCGACTTCGTCCGCTACCGACTTGTGCAACTGCAGCAGTCGCTCCGGTGGCGTCTCTTTGAGGATTGTGCGCTGAAAGGTCTCCCAGCGCCCCGCCGTCTTTTGACGCCATTCCTCAAACCGATAACTGTCGAGCTTTTCACATTGGTCACATTCGCAGCGGAGATAGCCATCCTCTTGCCCGAGCGACACCCACTCCAGTCCCTGGTCAAACCGCGTCCGCATGTATTCCACCAATAGCCGCCGGACGTCGGGATTACTGGTACACAGGTGATTGCCTTTGCCGGTTCGCTTGCCGTCGATCATCGCGAAGTATTCGGGATGTTCTGCGAAATACTTTTCCGTGGGTACGGCGTGGTAGTACGAGTGGCCGCCGGGCGCCGCCTTGACCGCCTTCCGATAGTTGTTGGCCTGCGCGGCGAGCGACTTGCCGGGTTCGTCGAGCGTATTGACGTCATAGACTGATCGGCCGTCGGAATAGGCGAAGGCCGTCCGCACCACTCGATCGAGATTCCGAGGCACGTGGAGATTCTTGGCCGCGGGAACGAACTCGCCCTGCGGACCTGGCAGAAACCAGCGAATGTGGCAGGCATCTTCCAGAAAATGAATCACCGCACGGCATGTGCCCCGTGCTCCGACCCAGTTGTGCGTCTTGGTTCCGGCATCGTCCCGGCCCAGCAGGTACAATACGTCTCCCTTCACGACCAGCCGACAGTCGTCCCACTTCAACCCGAGCGTATCGACACCGGCGCTGGCGGCCATGGCCGTGGCACCGACCGAGATGATCGTGCCCATTGGCGGCTTACCCTTTTCTTCTCGTACGATTTTCAGTTCAGCACCGCTCGCCTTGCGAACATATTCGGCCAGCCACTTTGCACCTTCATTCGTCCAGAAATCGGGCGTCTCCGGAATCACGATGGTTGCCGACCCTTTGCCGTCTTTGACAACGCTGAGCACTTCGTCCCGCGCCTTCTCATTCGCCTCAACGCCGATGAACGCGGTGATCAGAATCCAGACAAAAACAGCAAGTTGCGATGCCCGTTGACCACGGCAACCAGGCCATCCGGCACATCCGCCCCGGACTTGTCGGGCGATTTGACGATGATCGCACATGTTGTGTTCCTCAATGAATTTGAATTTCAGAGTTCTCTGCCCTGCGTCTGAAGATCGTAAAGTGAAAAAGGAACTACGCCGATCGGTCACTCTGGCCAACTTAATCCAGTCGATCGCGAACCAACTCGAACTCTAAAATCCGCGACTTGCGAGGTCACTACTTGGCCTGAACTTGAATCCGCCTCAGCAAGGCGCACGCCTTGTCCCCTTGTTCGACTCCGCTGCTGCTCGACAGCGTGATATGGATGTCAAAGTCGCGCAGTTCTTGGAGTTCTTCGCGAGGAACCGGTAACGACAAAGGACCGTCGTGCCGTCCCTGGCAGGTGACGCTCCACCGTGGTTGTCCTTGCCGGGGAGCGATGCTCAGAGTGACGCTCCCGCCGAGATTGGGTGCATCCGCATAACAGTCGGCGCTGACTGTCAGTTCCTTCAGCGGCCGCGGCGAGGAAATCCTCTGGACCAATTGCGTCGAGGTTCCCGTTCCGCCTTTCAATCCGACCCAGAAATAGCCATCGCGAAAACCGCCGTGGGTAGGATGCGCGGCCGTCACTGCGCCAAAATGCGCCCAGCGAGTCGCCTGGAAGACATCTTCGTAACTCAAGACATCGTTGTCGTCGGCCACGAGTTGTGCCGCCGCGCCGGGCTGTGGCGGCTGATGCACGCAACGGACGCGCAGGCGATCGAGCCGATTGGCCGCGATGCCCGCCTGCCCGTTCGGGTTCTCCATCAGAATGCGCACGAAGAACGCGTGTTTCCCATGAACGACCTGCTTGTCTTCCAGACGCACGGTCGAGATGCCGTCGGATTTCTGTTGGATCACTTCGAGAGGCCAACTTTTCTCAGCGTCATCCGTTGTCAGGGACAGGACATTGCGACTTCCCGGTGCGGCGGGCGCGGCCGCGTCGAGCAGAATCTCCACGCGATCCAAAGGAAACCACGACTCGAAGCGATAAATCAACGACGCTGACGCGAGACCGTCCTCTCGCGGCATCAACTCCAGATATCCCGGCGTATCGGGCCGGCTCGTGAGCCTCAGACCGAGGAACCCGCGCACATCGGCGGCATGCAGCCAGTCAAAGCCCGAAAACGTCTCGACATACTCGCTAGGCGCCTTCGGGTCGCCACCGACGGGAGTGGATCGATCGCGTGCAGAAATATTGGCCGACGACAACGGCAGTTCCTGCGGGCGAATCGCGTGCATCGTCTCTCGCTGCGCAGACAGTGCGTTACGCAGTTTGATCAACTCCGGCGCCGAGCTGCCGGCCCAGGTGTTCACCGAACCGTGGGGACCCGCCACAGCGAACACGGCGCAGCCGACGTTGAACTCGCGGCAAATGTCAAATTGACGCCACTCGCGGTCAATCAGCGCCGCGGCCGTGGGATACTGTGTCCACTGCGGCCAATGCGGATCAGCCGCCCAAGGCACACAGATCGGCGGTTTGCGCAGCACCGTGAACTTCATCAGATGCTTGCGGAAGCTCACGCTGTCCCTGCCATACGAATCCCAGATCCAGCCATCGGCGGTCAGATTCGGATTAGGACTCATCGGATCGCTGAACCATTGGAAAACGGGGATGCCGTACTTGTCGCGCAGATGCCGAGCCAGGCCATCCAGCACGTCGACACGGGTGCCGATGTTTTCTTCGCCCAAGCAAATTGCCGGAATTAATTCCGGCCAGGTCGGGCAATCTTTCTCCGGCGCCAGCCAGGCATCAAGCCGCCGCTTCGCTGTTTCCAGGTCCGCATCCCGTTCACCGCAGTAAACTGTCCACACGTCATGGCGATGTGCGTCATCTCGATTCGCGCGGCTCGCCTTGACACCAGCCCACCACGAAGCCTTATTGGGAAATGTGTCGCCCAGGCTGAGCTTGCGAAGAAAGTAGTCGAAATGCTGTTCCGGCCCGCCGGCATAAACTCCCAGCCAGCGATGTCCCGGATCAGGATATGGCCGCACTTGCGACTGCGCCAGGGCTGGCAAAACCCACATTGATATCACGAGCATCGTCAACAGGCGCGGTGCATTCGGCATTTCAATTCCTCTGATTCACTACAGGACGATTACTTGCGTCGGGCCGCCTCGAGGGTCGCGCGCATGATCCATACGCTGTTCATTTCCTTCGAATCGGCGGGAATCGCGGTCCAACCGTGCGGCACGCGGTCATAGATGACCAGCAGCTGCGTGTCATCCAGGACGGCCAC
>VGZH01000169.1 GCA_016872645.1 Planctomycetota bacterium | reverse complement strand
GCTTCTAGCTAGCCAAATCGATTCGGACTCACAGGGAGGGCGAGGACTCATGGCCCACCGTGAAATGGACTCAACCTGCGATTGAAGATTGTGTGCGACCTGCACGTCGGTTGAGATTCTGTGCATGGCTGTGATGCCCCTATGGCGGCTCAAACGCCATTGACCCTCAAAAGTCAGCCATCTAGACTCCGTCAGGAATGTTTAACAAGCAGTGTTGGCGTCACGAGTTAGACAGCGGCAGGAGGCCGTTGAGACTCGGCCGAATTGCGTTCAAGAGAACGCCACGAGAAACGAAAGACCGATGCCTCGGCGCGTCGCCTCACCCAGGAGACAGGATGTCTGCCGTGCCGAGTGCTGTTTCGTTGCCCTCTCGCTCCGCGAGGGGAATGGCCGAGTGCAGTACGCGGCAGCATTCCGGCTCTTGAATCGGGGCACCAACGAAAGTTCGATAGAAGTTCGGCATTTCGTCTCGCGTGGTGAGACGGCTACCCTTTGAGATCACACACAATGGATATTCTTGATACCGTCGGTGAAGTTTTCGGCATGGCGACCGGCAAGGTCGAACGCTTCGTCACAAAGCTGTTTGGCTCGTCGAACGAACGCCGCGTGCGCGAGATCGGGTTCATCCGCGAGAAGGACGGCTCCTCGAAGATTCGTCTCGGCTCGACATTGGATCGGATCAATCAGCTTGAACCGGATTACGAAAAGCTCTCCGACGGCGAGTTGCGAGAATCCGCCAGCAAGTTTCGAGCACGGCTTGCCGATGGCCAGACGCTGGACGACATCCTGCCTGATGCTTTCGCGGCGATGCGCGAGTCAAGCAAACGCTACCTCAAGATGCGGCACTACGACGTGCAGATGGTCGGCGGTTACATCCTGCACAAAGGGATGATCGCCGAGATGGTGACCGGCGAAGGAAAGACACTCGTCTCGACGTTGCCGGCGTTTCTCAATGGCTTGTCCGGCAAAGTTCACATCATCACAGTCAACGACTACCTCGCCAAACGAGACATGGAGTGGATGGGGCCGGCGCACCTCGGACTCGGTTTGACGGTCGGTGCAATTCAGTCGGCAATGTCTCCCAATGAGCGGCAGCCGGCCTATGCCTGCGACATCACCTACGGGACCAACAACGAATTCGGCTTCGACTATCTCCGTGACAACATGAAACCGCGGCGCGACCTGCAGGTGCAGGGGCGGCTCGACTTCGCGATCGTCGACGAAATCGACAACATCCTGATCGACGAGGCCCGCACGCCGTTGATCATCTCCGGTGCGGCGGCGGACGACGTCAGCAAATACCCCAAAGCAGACTGGATCGCTCGACAATTGAAACGGGACGAGCACTTTGAAGTCAAAGAGAAGGAGCATTCCTGCCACCTGACCGACGAAGGTGTCCGGCATGCGGAACAATTGGCGGGGCTGGAAAGCTTCTACACCGCCGGCAACATGGAGTGGCCGCACCTAATCGATAATGCGTTAAAAGCACATTACCTCTACAAGCGCGATGTGAATTACGTCGTGGAACGCGGCGAAGATCACGATACTGGCCAGACGATTCAGGTGGTTGTCATCGTCGATGAATTCACCGGCCGCAAAATGCCCGGTCGCCAGTGGAGCGATGGGTTGCATCAAGCGGTCGAAGCCAAAGAAGGGGTGAAGGTCCAGAAAGAGACGCAGACCCTCGCGACGATCACGCTGCAAAACTACTTCAAGCTCTACAAAAAACTCGGCGGCATGACCGGCACCGCGATGACCGAGTCAGAAGAGTTTTGGCGGATCTACAAGCTTGATGTGACTGCTGTACCGACTAACCGACCGATGAAGCGGGTCAATTTCCCGGACGTGATCTTCCGCAGCGAACACGAAAAGTGGACCGCGATCACCGACGAGATCAAGCGCGAGCACGCGACCGGCAGGCCGTTGCTGGTCGGCACCGTCAGCATCGAAAAGTCGGAGCACTTGTCGCAGTACCTCAAGAAGTACGGCATCAAGCACGAGGTGCTCAACGCCAAGAACCACGAACGTGAAGCGGAGATCATCGCGCAAGCGGGCCGCAGTGGTGCCGTGACAATCGCCACCAACATGGCTGGCCGTGGGACCGATATTATTCTCGGCGGCAACCCGGAATATCTTGCCTGGGACGAGCTTTCCAAAAAATATGCGTCTCGTTTGGACGTGCCGAAATCTGAGTGGGACGCGCTGACCAGGCAGATCGCCGAGCGCGAAGGGATGATCGAGAATGGTCGTAAGGTGTCCGAGGTCGGCGGCCTTCACGTCATTGGTTCGGAGCGACACGACGCGCGCCGCATTGACTTACAGTTGCGAGGTCGCGCGGGACGGCAAGGGGATCCCGGTTCAAGCCGGTTCTTCTTGTCGCTCGAAGACGATCTGATGCGGAAATTCGCGGGCGAATGGGTCAAGAACATGCTGACACGGATGGGCATGCAAGACGGCGAGGCCATCGAAAGCAAAATGGTCTCGAAACGGATCGAAGCCGCACAGAAGAAAGTCGAAGAGCATCACTTCGATGTGCGCAAGAATCTGCTTGAATACGACGAGGTCATGGACACGCAGCGGCATCACGTCTACTCGTATCGCCAGCGGATTCTGGACGGCCGCAACTGCCGGCAGCTTGTGCAGGACATGCTCGCGGCACAAGTCGATCAATGGGTTCGCGAGTTTTGGAAGCGAGACTACCGTTGGGAGACAATCTCTGCCTGGGCAAAAGAAACTCTGCAAGTGAAGCTGGACTCGGACAACATTCGCGACATGGATCGCGAGCCGTTCACCTTCTATCTCCGCGACGAGGCTTCACGGCAGTACGAGGATCAGATTCTGGAGGCGATCGATGAGAATCTGTCACAGAGAGATGATCCCAGCAACTGGAATTGGCAGGCGATGGCTCGTTGGGCCAACGCGCTGTTCGGCAGTGCGTTCACTGATGCCGAGTTGAAAAAAGTCGGTCGTAATGACTTGTTCGATTTCATTCGGCCGAAAGCGATGGCTGCCGTCGACGTGTTCGATTTGACCGCACTCGACACGCTGATGGACCCTGCATTCGCACAGATTTCACTATCGAATTGGCTGGCCCATCGATTCAACCTGCGCTGCGATCCGGCAGAGGTCGCTTCTCGCGATGCCGACAAAGTGATCGGGATCGTCAAGGAGAAACTCGAAAAGCATCTGCAGGCCAAAGAGATCGCGTTTCCCGTTGAAATCGCGCTCAATAATTTCATGAATGCGCAGGGCGCAACGAACGATTTGAGTGTCTTCCTCGAACGCATTCTGAGTTGGGCCAATGGCCGTTTCCGCGCGAATCTGCAGCCCGAGGAGTTCAGTGGCAAGACGGGCGAAGATTTGGCGAAGCGGTTGTATCAACTCAGCTCAGACTACTTCGGCAACGGATCGCTGGCGCAGCGGCTCAAGGAATTGCTTGACCAGACTTTTCCAGCGCCGAATGCGGACGACCGTGTCGTCGGACCGATCCTGCCGAATGCGGATGGTCTCGCGTCGCTGGTCAATTGGGCGAACGAAGTTATGCAGGTCGGCTGGACAACCGAAGAGCTCCGCCGCCTCAGCCGCGAAGAAGTCGAACAAATGGTGCTGGCGGCTTACGACGAACGGTTCCGTCCGGAGATGAGCCAAACCGAACGATCGCTAATCTTGGAGGTGCTCGATTCGGCGTGGAAAGAGCACCTGCACTACATGGACTACATCCGCAGCGGCATTGGGTTGTCGAGCTACGCTCAGAAAGATCCGAAGACCGAATACCGCCGCGAGGGCATGGCCGCATTCCAGCAGATGTGGAAAACCATTGGTCAGCAGGTGACATCGGCGATCTTCCGTCTTGAACACGAAAGTTCGGGAGTCATCGAGTCGGTGTTTCAGGAGAGCGCGGCTTCGCACGCGGAATTTCATGAAGAGCCAAAGGCTCCGCCTCCACTCGGCTCACGACCAGGGCTCGACTCCTCCGATTTCCGAACGAATTCGTCCGAGCCCACGCCGCCTCCCGTGCAGCCGATTCGAAATTATGCTCCGCAAGTTGGCCGCAACGATCCTTGTCCTTGCGGTAGCGGCAAGAAATACAAAAAGTGTCACGGCGCGTAGCGTGTGCCATGAAAGGGAACGGATGCCCTGGATTTTGAATTTGGCTTACGTTGCGTTGCTGCTGGTGGTCTCGCCGGTGTTGCTGTATCGCCGATGGGTCCATGGAAAATACCGCGATGGCTGGGGCGAGAAACTTTGGGGACGATTGCCGGTCCGAGATGGCTCGCGCCCCTGCCTGTGGTTGCATGCCGTCAGTGTGGGCGAAGTGTTGCAGGTTCGTCCGCTGATGAAGTTGCTGACTGCTCAGCGTCCCGGTTGGGATTTCGTCATCACGACCACGACTCGCACGGGACTCGATGTCGCAAAGAAGGAATTCTCTCAGCACACAGTCTGTTACTGCCCACTCGACTTCAGTTGGGCGATCCGTAACGCGATCTCACGTATCAAGCCGTCCGCCATCGTGCTGGTGGAACTAGAGCTTTGGCCAAATCTGGTTTTGACCGCCAGCCGCCTCGGCATTCCGCTGGCACTCATCAATGGCCGAGTCAGCGCGAAGAGTTTCCGTGGCTACCGCCGTATTCGTCCTTTGGTGGCTCGGTTGCTGACGTGCTTTGATTTGCTCGCAGTTCAGAACCACGAATACGCTGATCGCTTGCTGAACCTCGGAGCACCACGCGAGAGGCTGCACCTCACCGGCTCGATCAAATTCGACGGCGTTCAGCTGGACCGATCCAACTTGAAAACGGCAGAGCTACGGCAATTATTCGGTCTGCGCAGTGACGAAAAGATTTTCATCGCAGGCAGCACGCAGGCTCCTGAAGAATCATTTGCCCTCGACACATGGCAGTCGTTGCGGAGTGCGTTTCCCAATCTGCGATTGATTCTGGTCCCGCGTCACAAAGAACGATTTGAAGAGGTCGCTGCACTCGTGAAGTCGTGCGGGTTGACGCTGCAACGCCGGTCGAACCCCGCGAGCACTACCGGAGACGTTTTGTTGTTGGACACATTGGGTGAACTCGGAGCGTGCTGGGGGTTGGCGGACATTGCCTTCGTGGGGGGTAGTCTGACTCAGCGAGGCGGACAGAATATGCTCGAACCGGCGGCCTACGGAGCCACAGTGTTGTTTGGTCCGAACACATGGAATTTTCGCGACATCGTCGAGCAGCTGCTGGCGCGAGATGCTGCTCGTGTTGTGCGTTCGGCTGAGTCATTGACCGCGACCGTGCGGGAGTTCTTGCTGAATCCTGTCGCCGCAGATGAACTCGGCAGTCGCGCGAAGGCGTTCGTGGCGAGTCAGCAAGGAGCTGCGGCGCGAACCGTCGAACTGCTGCTGCGATTGGCCGTTGTCGATGCGACCGAAGCTCCGAAGCACCGCGCGGCCTGATAAGAGCCACTTTCTGATCACCGAGAGTGTTGGGCAATTGCCATTTGTCGAAACTGCGAAGCACGACTATTCGACAAAGGTCGTATTGCTGCGGTGTGCTTTGAAGATCGCA
>VGZH01000168.1 GCA_016872645.1 Planctomycetota bacterium | reverse complement strand
ATGTCAGGCTGGAGTTGTCCAGGGCCTGTATACAACGGCAGGTAACCGGGTGGCCACGAGTGTGAATAACCCGATGCCGAGCGAGCGATGGGCTTGCGGGCATCCCTATCACAACGCGGTGATGATTGCCGCAGCGCCCAATTCAGGTTCTTGCATGACCGCAGCAGCACCTACGGCTTTGAATTGGCCACTCCTAAACCTTAATGGAAACGTTTGGATCACCGCCAGCAGCCGCCACACCGGCGGAGTACACGTACTGATGGCCGACGGTGCCGTAAGGTTCGTCAATGAAAATATCAACAACGCATCCCAAAACCCGCCCTGTAACGTCAGTGGTATTGGCTCCAATATCGGTCAGACTGCCGTGACCTCCTACTACTGCAACGGCCAAAGCCCGTTCGGTGTGTGGGGTGCTTTGGGCACGATGGGTAGTGGCGAGACCGTTGGTGACTTCTAAGAGACGATCGCGTGAACTGTGATCGGTCAATACAGAACCCCTCGAAACCAAGTTTCGAGGGGTTTTTTCGTCTCCTCTGATTTCAGACGAATCCAACGGTGACCATGACCATCTGATTTTCTCAAGAGGCCTTTTAACCAGCGTGACGCGGCAGCGAGTGGTTGTTTGGCGAAGATTTAGCCACTCGCTGGCACGTCGTGCTGGTTTCGAAAAAGCCTCTACTCAACTCATCGCCGAAATCCTGTCGTGCAGAATACCCGTAAACCACCGACGCGAAGTCGGTGAGGGAAACATTCACACGCTCTGGGGGCCGCCTGCTGCCTGCGTCAGCTCAACGGAATAGCGCCATTCGGGCGATCCCCCGACCATCCTGTGTCACGTAGAACGGGCGTTGTTCCACCGTGACGTGGTAATCAGGCGCGATACCCAACGTATGCAGCATCGTGGCGTGCAGGTCGGTAACGTTGATTGGGTTCTCGATCGTTGTGCAGGGGCGTTCGGGCGCGGTCTGGCCGTAGAGGAAGCCGCGCTTGACCCCTCCGCCGAACATCAAAACGCTCGACGCGCCGGTGAAATGACGGTGCATCCCATAGTGCTTGAGTTCTTTGAGAACCGCTGGCTGGTCAACTTGATTGCCGACTGGCTTTTCCGGTTTGCCTTCGAGCAGACAATCACGGCTGAACTCGCTGGCCAGCACAATCAAGGTGTGGTCGAGCAGTCCGCGTTGTTCCAGATCGAGCACCAGTTGAGCGATCGGAACATCGATTTCTGACTTCAGCTTTGCCAGCCGAGTGTGTCCGTTGTCGTGTGTATCCCATTGCAGGAAGGGGCCGTATTCGGTCGTGACTTCGATGAACCGGGCACCCTCCTCGACCAATCGCCGAGCCAGAAGGCAGCCCAGCCCAAATTTGCAGGTGTTGTAGGTGTCAAAGGATTCTTTGGGTTCCAAGGACAGGTCGAACGCTTTGGCGGCGTTTGAGTCCATCAGGCGATGAGCCTGTTCGACGGATCGCAGCAATGCATCGCGCTGTGAGTCGGACAGGGGCTTGCCATCGGCGGCAACTCCATCCACCACCATCTTGCGAAACGTGTCGTAGCGACGGCGGAACCGTTCGAGACTCATCCCTGCCGGTGGCTTCACAATGTTCACCGCTTGCCGGGGATCGGGCACTCGGAAGGGATTGAACTCCGCACCAAGACAGCCACCAGTTTGAAACGCTTTGAGTTCTTCGGCCTCGCCGTTCCCTTCATAGCCTTGTCCGATGTCGATGAACGCCGGGATCGCCGGATTCTTCGGTCCTAACGCATGAGCGATCCACGCGCCCAGATGCGGAGCCGCGACATTTTGCGGCGGTTCATAGCCGGTGTGCCAGTGATACTGATGCCGCGAGTGCAGGATCGTCCCCAGATCGCCGAGCACATGGGAGCGGATCAGCGTCCCACGATCGAGCACGCTCGCGACTTTTTCAAAGCCTTTGGTGATTTCGATTCCGTCAACCGCCGTCTTAATCGCAGGGAACGTGCAGAGCACGTCATCGGCTTTCATGCCTGGCTCGAATGGAACGTACTTTTTGGGATCGAACGTTTCTGTGTGCGCCATTCCTCCGGCCATCCAAAGGACGATCAGCGTCTCGGCGGTCGCGGGAAACGCAGGCCTCTTGGGTTGTGAATTCGGTGACGTTACCGACTCTGCCAATGCTCGATTCGCGGTGCCAGCGGCCAGCGTGCCAGCGGCGATGCGTTCCAGAAACTCGCGTCGGGACGAACAAGCCGTTCGAGATTGATTCAATTCCATTATGGCACCATTTGAAATTCGGGGAGCAGAATAATCGTCCACAGAAAGTCGGCGACCCCTTCTTTTGTGGCTGGGCTGCCAAGCAATTCTGCCGCAAGTGAGTATTCTCGGGAAGTGGGCTCTCGCCCCAGCGCTGCGAGTGAAATCGACGAGATGAGTCGGCTTGGATCGGCGGCCGTCTCGCGGAGCCAATAGTCTGCACCGCGTTGAAGCTGTTCGTCGAGCGCCGAGCCGTTGGTCAATTCCAACACTTCGAGCATCGTGGCCAGTGACTCGCGGCGCGAAACGATTTGTTCGCGGTGCGGGCGGCCGAGAGCGGCTTGCAATTGATCTTGCGGCAGCAGAGCAGCTCGAAGACGGATGTCTTGCAGAGCGGCAAGCATAACCGGACTCAACACCGATGAGCCGCTCGTGACGATCTCGGCAATGTTCCACGGCCCCAACTTTGCGTCACCGAGTACGATGGCGGCGGGCCAATCAGTCGATTGAAACGCCGGCTTCTCCCAGTCCTTCGCGGCGGTCTCGCTGGCCAACCATGATTCGTCGGTTGCGACGGTCCACAGCGGTCGCATCTGGTGATCGAAGGCGGACAGCTCAGCAATGAATCCGGCGGGATTGGGGCCGGCCCCTTTGTTGACGACGCGTGCGGCGAGCAGGTTTTCGCCGACCTTCAACGGCCCGCTTATTTGGACCTGTTTGGGTTGCTGCCAGTTGTTGACGTCGGCGACCTTTTGGCCGTTGATGTAGAAGTCACACTCATTGTCAGCGGTGACGGTTAGAAAAACGAACGGCATATCGCGGTCCAGCTTCAACGTCTTGCGAAAGAAGACCGTCTGATTCGCGGGAGCTCGCTGCGCGTCGGCGCTTGACCAGAGCCACTTGGATTTGGCAAACACCGTCGCTTGGCCGCCCTCGGCCGAACGCTCGGACGCGGGCGTCCCGGCGACGGCCATCGCCTGAGCGATCGCACCGAGTTGTCCCGCTTGGCCCCGGCCGTCAACTCGCAGCAGCGGCATTGAAATCGGCCGCCAGGTATTAGTCAGGGACGTCACCGCATCGACGAACTGTTCGGCCGAGAGTCGCCTGACGAGCGGGCCACGAAACTCGAACGGCTCGTCGGACGCGGTGTCATCGGACATACCAACCGAGGGAAGTTGGTAGGCTCGCGAGGTCGCGATCAGACGCAACGTGTACTGCATGTCGTATCCGTGCTCGACGAAATCGCTGGCAAGCCAATCGAGCAAGTCGCGATGCCACGGTTCAGCGTCGAGGTTGTCGAGCGGTTCGATCAAGCCACGCCCCATCAGTTTCGCCCAAAGGCGATTAACCATCACGCGAGCGAATCGGCCGTTCTCACGCTTCGTCAGCAGCGTGGCGAGTTGCTTCTGCCGTTCGGGCCGAGTGGCAGCTTCGATCTGACCGAGTTCCGGATACAGGAACCCGACAGTCGCCGGTTTGCCAGTTGGCTTATCGCAACGATGTAGTTCCAGCGGCGAGTCGGCAAAGACGGAGGCGAGTGCGTACGCGTCGGTCAACTTCCAGTCGTTGACGAAGCTGTCATGGCAACTCGCGCACTTGAGGTTCGTGCCGAGGAAGACTTGGCTGATCGACTGCGCGGCTTGAATTTCTCGACGTTGGCTTTCGTTGACGGTGCCGCGCCATTTGATGCCGAAGATGAAACCCTCGGCACCGGGAGCCGCTTCAATCAGCTCGCGCACGAATTGGTCGTACGGCTTGTTGGTCAGCAGTGATTCGTACAGCCAGCCAGTAATTTGCCGTCTTCCACCGTCGATGAAGCCGGTTCCCTGGTAGGCGTTTCGCAGCAGGTCGTTCCAAAATGTCAGCCAGTGATCGGCGTAATTGCGTCGGTCGGCGAGCAAACGATTGATCAACTTGGCGCGTTTGTCGAGCGCGGTGTCGTTGACGAACTCTGCAAGCTGAGCAGGCGTCGGCAACAAACCGACGAGGTCGAGGAATGCTCGGCGAGCGAAACTGCGGTCGCTGATGGGCTGAGCAGAGACGGCTGAAAAGCGAGGGCCGGACATGAGAAACCGATCAATCGGGTTTCCTTCTCCAGCCGGGACCACGGGGCGGCGCGGCGCGAGCGTTGCTCGCGTAAACGTTTTCCCAAACGCGAATCCGTCTTCCCACGTCAGACCAGCGTCGATCCAGCGGCGGAGCGTTTCGATCTGCTCTTTCGTGAGCGGTTCCCCCTCGGGGGGCATCCGTTCGGCAGCATCGGTCGCCGTGAGGCGCGCGATCAACCTGCTGTCGCCGCTCTTGCCGAGCAGGACGACTCGGCCGCTCTCTCCGCCAGTGAGCAGTGATTGGCGCGAGTTGATCGACAGTCCCCCCTTGCGTTGTGTCCCCGAATGACACTTCGCGCAACGCTTGCTGAGGATCGGCTGCACATCGTGAGCAAAGTCGATGTCGGCGGCCGGACAGAGTTCAGAAACGGATATCAGGCTGCAAACGGCGAACAGCCACGGAAAATGTCGCATCGCAAACGCTCTCCTTTCGAGTTCCACGGATGATATCGTGGTACGTGAAAACTGTCCGGCCGAAAGCCGTTTCACGACGACCGATCGCCGTGAGGCTGTTTTTGCCCCGCAAGAACAACGGCCCCTCCCAGTCGTCGGCATTCGGTCATCGGCACTCCGCCGAATTGGAGTTGGTGATCGCCAAGTTGCGGGACAGTTTTCGCTGTGGATTTCCCACACGGACGGAGGTGGCTCATGGAGCAAAGCCAGCAAGCGTCGACGGTGTTGTTGGGACTGTTAGTCGGCAGCAGATGCTCGACGCTGATTTACGAAATCATGTGGTTGCAGTAGTTGGGCTTGGTGCGGAAGGCGACGCTGGCAATCCTGCGGATTAAATCCATGAGGGTGACTGGGAAACCTTGCGTTGCCGCGATGGGTGTCGGCAGTTGGGGTGGAACACGGTTGACTGGGCGAGTTCGCTCTCCGGAAGTTGCCTCGGCGGTCTCGCAGTCGTTATGGATGGGAGTGATTCCGTTCGGAGCGTTCATGATCGTCGACGTGTTGCCGTATTGGTTGCACGCTCGGAATGCAGATCAATCGCTGCTGACTCGGATGAGCCTGGATGTGATCGGCACTCTCACCGCGTACGATCGCACATCGCCTGCGATCGAATCCGCCACTGCACCGTCGCTCACGGAAATCAGACTGCCCAAATCCCGAGGCTCTCTTGAGCCGTTTCGCAGGGGACGGCGATTTTTTGACCGAATGGTTGCGCGATGCACAAATCAATCGAGATCGCAACCTCCGCCTGCAATATCCAGCCGGCCTGACACCCGAATCACAGACTGCCCA
>VGZH01000167.1 GCA_016872645.1 Planctomycetota bacterium | reverse complement strand
CGTCGCGGCTAAAACCGATGCACACGTCGACCTTCTTAGTGCCATCGGGCATGTTGCCGCGCATGATGGCAAACGCCCCAAGAAGAAGGCTTTCGTAGGCGACTGCGTCGAGCGTGTAGAGGTCCGGACGAGCTCCGATGGCCGGGTGGGGAGGGTCGAGACGATCGGCACCCACCCAATCGACCAAGTTGGGGAACTTCCGCAACAGCAGACCTGGGTCTTCGTGCTCGGAATAGGCGCGGGTTCGCCCCAAAGCATTGATTCCTGTCCGCATGCTACAGACCCACACCTTGCGGAACGGGTTGAAGAACACCGTGGTCCGGTCGCCTACGGGCTCTGAAATGACAGCCGGTTCCGACCAGGTGATTCCGTCTGGTGAAAACCGCAGATGAACACGGTTGTCTCGACCAGGATAATTTTCGACGGCAAAACTCTTAAAGCGTCGCTGAGGGTCTTTCTCATGCTGGTCCAGCCACACGGTCGTTGAGTCGCGCCGATGCCGGATGACGATATTCGTGCCGGGCTCGACAACGTTCAGCGAAGGTTTTGTCCAATGGATGCCATTCTGGCTCGTAGCCAGGCACGTCGAGTAGACAAAGCCACCATCGTAAAACATCTTGAACAGCTTGTCGGCCGGGTCGTACCAGACGCCGTCACTGAACGTCCAGGCGCCCTGCGGTTTTCCATGCATGTCTTTTTCGTTCTCGGCAACCTTTTTTTCCCACGGCTGATCGGGCCGAAGAACAGGATTTGAGGCGTGATACTCTGCAGAATGAAACGTGCGCTGCAAAGTCGTCTGCTCGATCAGGAAATCATCGACCAGAAGTTGTCGTCCGACGTCAATCGGAATGATTTTCGGGGGCGATTCCAGATAAGGCACGGGCAGCGGTTCTCGCGTCAACTGAACCCGCGGTGGCCACACGGTTGGCGGTCGATCGCCGTGTACCTCGAAGCCGCAGAAATAGGGGTTGGCGGTTCCCTCCGAGTGGGCGCCTGAATAAAGTTCGATCCGGCCGTAGTCGTCCGATTTGACAGTAAATTCGGTCCAGAAATTCGAGGTGGACTGGCCATAAAGACCGGTCTCGAACAGCTTGTTCGCGGGGACCGAGTTGTCGTCCTTATAAAGTGCCAGGCGGTTGCCGCTGTCATTGTGAGCGGCCTCATAGTGGTGAAACCGAAGCTTGTATTCGGTCTTTGGATCCAAGCCTCTCATGAGGATTATCAGTCCCGACTCGGAAAGTACAAAATCGCGGCTGACGTCGACAACCGGACTCAACTCGAGTTTACTTTTTCCTGCATACTCGGGAAGACGATCTCGCAGAGTTGTCGCCCCCTGCGCGGCAACGTTGATCTCAATGCCGTTTTGTCCGAGGACCCAGCCACCCAGGGAATTTGAATCCATGCCAGTCCATCCGGCCTGAGTAGGGCCCCCGGCTCCATTAAAGTCGAACCGCGCCAAGGCTGCAGCTTGTGCCAAGCCCGCAAAAATGAAAAGCGTGTGGGTGGCGACAAGAGTGCGAACCGCCGTCGAAAAAAAAGTCTGTTGAATATTCATCCGACATTTTCCATATGGTTTGAGCCGGGAGACATGAGGATCTCTCATGTTGTGTACTGCTGAATGCCGGTGGATCAGGGCGAAGTTGCGGGAAACTGAAGCGCATAAAGTTTGCAGTCTCGCATGACGAGCCGCATCCGCACGGGCTTGCCAGCGAGTTCCGACAGGTTGGATTGCCCTTTCCAGGTGACGACCTTGCGAATGTTGTTGTGATAGACCCGATCACACTCCGCAAGCGAGTATCCCGGCAGTGGCTGGCCCTCCGCGGTTTGCAATTCGACGTTCACATGCCCACCCGCACTGCAATCGACATTCAACTCCAATCGGTCGCCGGAGAAGATCACGGGCTTGGTCAAGAGTTCGGCGCCAGAGTGCCCTGCCGTGGCGGAAACAAAACCATCCAGCCGCAGTGTTGCCCGCGTGATCGTCCCCAGGTACTTGGAAAACGGATCCTTGCCATCGAGCGATTCGATGTGTGTGCAGTCATACGCCGAGTAGTACAGCCAGATCTCCGGACCGACCACGGCATAGCCGACGCCCGGATAGAGCGAGCGGCTATCGAACTGGCCATTCAGTCCCAGCCCCAGAAACGGCACATGGTCACCCCGCCGTTGCCAATGAATGGAGTCGTTGCTGGTAAACAAGTGAATGTCGAGCGTGTCGGGCGCCACCGCCGTGATGGGGTTCTTCCCGTAGGTGAACGTCAGCGGCGGATTGCCGTCTGCGGGGTTTCCCCGTTCGTCTCCCGGATGAAAGAAGATCGGCACGAGACCGAAGTACGCGTTTGCCGCTTCCTCGTATTTCGTCACACCCGCTTGATAGTAGTCAGCCTTCACGGGGTCGTCGGGCCGCATGACGTTCTGTGGAGCGGGAAATGCAAACGGATCGGCCGACTCGGAACGCCCGACTTGGCGCCACGGCCCCATGCGGGTGTAGAGCACATAAGATTTCCGGTCGCGATCCCAAAAGGCCTGACTCTGAGTGTCCAGCGCAAAGTCTCCTTCGCGGACCACGTTCTGCGTTGGTCGGCTCCAGGTCAGGCCGTCGGGCGAACTGAGGAGCGTGAGATATCGCTTGGGGTCTGTGTCCTTCGTCGGGAAGATCGCCGCCAACATCTTGTACTTTTCACCGGCCTTGGCGTGCGGATCGACGAACACCTGTCCGATCACGCTGCTGTAGGCGATGACCAAGTTGTTCTTCTTGGAGCCAGCGTATTCGACCAGTCCCAGTTCGGGTTTCGTCCAGCGAATCCCGTCATCGGACTCCGCATAGGCGACCGCATATTCCTCGCCGTGTCGAATTCCATGACTCACGCCGTACCACAGACGAAACTTGCCGTTTTCGTGCAACAAGCTCGACATGCCGCCGAGCTGCCACGACTCCCACGGTTTGTCAGCGACGAGATTCCGTTCGCCGGTCCGACGCGGCTGATGCATCTCGAACCGGATGCCCTCTGCCTTGTCCAGCAGCGAGCGGTCCCAAGTCAGCCGCTTCGCGGTCCCGATGTTGATTGGCGGTGCGGCATCGTCACCGGCCGCCAACTGCGTGGCGAGCATCAGCATCACGATTAGGAGAAGTTGAGTAACTGCCGTTGTGATCCGCATGGTTGTGGTTCCTTGGGACGCTGCAAAAAAAAACTCGAGTTTGATTGAAGCGATCGGTCGTCCCAATCCAACATGCACTTGTTGTCGACGATGGCGGATCGAGAAATTTCCGAAGAGGGTTTCAGAAGGCGGGGCACATCACGGTATCGTTCCCAGCAGCACGCCCGGAACCTGGCCCTGGGGATAACACTTCGCGGTGACGATCGGACTGTTGGCTGGCAGACGCAAGTCGAGCGTCGACCAGCCGGCAAATTCCGGCGACACGATGCGGCTGCCGGCTTCCAACCCCAGCTTCTTTTGGACTTCCGCAACGGACAGCTTCTCGTGTCGATGCCAATCACAACCCCATTGGAACAGCACCTGTCCGGGCTTCGCGGCGAAGAGGTTGTCGTGCAATTCAAATCGCAGATCGGACAACGTCAGTCCGGCGGGCCGCTCTTTGAGTTCATCTTGCTCGGCAGCCGAGGGCGGTTTTGCCGAAGGAGTGCCGGCCAGTCGCCAGTGCGATTCTTCCGCGAGGTCGAACCAACCGGCCGTCTGCATGTCACGATTCCAGGCGAGCAGGTTGTGGTGAATACGATGGTGGCGATTCCAGATGGCGTAGTTCTCGCCCCCGCGCCCGATCCGCGTCGTCACTCGGACCTGGTCGCGGAATTGCAGTCCTTCTTTGTTGCCCACGAGCAGGTTGCGTTCGATCTGGCATCCGGCGGAACTCGACAGCGAGATGCCCCCGTTGGCACCCCACGCGCGATGTCGGGGCGCAAAGCCATTGCGGACGATGACGTTGTCGTGAGCGTGCAGCCGATACGAGATCTCGTAAAAGATACCGGCGTCGTCGTTGTCGGCGATCAGGCAGTTTCGGACGGTGCAATCTTCGTTACCGATGTCGAACCAGATGCCATTGCCGTGATTGTCGCGAAAGATGCTCCGCTCAATCACGGCGTTCTTGCAAAGCACCAGCTTGTTGCCCCCCGCCTCCCAATCCCTGGAGAAGTTCTTGACGTTGTTGTTTTCGCAGAGGCACTCGGTGATCAGCAGATCAGCGGCGATGGCGCTGAAACCGAGTTGCCCGTTGTCACGGAACACACATCGTCGAGCCACACAGCCAGTCCCGAAGAACCCAGCGCCCGACGAATTCATCTGCTCGACGACGCAATCCTCCAGCAGGCCATGATTCCCTTTCAGTAGCACCGCCCCGTGCTGCGCCTGGTTGGCCGCGAAACGAAAGCGGAATCCGCGGATGTGGATGTGCTCGCCGCGAGATTCCCACACGACCTGCCTGGCCGCCGCCTGCACATGATGCCGCCACTGGATCGGATCGCGATTCATGCGGTCCCACACATAGAGGCGATGCGTCTGCAGATCGACGAAGAACGTGCCACGCGACATTTCCTTCAGCGACGCCACCTGCGGAACATGATACCCGTCGGCGATGACCTGCTCGCAGCGGCCAATCAGCTTATGGTCGTCATCATCGGGATGAGCGTTCGTTGGAGACCACCCGGCGAAGACATGCGGCCACGGCGTACTGAAGATTTTGGCCTCGCCCGGCTCACGTTCCCACTGGGTGATGACGTCCGTTCCCGTCACGACCACGTTCGCACCCGTCGCCGCGGCAAACACGATCGGCCGGTCCTTCGCCCCGCTTTGCTCGACCAAGACCGTCTCGCGATAAACGCCGTCTTCAACCCGCACGAGATCACCAGCCCTCGCCTCAAGCGCCGCACGCGAGATCGTCTTGAAAGGTCGCTCGGCCGTGCCGGGCCCATCGTCGCTCGCCGACGGATGCAGTTGAGCCACGACCAGCGTCCGTTGCTCCACCGCGTGGCATTTGTCCCAGCCGCTAATGGCCGCCATCAGGATCGCCGTTGCGAAGAGGCAGAAGTGATTCGCTACCCGTATAGACCGTTCGCCGGTTGAGTGCATCGCGTGAATCCTCGGAGGTGACTTTGAACAATTCGAACGGGTTAATGGCGAGTACTCACCCGCGCATTATCCCCGTGGAACTGGAATGAAAACAGGTCGGCGTCGCGCAGGACGAACCGGACTCGCACGGTCTGGCCGGCGATCGGCGAGAGATCGGGTTTTGTCTTCCAGGTGACGCCGCGGTCGATCGTGTCGCCGAACAGCTCGTCGCAATCGTCGAGCGTGTATCCGGGTACGGGCTTGCCCAACTCGTCCTGCAATTCTACTTGCAGGCTGCCGGCGGCGGACGTGGCGAAGTTGAGCGAGAGAGTGTGTCCGCTGAATCGGATCGGCCTGGTAATCAGTTCGCCGCCGCTCAGGGGCGCGTTGATCGAGACGAAACCGTCCAGTCGCAGCGTGTAACGTCGGAGCGATTTGCCTTGATCCCGCCAGCTTCCTTCGGTGGCATAGAGCGAGAGTTCGCGGGGCGCGCCGTCGAACGCCGATTTCGTTTCGACGAGTTGCCAGCAGACAAACTGCTGCCCGTAATTCCAGGTTCCGGGACGCTCGATGCCGGGCCGCA
>VGZH01000166.1 GCA_016872645.1 Planctomycetota bacterium | reverse complement strand
GCCAATCCACGATGTCGGCGGCGAAACCCGCGTGTCCGGCGAAAAAAAACATCCCCGCCGCCGCAATCAGAAATTTGTTTGTCATCGTTGTCGAAATCCTTGGAATGAAGTGCGACGCAAAAACAGAGGGTCAGGATACCGAATCCAACGGCGGCGCGACTAGCAGTCGCGATGGCGGAATCATTTACCCGCCAAGTGCACCTTGCGTGTTCACGAACAGCGAGTACACCGAAGTGCTGCCGCACATGAATAGGCGATTACGGTGGCGACCGCCAAAGCACAGGTTGGCGCAGCGTTCGGGGAGATCGATGCGGCCGATGAGCGTCCCTTGCGGATTGAAGATGGCAACACCGTCGAGACCCTCTTTGCCCATGCCCCAACCGACCCACAGGTTGCCATCCACATCGACTCGCAGCCCGTCCGGAGTGCCGTCCGGTTCGGCGGTGATCAGCGTGCGGCCGTTGGATAACTCGGTGCCGTTCTTGCTGACCTCATAGACGCGAATCACGCGCGGCGAGACGCCGGCCACGACGATGTAAAGTTGTGATTCATCCGGCGAAAACGCGAGGCCGTTGGGGCGTTCGACGTCGCCTGCCACCATCGTTAACTTCCTGGTGTTTGGATCCCAGCGATAGACGTTGGTCGGTAATTGCTGCTTCGCGATTTGCCCTTCGTAAAAGCCCAGCAGGCCGAACGGCGGATCGGTAAACCAGATCGAGCCATCCGACTTGCACACGACATCGTTCGGTGAATTGAGCGGCTTGCCATCGAACTGATCGGCGATGACCGTGATCGAGCCGTCGTATTCGGTGCGTGTCACCCGCCGCGACTCATGTTCGCAGGTGACAAGTCTCCCTTGTCGGTCGCGCGTGTTGCCGTTCGAGTTATGCGACGGCTTGCGAAAGACGCTGACGGCCCCAGTCTCTTCTTCCCACTTCAAGATCCGATTGTTGGGAATATCGCTCCACAACAGATACCGACCATCGCCAAACCAAACCGGTCCTTCGCTCCAGCGTAGACCGGTCGCAATCCGTTCGACCTTGGCGAGGTTCAGCCGATACTTCGTGAAGCTCGCATCGATGATCTTGATCCGCGGATCGGGATACCGCTGACTCGGTTCCCAGTCGGCCTTGATCCGAGACATCACGGTGAGCCCCGACAACAGACTGCTGGCGATAAACGATCTGCGGTGCATGGTTTTGCTCCGTGGGTTCAATGGCTCATTGCAACGAGTGGTATTGGATAGCTCCGAGGCCATCCATAACAGGTATCCCGCCGGAGTTCACCTGCGAACTTAGAAGCCCGGCACGCGTCATTACGGCTCGTACACCGTCATTCGTAGCGCAGTGCTTCGATGGGATCGAGGCGGCTGGCTCGGCGGGCAGGGTAGAAGCCGAAGAAGACGCCAACGGCGGCCGCGAAGATGAACGCGGCCACGGCCGCTGTGATTGAAACTTCATGTTTCCAGGGTGTCCCGCTGCTGAAGGCGTTGATCAGCGAAACGACTCCGATCGACGTTCCGATCCCCAGCGAGAAGCCGATCACGCCGCCGATGCACGACAGCAAGACCGCTTCGACCAGAAACTGTCGCAAGATGTCGCCGGAACTGGCTCCTACCGCCATGCGGATGCCGATTTCCCGAGTTCGTTCGGTGACCGAGACCAGCATGATGTTCATGATTCCGACACCTCCAACCACCAGCGAAATACCCGCGATGGCCGAAAGCATCAGCGTGAGCGTGCCGGTGACCACACTGAAGATGTTGGCGATTTCGGTTGTGTTCTGGACGACGTAATCCCGAGGTTCGCCAGGTTGGATGCGATGTCGTTCCGCCAGCAATTGGTCGATTTCGTTTTGAGCTTCGGACATCAATAGCGTCGAACGAGCCGATGCCATGATTGCGTTGACGTTATCGAATTCGGAACCGCTCAGCCGCTTGCGAACGGTCGTGTAGGGCATCAGGACGATGTTGTCCTGATCCTGGCCGACCATGTTGGCTCCCTTTTTTTCCAGCACGCCGATGACTCGAAAGGGGATGTTTTTGATACGGACGCTCTCGCCGATCGGATTCGTCGTCTGAAACAGTTTGGCGACCAAGGTGTATCCGATGACGCAGACTTTGTTCGCGCTGGCGATATCGCGTTGGGTGAAGAACTCACCTCGACGCAGCGGCCAATTACGAACCAACAGGTAATCGCTGCCGACCCCCTGCATGTCCTGCGGGCTGAAGTTGGAGTTCCCGTAGATGACCTTCGCAGAGGCTCCGACGATCGGGGAGGTTGCGACTATCGACGGACAATCGTCCGAGATCGCGGCGGAATCGCGAGCGGTCAACGTGACGGTGGCCTGGGAAAGACCTTCGCGCCGACGGTTGCCTGGAAAGATCACGATCACATTTGTGCCAATGGCTTCGAACTGACCCTGTACGAGCGCACTGGCACTCTGGCCGAGCGACACCATTGTCGTCACGGCCGCGATTCCAATCACCACCCCCAAGACGGTCAGGCTCGCACGCATCTTGTTTTTAGCAAGTGCTCGCAAGGCAACCCGAAGTGTCAGGAACAGGCTCATCGCGTTGACCCCATCGGCAGCGTCTGCACGCCGGTGACGATCGCATCCCCTTTTTTAAGGTTTCCCGCGACCATCTCGGTGAATTGGCTATCGCTGAGTCCAGTCGTGACTTCGACGGCTCGCAGCAGGTTACCCTCTGCAATCCAGACGTGCCGGCGGTGGCGATCTTTCCGAAGTTGCGCACGTTCTTGAGCCGACATTAACTTCTCTGACTGCTGCGTCTCGGCCTGGTCGTCGTTCGGATTCGACTGAGCCTGGCCTTCGAGAATGGGGATGTCCTCTGGACGAACTTGCTTGGCGGTCGGATAGAAACGCAACGCCGAGTTAGGAATCTTGACGACGTCGTCGCGATGATCGACTTGAAACGAGAGGCTCGCAGTCATGCTGGGGAGCAAATCCAAATCGGGGTTCTCGGCGGAGACCACGACGGGATAGGTCACGACGTTTTGAGTTGTTGTGGCCGCCAACCGAATTTCCAGAATCGTGCCATTAAACAGTTTCTCCGGATACGCATCGACCGTGAACGTGACCGGATACTGCTTCTGCTGAGCCAATTTGATCCAGCCAATGTCCGCCTCATCGACGGAAGCGTGGATGTGCATTTCTTTTCGCATGTCGGGAGCAACGATGAACAGTTCAGGCGTTTGAAACTGAGCGGCCACCGTTTGTCCGGGATCAATTTTCCGTTCGATGACGATGCCATCCACGGGAGAAAGAATCTTGGTGTAGTTCAAATTCGCTTCCGAGTTCTCCAGCGTGGCCTTGGCCTGAGCTACCGCGGTTTCAGCAACCTTGAGTTGCGCGTCCAACGACAACCGAGAGAACTTGAACTTGTCCATCTCCGCCGGTGCGATAAAGGTCTCGTCTTCCGCCCGCAAGGCGATCGCCCGCTTCTCGTCGTTGATCGCCTGCTGCAACTGAGCTTTGACGCGGAACACGTCCGCTTCACGACTGGCCAGCGAGGCTTCGTCGCGCGAAACGTTGGCCTGATAAAGCGTCGGATCGACCGTGGCCAGCAGGTCGCCGACCTTGATCTCTTGATTGAACCCGCAGAAGAGTTCCTTGATCGGTCCCGACACGAACGACCCAATGACCACTCGCAATTTCGGCTTGACGGATCCGGTTGAATTCACGACCGAGATAATGTCACCCTGTTCGACGGTCGCGGTCCGCCACAGAATCTTGTTGCGTTTGGCCCAAGATTCTGCCACCGGTTTGTAGGCGGCAGCGGCACCGCCTGCCAGAATGACGAGGACGATCAGAATTTTGATGAGCATGCGCATGGTGATTTTCAGTGTTCTTAGGCAAGAATTGCGAAACCGAGTCTTTGCAGGCCAGTCATTACTCTGCCAAGCGACGGTTCGGTTCGGAGATGGTAATGTCTTTGATTGAAATACGTGATGTGTGCAAGGTCTACGATTTGGGTGAGGTCAAAGTCGAGGCGCTGAAAAACGCTCATCTGACCATTGAGCAAGGCGAGTACGTCGCCTTGATCGGTCCTTCCGGTTCCGGAAAAAGCACGCTGATGAACACGTTAGGCTGTTTGGATCGCCCTTCGAGCGGCAGCTATAAACTCGCTGGCGAGGAAGTCGCCACGATGTCGGGTAATGAGCGTGCTCGCATTCGCAATCAGCGGATCGGCTTTGTTTTTCAGAACTTCAACTTGTTGGCGCGAACCTCCGCACTGGAAAACGTCGAGTTGCCGCTGTTGTACTCGCGAGGCATCTCGGCCACCGAACGGCATCGCCGCGCGATCGCGAAACTCAAGCTGGTCGGACTCGGCGAGAGACTCGATCATCATCCCACCCAACTTTCTGGCGGACAGCAGCAGCGAGTGGCGATCGCCCGGGCTCTCGTCAATGAGCCGGCAATCTTGATGGCGGACGAGCCGACCGGGAACCTCGATTCCAAAACCAGTCGCGAGGTCATCGCCTTGTTTCGCGAACTGAACGAGCAATCCGGTATCACGGTCATCTTGGTGACGCACGATCAAAACGTGGCCCGCAACGCCAAACGGATCATCGTGCTGCGAGATGGCGGAGTGGTCTGCGACACCACCGACTTTCTCCAAGCTACCCAAGCACTTCAGGCGGAACTTCCGGAATGACCCGCAAGCGGACCTCAATCGTCAGACGATGAACGATCAGAATTCTCTGTGAAGCCTCGATCGCGTTGTTAGTCTGGACTCCGGCATGGTTCGCAACTTGTTGATCCTTCTGCTGCCGGTGTGTCTTGCGCTTTCGGCAGATTCTGCGCAAGCCCAGCGCGTGCTGCCGACGCTCTTCCGTGAGCAACGCTCGATCTCCGTTCGAGACCCCTCGCAGCTACAGCGGACACCCATCCCGGACTCACCCCCGCCATCGAAGGTTTCGGATCAGCAACCGGATCTGCAGCCGTTCCATTTGTCGCTCGATGAAGCGATCCGCACGGCGATGCAAAACACAGAAGTTGTTCGGGTGCTGGCCGGAGTCACAGCCACGACGAGCGGCAAGACGATCTACGACCCAGCGGTCGCGAACACCAGCATCGACGAACGGCATGCGCTATTCGATCCGACCTTCTCGATCGACAACAACTGGAACCGGGTCAAAAAACCGACCGCCAGTTTTCTTGACCCATTGAATCCGATGGAGTCGTTCATTTCCGGTACGCGGATCGACAACTTCAGCACGTCCGCAGATTTAAGCAAACAGAATGCGTTGGGTGGGATCTGGAACTTCGACTTCACCGCAGATCCGACCCGTACGCAGACCGGATTAATTCCGATTCCACTCAATCCACAGACCAGTTCCTCAACCAGCCTCAGCTACAGGCAACCGTTGCTGAAAGGTGGGCGCATCGGAGCCAATCTTGCTCAGATTGTGTTGGCCCGCATCGACACTGAGCGGTCGTATTTTCAGTTCAAAGATTCGATGCAGGAGCAGGTCCGCGGAGTTATCGAAGCGTATTGGTCGCTGGTGGCGGCGCGTACGGACGTTTGGGCTCGACGTCAGCAAGTTGATCAGTTGACCGTGGCTGTCGCGCGAATCACGGCTCGTGTTGCCAAAGAACTCGACAATCGAGCGGACTTGGCGCAGGCCCAGCTCACGCTCGCGAACTTTCGCGCCAACCTGGTCACATCGGAGGCGAATCT
>VGZH01000165.1 GCA_016872645.1 Planctomycetota bacterium | reverse complement strand
CGTGGGATGTTTGACCACCGCCGATGGCGGCAACACATGTTGAACGGGTCGAGTCACGATCAGATCGTTCCTCGGAAGTCCTCCGATGGAAGTCCTCCTACTAAGAGGTGCCACGAGATATGTGTCGGCCGGTGTGAAGTTCACCTGATATCCCAAGTCCGCGAACTGTGCGATCGTGATGCGGCTGAGTGGATTCGGACCGGGTGTGTTGATGAAGCCGGTCATCAGTTCGTTGTTGAAGACCGAATCGCGCCAGTGACCATCTGCAGTACCTTGTCCCCCCGTCGCTTCCACCGGCACGTCGGCGGCATTCTGCCCAAAGCGAGCATTGAATTCTTGAGTCGCTTGAGCGCCGGTGAATCGTGGATTGTTCCCCCCTTGCGACGCCGGGTTGAGCAACAGGCCCAAGTTCGACCAAATTGTGCCGAAGCCCAAGACGTGAGCCATCTCGTGCAAGATCGTGTCCTGAAGTTGGCCACTCGCTTCCAAAGCCGCCAGGTCGGCCGTGTCAAATTGCATGAGACCATGCGCGGGCAGCGAACTGCCGGGACGCAGAAAATCGGGACCAGCTTGCCCTAAAATTCCGCCAGCGCCGTCAATCGCGATACCGCTCGCATCAATTTCCACGTCGTCGATCAGGCCAAAACCGGGAACGACCACATCGGGAACGTCGCCAGTGATAATGCTTTCCCAACGCAACTCAGCCGCCCTGAAGATGGCCTGTTGGCTCAGGGTCAGGCCACCTGAGAATACAATTTGAATATCGAACAGCGATGTTGGGGGCGCATCGTCATTCGTGATCGTGGCTGTGGAAGTCGACTGCCCCAATTGCACGTTGCCCGGGTTGCTCAGTACGACGGTGAAGATTTCATCAACCTCGTCAAGTGTGTCGCCGATGATCGGCACCAAAATGTTTTGGCTGGTCACGCCCGGAGCAAAGGTGAGCCTGCCGCTGACCGGTTGGTAATCCAAGCCGGCGATGGCCGTGCCGTCCTGAGTCGCAAAATCCACCGTCACGGTGCTGGCCGATGGGTGCGACAGACTCACGAGAAACGATGCGTTGCTCGTCCCGCTGTCTCCTTCGGTTGCAATGGTGACTGCACTCACGATGGACACCGACTGGGCGATGCTGATCAAGAAGTCATTACCCGCGCCGCCGTTGAGAGTGTCCGCATCGCCGCCGCCCGTCAGCGTATCATTGCCCGACTGGCCAGAGAGCACGTCATTCCCCAAACCGCCATTCAGCGAATCGTTGCCGGAGCCACCGAAGACTGAGTCATTGAAGTCACCGCCATCCAGTTGATCATCCCCGGCCTCACCGTTGAGCACATCGTTGTCCGCACCGCCGGTGATGGTGTCATTGTGCGTTCCTCCCTTGAGCGAATCATCTCCATCGCCGCCGTCGATGTTGTCATTGCCGGACTGGCCGTTGATCGTGTCGTTGCCAGCGCCTCCTAATAGACTGTCGCCAGACTCGCCGCCGAGGATCGAGTCGTCGTCGTCATCGCCGCTGACAGTGTCTGCGCCCCCGTCCCCGTTGAGCGTGTCGTTGCCAGAATCACCATTGAGCGAGTCCTTGCCGTTACCCGCCGAGATGCTGTCATTGTCGATACCGCCTGCGATCGTGTCGTTGCCGTTGCCCGCATCGATCGAGTCGTTCCCTGCATCACCGGTGATAATGTCTTGTCCGTCGCCGCCGATAATTGAATCGTTGCCGACACCGCCGATGATCGAATCGTTGCCGTCACCACCGATGATCGAATCGTGGCCACCTTGGCCATTGATTGTGTCGTTGCCGTGGCCACCGATGATGCTGTCCGCCAGATCCAGGCTGCCGATGATCGAGTCGTGACCATTGGCGGCATCGACGCTGATCGACGTCAGCGCCGTGAATGCCGCGGCCGTCACGCCAGTCAGATCAATCGTGTTCGCGTCGTCGCCACCGACGATTACCAGCGATTGCACGCTGGCGGAAGTCACCGATCCGAAGCTCAACAACGGTGAGTAGCTGCCGGTGCCCTCCGAAGTCTCGACCAGCACGCTACCAGCCACAGAACTGACCCGCACGTTGTCTTTGCTGCCCAAGAAAAGGTTCAATTCACCGGTCGCGGCGATGAACAGCCCGCTCGACGACAAGAGCTGCCGCGGTTCCATCACTTCCGCTTGGGCGGCGGGCTTCACACTTGATCCACGCCGACGATTGGCGGACCGAGCGGCATCCCAAAGACTCTTGAGCCACGTTGAACGCTTCACGTTGACCTCCCTGTGAACTTTGCCGACCGTTCCGTCGGTGTCAGTTGTTCCGGCCGTGCCAGTCTTGCTGGTGGTGCCCAATTGGCCGACATTTCGGAACAAAACGAGTTCGCAGATTGGTCATCGACGGGCATAACCGGCATAAACAAAAAAATAGGGCGCCACCCGAAGCCTCTGTGCGACCGGCAACCGAACCCCAATCCGAACGAAAAACCCAAAGGCCAGAACCAATAAAATTGACAAACTCTTTTTGGCTGGAAATGTCTTCCCAAATTGCCACAACGAGGTCTTCATGAACGTGGAACTGATCCGGGCCAAAACCGTCGACGGGGTTCTGCTTGACGGCAGTTTGCAGCGGGCCATAGGGCCGACCACGACATCGAATCGCACGGTTTGGCTGCTCGTGCATGGGACGGGCAGCAACTTCTACTCGTCCGGCGTCCTGCAATCCTTCACAGAGCAGTTCGTTCGCGGCGGTCATGCGGTGGCGCGGGTCAACACGCGCGGACACGACATCATCAGCTCGCTGCACGGCGGAGCGGCCTTCGAGACGGTTTCCGACTGTGTGCATGACCTGCGAGCCTGGGTCGACGAATTAATCGGCCACGAGTTTTCACGAGTCGTGCTGGTTGGCCACAGCATGGGGGGCGTGAAAGCGATTTTTTCTCAAGCTCACGATCCGCACCCGAACGTTGTCGCCGTGGTTGGAGTTTCGCCACCGCGATTCTGTCATGCCGAATGGCAATCTTCGCCGCAGGCTGCTGCATTTCGCGATCACTTTCGCCGAGCGACCAAACTCGTCGAAGAGGGCTGCGGCGAGGAATTGATGCTCGTCCAACAGCCACTGCCGCTGTGGCTCACGGCGGCGGGATTCTTGGCCAAGTACGGCCCGCACGACGACTACGACTTTGTACCGCTGTTGTCTCGCCTGTCTTGCCCGACGTTGCTGATTGTCGGCACCGCATCCGTCGAGTCTTCTCCGGCCTTCGAGTCGGTCCCGGAAGCCGTGCGGCAATTACAGATTTCGCAGTCGCATCTGCATCTGGAATTGGTTTTAGACGCGAACACGGGCTATTCCAAGCATCTCGACGCGCCAGCCCGCTTGGCCAGCGAATGGTGGCGACTTGCGCATTTGTGAATTTCAACCTACATCCACCGGAAAATAAATCTATTGGGCGGCGGTGGTGAAGGGTTCGCTTTGGTCGTCAATCAGCACTCATGACGGTACGTTGTTGTCGAGCCGGAAGTTGGCCCGGCGAATTCTGAAATCGCTTTCTTGGAGCATCCGATGACTCAAATCATAAATTCTCGTCGGCAGTTTCTCAGTCAGTGCGGAATCGCCGGAGCAGCGGCGCTCGCGATCAGCAACCGGTCACTCGCCGCCGAGCCGCCTGCTCGAAACGGAAGGAGCCACATGAAGCTCAGCCTGGCGGCGTACTCGTTTAACAAATTCCTGCCCAATCGCGGTACATCCGAGCAACTCGCGGCGGCCAAGATGCGGCTGGAGGACTTCATTCAGTATTGTGCCGACCAGAATCTCGATGGTACTGAGTTGACCTCGTACTATTTCCCAAAGGAGTTCTCGCAGTCGTACTTGATCGCGATTAAAGAGCAGACCTTCCGGCTGGGTTTGGACGTCTCCGGCACGGCGATCGGCAACGATTTCTGCAAGCCGGCCGGTGAAGAATGGGACAAGCAGATCAAACTCACTCGCGAATGGATCGACCACGCGGCGACGATGGGCGCGCCGGTGATTCGCATCTTCGCTGGCAGTGTCCCCAAGGGAGAGACCGAGGCCGCATCTTTTGAACGCTGCGTCGCCGGCATCAACAAGTCGCTGGAGTACGCCGCCGAGAAAGGTGTATTCCTCGCGTTGGAAAATCATGGCGGCATCACCGGCACCGCCGAGCAACTGCTGAAGATCGTCAAAGCGGTCTCGCCGTCACCATGGTTCGGAGTGAATCTGGACGGCGGCAATTTTCATTCGGCTGATCCGTATGCCGAGCTAGAACAGATCGCGCCGTATGCGGTCAACGCACAGGTCAAGGTGGCGATCATTCGTGACAACACGAAGAAAGAACCCGCCGATCTAGGCCGAGTCATCGAGATTCTCCGCAAGGCGAACTATCGTGGCTACGTCGTGTTGGAATACGAAGAAGCCGACCCCTACGGCGAAATTCCGAAAGCGCTGACTGATCTGCGAAAGTTGATTCATGGCTAAGAAGCGTCGCGGCCTGCCGCTTGAAGATGAGACGGCGTGGTACGTGCTCTTAAACTTGGGAGACATGGTAGCGACGTGGGCGTTGTTGCGACGCAACACCGGCTTCGTCGAGTCGAATCCGGTCGCCCGCTGGTTTTATCACGGTTGGGGATTCACCGGGATGGTCTGGTTCAAGCTGAGCATGGTGGTACTTGTCGTCACCATCGCTCAGGTAGTGGCTCGCAAAAACGAATCGCTCGCGAGAACATTGCTGGTGTTCGGCTGTGTCGCCGTGGGTTGCGTCTTCATCTACAGCTATTGGCTGGGGACACATTCGTAGGTTGGGCACTCTTGCCCGGCTCTCGTTCTAAAGATCGGGAGGGGCAAGAGTGCCCATCCAACTTCGAGGTCATCGTTCGCCGTGCGTATCGCCGAGGTGTATTCGTCGATTCAAGGGGAGGGGCAATTCGCCGGCACTCCTTCGGTGTTCGTGCGCACGACTGGCTGCAATCTGCGCTGCTGGTTCTGCGACACTCCATTCACCTCTTGGAAGCCGGAAGGACCACACATCTCCGTCGCCAATTTGGTTCAGCAAGTGGGTGCGTTCGGAGTCGAGCACGTTGTGCTGACGGGGGGTGAACCGCTGTTGCAACCCGACTCGGTTCCGCTGTGCGAGCAACTGCTTGCTGCGGGCCACTTCGTCACGATTGAGACCGCAGGCACGGTATTTCGCCCCGCGTCCGCCAACTTGTTGTCCATCAGTCCGAAACTGGCAAACTCCTCCCCGTCGCGAGTTGGTTCGGCCGCCGCAGTTCGATGGCACACCCGTCACGAGCAATCACGTTCGCAGCCAGACGTCGTCGCTCGATTGATCGCGACGACCGAGTTCCAATTCAAGTTCGTGGTTGATGCCCCGTCCGACATGGTCGAGATCACCGCTTACCTCGCCGCTTGGCCAGAAGTTTCCGGGGATCGCATCTGGCTGATGCCGCAGGCTCGCACCCGGGAAGAATTGCAGACAAACTCGGATTGGATTGAGGCCGAGGCTCTCCGACGCGGCTATCGGTTCTCTTCACGCTGGCAGATCGCCCAGTTTGGGAACCAGCGAGGGAAATAGTCACTGATTTGAGTGGGCAATCGAGCGTCTATCTTCGGCACAGTTGGATCAGTGCATCCGCTCCTGCTATGGCGTCGGGTTCAGCACCGTCGGCTTGGCTTGACCAAGCCTCACCGCGAACCGAAGGCGAGCGACAAATGACGGGAGCCTCGTTCCGAAGAAGAAAACGCCATGTGGATGCGGCTTCTGCCGATCCTGTGGATCGTCGAGCGGGACACTTCTTAGAGACACAACGGGCTGCGGCAAACAGCGTACGTCCACAAGGGTGACGTGGCCGCCAAGATGGTG
>VGZH01000164.1 GCA_016872645.1 Planctomycetota bacterium | reverse complement strand
GCTGCCATCGAGCCATGTATCGCCAACAAGCGGACGACGAAGCTCGTGCGCTCGTCGAAGAAAAATCGTACCATCCACGCTGGGCTTTGCCGGGCTTCAACATCGAGATGAATCCGGCCAGCCGGTACTACGATCCGTATGACCCGGTCAAGCCGCCGCTGCCGCCAGACGATCCCGAATCGAACGACCTGATGCAGTGTGTCTACGGTAAGAAGGGTTGGTCGAAGTGGCACGAGAACGGTGATCGGTCGGGGCTGGAGAATCCGTCGTGGCAGCAGTGTCTCGATCAGTACGTCACTCGTTCGGCGGACGGCGCGTACTCGTTGCGTCTGGAGGATTCGGTCCGGCTGGCGTTGATTCACTCGCCCGCGTACCAGCAGCAGCTTGAGACGCTGTACCTGTCGTCGCTTGACGTCAGCACCGAGCGGTTCCGCTTGCAGACGCAGTTCTTCGCCGGCAACTCAACTTTCTACAATCATCGCGGACCGGCCCCATCGGGGAATGGCGTGGGCAATACGGCGGCCGGGGGTGCCAGCACTTACGGAGGCAATCCAAGATCGGGCGTCACTGGCACAGACACATTGCGAACGACGACTGGCCTGGAAGCGCGGCGACGACTCGCAACAGCAGGCGAGTTGGTCGTCGGTTTCGCCAACAGTTTTGTCTGGCAGTTCGCGGGACCGGATCAGAGTGCATCCGCCTCACTGGCGAGCTTCGCATTCTTGCAGCCGTTGTTGAAGAATGGTGGCAAGGTCATTGGTTTGGAACGGCTGACGTTGGCCGAACGTGTGTTGCTCGGCAACGTGCGGTCGATGTATCGCTATCGTCAGGGGTTCTTCACGCAGATCGCGATCGGAGACAACAACGGGGTCGGCGGGCCGCAGCGGCGCGGTGGATTTCAGGGGGCCGGTCTCGAAGGCTTTTCGGGCTTGGGTTCTTCCGGCTTCGCTGGGCAGGGAGACTTGTCGGGGCTGGGTCGTGGAGCCTCGAATACGGGAGGCGGTGGCGGCGGTAGCGGGACGACCGGCTTCGTCGGCGGCGGTGCGGGAACTCAGAACGGGTTCATCGGGCTGTTGCAGCGGACGCAGCAAATTCGGAATTCGCAAGAACTGTTGAAGGCTCAAGGCCGCACGCGACTGTTGCTCGAAGCGAATCTCGCAGCGGGTTTGATCGACATCGGGCAGGTCGATCAGTTTCGGCAGAGCATCGAAACCGAGAAGGCGACGTTGCTGCAAAACAAGAACGACCTCGCCAATCAGCTTGATGCGTTCAAGACCGGCACGCTCGGCCTGCCGCCGCATGTGCCGATCGAGCTGAACGATTCCGTAATTCAGAAATTCCAGTTCATCGATCCGGAAATCAGCGAAGTTCAGGACGGACTGTCACAGGTGCTGACGGCCTTGGGTGAACTCGACGAGAAGCCGAAAGTGGCGGAAGTCGAAGCGATGGCTGATCGGATTGCCGCACTGCGTCGAGATATCGATGAACAAGTGGCGACCGTGCAAACAGATCTTCAACGACTCGACTCACTCGATCCAACGACTCGCTTCAAGGACGTGACGCCGGAGGATGAGAAGACGACTCGCGACGAATGGGCCAAACTCAAAGAGACGTATGAGCGGCTGATTGACAATCATGCGGAATACGGCAAGCAGCTCAGCGAAATTCGCGAGGGTCTGACCCCAGAAACGACAACGAAGGGGATGGCTGATCTGGTTGCGCTGGCAGTGAAGTTCGACAACCTCGTCAAGGAGCTTTCGCTGGTGCAAGCGAGATCGCGACTGGAAGTCATCACGGTCGAGCCGTTGGAGTTGCATCCGCTGGATGCTCTGGCGATCGCGCGAGCGAACCGTGTCGATTGGATGAACAACCGCGCGGCGCTGGTCGATACCTGGCGGCTGATCGAATTCAACGCGAATGCCTTAGAATCGGGACTCGATTTGGTCTTCAGCGGGGATGTCGGTACGACGGGAAACAATCCGCTCAACTTCAATCACACGACCGGCGGGTTGCGGGCGGGATTGCGGTTCGATGCGCCATTCACTCGGCTGCAGGAGCGGAACAACTACCGGCAGCAACTCATCAACTATCAGCAGGCACGGCGACAGCTCATTCAGTACGAGGACGGAGTTCACAGCCGCATGCGTGGGCTGCTGCGACAACTCACGCAGTTGCGGACGAACTTAGAGATTCAACGCCGCGCGATGGCGATCGCGATTCGTCGTGTCGATCTCGCTCGCGAGAACTTGAACAAGCCAGTCCCGGCGGCCGCTCCGGGAGCACAACCACAACAGTTCGGACCGACGGCTGCTCGTGACTTGCTGGACGCTCTGTCTGATCTTCGCAGCGTACAGAACAACGTGATGAGCGTCTGGCTGGCCTATTACGGCACACATATGACGTTGATCCGCGATCTCGGCGTGATGCAGATCGACGAGAGCGGCCTGTGGGTTCCGCAGCCGCTGGACCAGTTTGAACGGATGGGGGCGGACGAATGCCTGCTGCCGCCATCGATCCCCGATCAGTGGTTCAAAGACCTCGACGGTGCCGGAACGACCGGTGCGGCTGCCAGCAGTCCCAGTGGTGCGGAGGGGACGACCAATCCCGCGTTGCCCCCTTCGCCAGCGCCCCGCGACCCGGCGATGGGGCCAGACTCGGAGCAGCCCGTTCCAAAGAAACCCGAACCGCGTGAAGACAGCCGGTGGCAGCCACTACGTCGAATGGAGCCGGTCCCGCCACGGACTTTGAACGTGCAGGCGGTCTCCGCCGCGCGGGAGGTACCGGAGGGAGCCAGCGACAACAAAAAATGAACAACGGCAAACACAAAAAAGGGACGCACAAAATTCGTAATTTTCATTTTTCGTCGATCATTTTGCAGGAAGTATTTGCAGGCTCGCTGATCGTTGCCCGTTGAAACCGGGAGAAGCCCGGGCGATAATCCTGCCCAACCATCTGCTCCGAAATTCAACGCCGTGCGTTGATTGTCCTTCCAAGCACTGTGCGACTTCTTGCATTCCCACCTGATTTGCGCCGTACCGGCTCATCGCTACGAATCGAAATTCTCCCCTGTTGAGGAAGTGCCATGTCCGAACACTCCGAATCTCGTCCTTCCGCTGATGATTTGGTCTACAACTTTCGTCGCGAACGACCGGCACGCGTGTTTGCCAAGTTGGCGGCCTTTGGGACGATCGTCGTCGTGCTCGGCTTGCTGGGTTGGCAGTTGTACGGTCAAGGGCAAGGCACCAACTCAAACTCCAGCGGCGGGTCCACGGTCAACGCCGGTGGTGCATTGACTCACAATGTCGCGAAAGGCCGCTTGCTCGTCACCGTGGTGGCGGCAGGGAACATGGAGAGCGCGAAAAATATCGACGTGAAATCCCAAGTCTCGGGCGGCACGTCGATTCTGAAAATTGTTCCTGAAGGAACCGAGGTCGAGGCGGGCGAGTGGCTTGTCACGCTCGATAGCGCCACGATTGAAGACCAACTCAACGCTCAAAAAATCAGCCTCGGCAAAGCGGAAGCATCCATGATTCAGGCCGAGGAGAACCATGCGGCCGCGGAGATCGCCGTACAAGAATACCGCGACGGAACCTTTGTCAAAGAACTGCAAACGGCGGAAGCCAACATCAACATCGCCAAAGAGAATTTGCGGAGTACCGAGAACCTTCTGGAACACACGCGGAAGATGTCTCGCAAAGGCTTCACGACCGCACTGCAAGTCGAAGCCGACGAGTTCGCCGTTGAACGCTCGAAGCTGGAACTCGACTCGGCCAAGACCGCCAAGACCGTGCTTGAAAAGTTCACGCAGGCCAAGATGCTCAAGGAACTTGGAGCCAAATGTGAGGCCGCCAAAGCCCTCAAGAAGTCGGAACAAGCGGCGTTCAAATTGGAAGAAGCCAAGATGAACCGCCTGGAGCGGCAACTGAACAACTGCGAAATTAAAGCCCCGCAAAACGGCATCGTGATCTACGCGAACGATCAAGGAGGCGGTCGCGGATTTGGCAGCAGTACCGGCGTGAAGATTGAAGAAGGGGCGACTGTCCGTGACTCGCAAACCATCTTGCGATTGCCGGACCTCAGCAACATGCAGGTCAAAATGACCGTGCATGAAACCAAAGTCGAACGCCTCAAAGAGGGAATGCCCGCCAACGTCAAGATCAGCGACCGCGAGTTCCAAGGCAAAATCATCTCGATCGCCAATCAACCTGAACCTGGCAGTTGGTTGAACGCCAACCTCAAAGAATATGCCACGATCGTGAAAATCAATGGCGAGGCCGACGGATTGAAGCCCGCCATGACCGCCGAAGTCGAAGTCCTGATCGCGGACTTGACCGACGTGCTGACTGTGCCGGTCAGTTGCGTTGTCGAACAAGGGGGCAAATTCAACGCCTGGGTCGTCAACGGCCCGAACAAATTTGAACGCCGCCCGCTCACTGTCGGACTGACCAACGACAAGGTCTTCGAAATCAAAGACGGACTCAAAGAAGGGGACGTCGTCCTGCTCAATCCGAAGGCGATGGTGGAGGAGGCTCGCAAAGAAGAACCTCGGAACGCCCCGCAAGAAGCCGATGCCAGCAAGAAGTTCGGTGCCGCTGCTCTGAAGTCCGATCCGAGCGGCTCGGACAAAAAGGGGCCTGGCGTCGAGAAAAAAGTCGCGAAAGACGACAAGCCAGCCGGCACTGATGGCGCCGCACCGGCGGCAGCGAGTGCCGGTCAGCCAAAGGCCGCTGGTGGATTCAAGATGCCGACGGTGGCCGACATCATGAAGCAAGATACCGACGGAGACGGCAAGATCAGCAAGGACGAAGCAGACGACCGTATGAAGTCTCGCTGGGATCAGAACGACACCAACGCCGACGGCTTCATCGATCGCCAAGAAGCGAAGGAGATGATTGACCGCATCACGAAGTTCATCAAGTCGATGCAAAACGGCGGGGGTGGCCCCGGTGGCCCACCTGCTGGACCGGGCGGCCAATAGCCCACGAGTTTAGGCGAATTCAAGTTAACTTCGCTTTGGCGGTGCATCCGTGCTCATTAGTTTCATTCGCACATTTCAGAACGGCTTCAAAAGCCTGATGCTGCACAAGCTCCGAGCGGGCTTGGCGATGCTTGGAATTTTGATTGGCGTTACCGCGGTGATCTGGCTGGTCGCGCTGGGCGAAGGGGTCAGCTATCAGGCTCAACAGCAGATCAAGGATTTGGGCGCGACAAACATCATCATCAAGAGCGTCAAGCCGGCGAGCGCCAGCCCGAAATCGATGGGGGCTTTCTTCATCGAATACGGCGTCACTCGCGATGACTTCGAGCGGATCCGAACGATCCCGACCATCATTCGTTCCGTACCCATGCGCGACATCCACAAGGAGGCGAGGTTTTCGGATCGCACCATCGATGTGCGGTTCATCGGTTGCACGTCCGATTACTTCTTCATCAATCACCTGACGATGGAGCGTGGGCGATTCATCACCGACCGCGACGGAGTCGACCGCGATAACGTCTGCGTGATCGGCAATGAGACTGCCAAGCACCTGTTTCCGTACGAAGACCCCATCGGACGTGCGATTCGAATTGAAAATGACTTCTACGTCGTCGTCGGATTGACGGCCAGCCGGCTCCCCTCCGCCGCGATCGGCAGCAGTCTCGAGGGCCGCGACTATAACGCCGACGTTTACATTCCACTGCCAACCTTTCGAGCACGCATCGGCGACCAAGTCTTCACGGCCAAAGCCGGCGGACGCGAAGGTGAGATCATCCAGCTCAATCAAATCACCGTGACCGTCGCCGATATCGATCAAGTCGAGCAAACCGCGGATCTGATCAAGACACAGCTCGAACGCTTTCACAAAACACCAGAATACGCCGTCGTTGTGCCCAAGGAATTGCTTCGCCAGGCCGAGATGCTGCAAATGATGTTCAACGCTCTGCTGGTGGTGATCGCCGGCATCTC
>VGZH01000163.1 GCA_016872645.1 Planctomycetota bacterium | reverse complement strand
TACCGGCTGGCCGGATTCATCTCGATGTTGAAGCCCGGCAAAGCCCAGCGTGGATGGTACGATTTTTCTTCGACGAGCGCACGAGCTTCGTCGTCCGCTTGTTGGCGATACATGGCTCGATGGCAGCCACCGACCGAGCCGAGCATCAACCCCGCCGTCAGTCCGAGCAGCAGCTTTCGCCGGAGAAACACCGATCGACAGATCATCTCACGCCCCCAACAAACGTTCGCAAATCGCCATTCCCGCCTCACGATTGTCAGCGCAACCAACGCCGACGACGCGAGAACGACTCCCACGGACTTTCATTGGTTTCGACACCCCGACTTTGTCGACTTTAACGATTGTGACGCACGCACCCCGCGTGCGTCTGTTTTACGAACCAACGTCTCACGCAAGCCGCGTGCATCACGACCAAAATTTCTGCATGTCCCCGCACGGCATCACTTTCGACGGCACTCGCTTTTGGGTGACACATCGCCGCCGCGACTACGGCCCGTTCGACTACGAATGGAACCGTGACTTCGACGGCGTCGAACTGCACTTCCAAGGTCGAAAATTTGGGGAGTTCTGCAGTCGCGAAGAGGTCTTCTGCGACCTCAAACCGTTCTCGCTGCCACAGCGAGTCGTCGAAGTCGCCGTCATCACTCTGGGAGCAATCCTGTTTGGAGTCCTCAACGGACTCGACGAAGCCCATAAACGCTGGGCCATCTACGACCAACTCACGCGGCACGGCCTCGACCGCTTCGCCAAACAGATTCGGCGAACCTCGTAGCCTCTTGAGCAAGCACGACCCGCAAGCCAGTGGTCAGCGCTTACAGAAATGCACCCGCGATTCGCGCGTCGTGGTGGCTTACGACTTCTTCGCTCGCAGCGCATCGGGCGGTTTCGGTGCCGTTGCGCTCAACGGCTGACGCTCCAGTTCCGACGCACAACCCAAGCGGCCTCGATGAGTTCGGATTGGATCGCGCGGATTGTCCTTCGTCTGATCGTAGATGCTCAACAGCTTTTCTTTGTCGAAAGTCATCTGCTCACGAGTTTGGCCTGTCAAATCGTAGATGCTGGTCAACTCGATCGCGTCACAGGGACACGCCTCTTCGCACATGCCGCAGAAAATGCATCGCAGTTCGTCGAGCACAAAGCTCTGCGGACGCTTGTCCCGATCCGGCCAGTCCTTGGACGCATCCTCGGCGACGATCGAAATGCAATGAGCCGGACAGGCCGTCGCACACATCATACACGCGACACAGCGCACTCGCCCTTGTTCATCGCGGTTCAACCGATGCACGCCACGGTAATTCAGTGGCAGATCGGGCTTCTCTTCGGGGTATTGCTGCGTGACCGAGTGCTGCTCGACCGTGTGCTTCACGGCGACCTTCAACCCACCAGCCACAGCAGGCAGAAACGTCTGCTCCCAGAAATTCAACTCCGGCTCTTCGATCCAGGCAACTTCTTTTTCTTGGATGGGCATCTTGTCGTCTCATTTCGTTTTATCGCACGCCGCAGGCACGCGCGTCTTCAGTCATTCAGTCGCTCAACGCGCACGCCTACGGCTTGCGGGTTAAACGATTGTTGTGTGCGCTAGTGATGACCTGCGATCAACTGCTCCACCGACCTTGATCTTCGCGCAGTCACTGGAGCCGGCTTGAAACCAAGCACTCCGGCTGTACAGAACAGTGCGAACGAACTAACCGGCAGCCAGAACCAACTCAGCTCAAACTCGCGGACGATCATCACGCAGACCATATTCCCCAGCGACAACGGAATCATCGCTTTCCAGCACAGTCCCATCAGTTGATCGAATCGGAATCTCGGCAAGCACCAACGCAGCAGCATGATGACCACGATGACCGCCAACACCTTGGTCAGCAGCACGCCGATCTTCAGCACGGTCGCCAGAATGCCGACGCTCTCGAGCTCGGCGATGTACGGGAAGTGCCAGCCTCCCAGGAACAACACCGAGCACAGAAAGCTCACCGTGAAGACGTGCGTGTACTCGCCGAGAAAAAACATGCCGAACTTCAACGCCGAGTACTCCGTGTGATAGCCGCCGATCAATTCCTGCTCGCATTCCGGCAAGTCGAACGGCAGACGATTCGATTCCGCCAGCGCCGCCAGAAAGAAGATCAACGCAGCCAGCGGCTGATACCAGATGTTCCAACCGAAAAGTCCACTCTTAGCCTGAGCGTCGATCACCGTCTCCAGATTCAGCGACCCGGCCATCAATGCGATGCCGATGACCGACATCCCCAGCGGTATTTCGTAGCTCACGACTTGAGCACTCGAACGCAGTCCGCCCAGCGCGCTGTATTTGTTGTTGCTCGACCAGCCGCCAAGAATGATGCCGTACACCGCGAGGCTCGTCACCGAAAACAGAAACACGATCCCGATGTCGATCTTCGGAGCGATGATGAAGCTGAACCCTTCTCCCAGCGTCGTCGGCCCCAGCGGTACAACGGACAACGCCAGCATTGTCGTGAAGACCGAGATTGTCGGAGCGATGACGAACAGGAACTTGTCGACATGCGCCGGGATGATGTCCTCTTTCAGCAGAAACTTCGCCCCGTCCGCAATCGGCTGCAACAGCCCCGCCCAACCGACTCGGTTCGGCCCGACGCGATCCTGAATCCACGCCGCCAGCTTGCGTTCCAGCCAAATCGCATACGAACACGCCCCAAGGATTGTGCCCAACGTCGCCAGAATCAATATCAGCGGCACGCCGACTTGCACCGGAATGCCAACCAATCCGCATAGCCAATGCAGCAGATTTTCAACCGCATCTGAACTGCCTTCAGCCAGCAGCGGGGAAAAGTTCATCGAGTTCATCGTGTGAAATCTTTCTGATCCTTCAAAATCACCAATGCCTTGAATTACTTCAACAGCACTCCGGAACAAGACAACTCCGCTGTTAACGCCGCGAGTGCTGGAATCTCACGAGCGATCTCATGGCGAAAAACCGTCGCGTTGAACAAACCCTTGCGACCGCTTAAATCCCACAGGATGCGTCCATCGGGCCGCGCTTCCTCCGGCGAGCGGATCGAGCGTTTGATCCCCTGAGCCAGTCCGGCGTGATTTACAAATGTGCCGTCTCTCTCCGCGAACGAACCACCTGCAAGAACAATGTGTGCTCGCGCCGAGACCGGGGACGGCAGGATGTCTTGAACTACGAGCGTTTTGACTTTTGCCAACGCGACTGCTCGTGATTCGTCGAGTCCACCGCGTGGATCTCCACCGACAAAGTACAGCGTATCGATGCGGCCTTCGGCCGCGTCGCCAAGAATGTCGCCGATGTTGATGATCGAACCTTGGAAGTGTTGAAGGACGAGCTCGACGCCTCGGCGGTTCGGGCACTTCTCGGCTCGGATCGTGAATTTGATTTTCTCTTGAGCGTTGCCTCGGACGTCTTTCGGGTAGTGGTCGTCTTGGCCTTCGACACGCACCGGGCCGAGGGCCAATCGCACGTCCGATGAGAGCGACTTAAGATGCTTCGCCAGCAAGTAAGCCTCTTCCACTGTCATCCACGGCGAGAAGACAGCAGCGACCGCTTTCGGATTCTTCGTTGCGGCATCCTTCAGAGCATTGCGAGTCGCGGTCAATGCGGTGTCCCAATCGACAGCGACTCGGCGGTCTCCTTGCGACATCTCTGGCTGCTTGAGGCGTTGGTCGGAATGGATGTACTTCCAACCAAAGCGGCCGTCGTCGCACATGAAATGGCCTTGAGCTTGCGGGTTCTCGCGTGGCTTGAGGCGGTACACGGTCTCGTTGTTTTGATCGACCTTGATACTGCAACCGGTCGAGCAATCGGGGCAGACGCTGTCGGCGGACTTCAGCCACCAGACTCGTTGCTTGTAGAGGAAATCTTTCGAGCACAACGCTCCGACCGGGCAGATATCGACAACGTTCCCCGCCAGTTTGTTGTTGATCGGCATTCCCGGAAAGATGTCGATCTCTTCGTGGCTGCCGCGGTTGATGACTTGCAGTTCGCCCGTACCGCTAATTTCGCGAGTGAACCGCACGCATCGCGTACACATCACGCAGCGATCAGTAAACAGCGTGATCTGGTCGCCGATGTAGTCCTTGTCCGGCTTAAGTTCTTTCGGCTCCATCAACCGGCTCTGCATGTGGCCGAACTTGAACGTGTAGTCCTGAAGAAAACACTCGCCCGCCTGATCGCACGTCGGACAGTCGAGCGGATGATTGAGCAGCAAATACTCCAGCGTCGCCGCCTGAGCCTGCTTGACCTTCGCCGAGTTCGTGACGATGACCGTCCCATCCTTCACCGGCGTCTGACACCCCGGCACGACCTTCGGCTGCATCGCGACCGAGCCGTCCGGCTTCTTGTCGCCCACCTCAACCAAGCACATACGGCAGCTCGCTACGACCGACATCGCCGGATGCCAGCAATAATGCGGAACTTCAATTTCCGCCCGCTTCGCCGCCTGAATGCAATTCAGCCGCTCACCCTCGCCGAGGGAAACTTCTTTGCCGTTAACTGTGACTGTCGCCATTTCGATCTGTTTCTATAGGGAACACTCATCGCCGCTGATTCTCACAAAACAGAAACTTCATCAGCGGAGATTAGCGTATATCAGTGTTCCGGTCGCCTTCCGTGCTTATCCCAAAATGTCCCAAGCGGTGCGGATGCACCGCACTCCAAATCTCAGTGCCCCGACTTCATCTTCAAACTCACGAGAGTGCTTTTTCTTCCGCTGTTGATCCACTCTTCGAAGTCGCTGCGGTATTTGTTGATGGCGTTTTTGACGGGCCAGGCGGCTCCGTCGCTGAGGCCGCAGATCGTCGTGCCGGGGATGATGCCGATGCCGTTGGCGACTTCCAGCAGCAGGTCGATGTCGCGGAGCACTCCGCGGCCGTCGAGGATGCGTTCGAGGATTTTCGTCATCCACGCGGTCCCCTCGCGGCAGGGAGTGCATTGGCCGCAGCTCTCGTGCGAGTAGAAGCGGCAACTGTTGTAGAGTACCTCGACGATGTTGGTCTGGTCATCGACGACCATCACCGCCGCCGTGCCGAGACCCAGGCAGCCGACTTTGCCAGGGCCGTTGAAGTCCAGCGGCGTGTCGAGTTCCTTCTCGGTGAGGAAGCCCATGCTCATGCCGCCGGGGACGACCGCTTTGGCTTTGCGGCCTTTCCAGACGCCCCCCGCGTGTTCGTCGATCAGTGCGCGAGCGGTGATGCCCATCGGCAGTTCGTAGCAGCCCGGTTTGTTGACGTGGCCGCTGACGCAATACAGCTTCGGCCCGTAGCTGCCAGCGTCGCGCGGATTGGCCGGGTCCGGAGGCACGCCCATCGACTTGAACCACTCGACGCCCCGATCCAGGATGTGCGTCACACAGGCGAGCGTCTCAATGTTGTTCACGATCGTCGGCTTGCGGAACAGCCCCTCGATCGCCGGAAACGGAGGCTTGATCCGTGGCCACGCTCGCTTCCCTTCCAGGCTTTCGATGAGGCCCGTCTCTTCGCCGCAGATGTAAGCTCCCGCCCCGCGGTGCAGATACACGTCGAGGTCTTTGCCGCTGCCGAGAATGTTTTTCCCCAGCAGATTCGCCTTGTAGCAGTCCTCGACCGCCTGCTTGAGTGCTCGATAGCTGCGGCCGAACTCGTACCGCAAATAAATGTACGCCGTGTTGCACTTGATCGCATGACACGCGATCGCGATCCCCTCGATGATCTGATGCGGGTCCCCTTCCATGATGATCCGATTGTTGAACGTCCCCGGCTCGGACTCATCCGCATTGACCGCGAGATACACGGTGGTCGCATCCTTCGGCAGAAACGTCCACTTCACGCCGGTCGGGAAGCCGGCTCCGCCGCGGCCTCGCAATCCCGACGCCTTCACGGTCTCCGTGACCTCCGCCGGAGCCATCCTGAGCGCCTTTTCCAACGCTCGATAACCGCCGTCGGCTCGATAAGTCTCCAGCGAAGCACTCTTCGGCTTCCCGATCCGTCTCAACAACACTGGTTCAAAAGTTGGCAC
>VGZH01000162.1 GCA_016872645.1 Planctomycetota bacterium | reverse complement strand
CTTTGGGAGGCTGTTTTCTATCCGGCGGCGGCATCTGGCCGTTGAAGAGCTGCTCGTAAACCCGATTCCAAGTCTCGAGGTCCTGGGGGGCTTTCGAGTCGAGGGAAAGAATGTGCAGGGAGACCTTTCCTTCTGGATCCTCCTTGCCATGGCAACGGACGCAGTGCGCGTCGAGAAACGAGCGCACGGTTTTCGCGTCGGCCCCTGGCTCGGCGGCGCGACAGGGCACGCCGCCGATTGCAGCAAGCAGCGTCAGTGCAAGACAGGGGAGATATTGCTTCAGCAGTCGCATTTCAGGTCCTCATAACTGGCCAGGCGTTCTCACCTGACGGCTTCCAGGTCTTGTCTCCGGCTTCTCACCCAGACTTACAGCCCACGCAGGCTCCCGGTGCTGTCGCCGAGGAACGGGACGCGGACGTCGACCCGTTCGAGCATCGACAACCACAGGTTGTTGAGCGGCGTGTCCTTCTCGTAACGGATATGGCGGCCCGTCTTGACCGTCCCGCCGGCGTTGCCCGCCAGCAGGATCGGCAGGTCTGAGTTGGAATGCGACGCTCCATTGCTGATCGCACTGCCGTACGCAATCAGGCAGTGGTCCAGCAGCGTGCCGGAGCCTTCCTTCACCGCCTTGAGCTTTCCGAGCAGATAAGCCAGTTGCCGCAGGTGCAACTGATTGACCAGCGTGAGTTGCGGGTACCCTCGCTCGGCTTGGTGAGTGATCCCGTGGTGCCCTTCCTTGATGCCGTGCTCCGGGAACGACCGTTCGCTCACTTCATTCAACAACGCGAAGGTGCCGATGCGCGTGATGTCCGATCGAAACGCGAGGACGATCAGGTCGCACATCAGCCGGCAATGTTCCTGGTAGTCCTTGGGAATGCCGGGCTCGATCGACAATTCCGGCTTGGCCAACGGCGGGAAACTCGCGGCCCGCTCGATCCGCTGTTCGATGTCGCGGACGGCGGTCAGGTAGTCGTCCAGGCGACGGCGATCGTCGGCGCCGAGGCGACTGGCCAGCGACTTCGAGTCTTCGCGCACTTGATCGAGGACGCTCTTGCGCAAGGCATCGCGTTTTGCGCGATTGGCGTCGTTGCCGCCGAACAGCCGCTCGAAGACCAGCTTCGGCCGGACTTCCTTGATCATCGGCTGGGTCGCCGAGCGCCACGACATCGTTCCCTTGTAGACGCAGTTGTACCCGAAGTCGCAGAAGCCGGTGTTCTCTTCGGTGCCGACCTCCAGCGAGGCCAGCCGAGTCTGATCTCCGATCTTCGACGCCGCGACCTGATCCACGCTGACCCCGGCCCGGTAGTTCGTTCCTTCGGTCTTCAGCGGAGTGACGCCAGTCAAGAACGCCGCCATGGCGCGGGCATGCGCCCCGCCACCACCGTTTGCCGCCCGAGCCGACAGTCCCGTCAGGACGGTGATGTCGCCTGCGAAGTCCTTCACTTCCTGGAGAATCGGCGGCAGATCATTCAGCGGGCCCTCCTCCTTCGGCGTCCAGCTGGGCATGACCGTGCCGTTCGGCACGTAGCACCAGAGCAGCCGATTGGGAGCGGCGGGGGTTTTGTCGTTGGCGTGAACCCACGAGGCGATCGGTCCCATCGCTTCCAGCCAGGGAAGGGCGATTCCGGCCCCGAGGCCACGCAACACTGTTCGACGCGATAGATGATTGTGTTTGTTCATGGTGTCTGGTTTTTTCCTCTTCGCAGCCGGAATGGATCGCTTTGCACAGTCGCGATTACCATCCGGGAGAATTTGAAGTCATCCTTGGCCACCTCGGACACGATCCGATCGACGGCACGCTTGTCGTAATACTCGACCCCTCGGCCCAGAGCGTAGGTCAGCATCTTCTCGGATAAATGTCGGACGAATTTTTCCTTGTCCGCGAGCAACGCCTTTTTGAGATCGGCCATGCCGTTGATCTTTCGGCCATCCGGAAGCGTGCCGCTTGCGTCGATAGGCTTGTTGGCTTCGCTCTTGCGGAACGCTCCGACGGCGTCGTAGTTCTCGAAGGCAAAACCCAGCGGATCGACCTTGGAATGGCAGCTCGCACAGACCGCGTTGGCGCGATGTTGTTCCAGGCGTTCGCGGAGGTTGGTGGCGGTCACTTCCTTCGGGTCCAGCTCCGGCACATCGGGCGGCGGAGGCGGAGGAGGCGTTCCCAAAATGTTTTCCAGCACCCACGCCCCGCGCTTCACCGGCGAACTGCGCGTCGGAGGCGATGTGATCGTGAGGACGCTGCCCTGAGTCAGCAGCCCGCCCCGTTCGCTTCCCTGCAACTGCACGCGCACGAAGCGGTCCCGCGGGATTGTGTCTCCCTTCTTTTCCACCTTTGCGCCGGGCGGGTTGCCGAGCGTGTCGGCAATGCGGTAGTGGTCGGCCAGCCGGCTGTTCAAAAACGTGTAATCGGCATCGATCAACTCCAGCAGACTGCGGTCCTCGCGAAGCATGTTGTGCAGGAACGATTGCGTCTCTTGCTGCATCGCGTCGCGCAGTTCCTTATCGAACTTGGGGAACAGCTTCGCGTCGACCTGGTGCGACCACAGCGAGTCCAGTCGCAACCACTGCAAGGCGAAGTTGTCGACCAATGCTTTCGCTCTGGGGTCCCGCAACATTCGCCGAACCTGCGGTTCCAGATTCGCCGACAGCTTCTGCTGGCCGGCCAGCCTGAACAACTCGTCGTCGGGCAGGCTGCTCCAGAGGAAGTAGCTGAGGCGCGACGCCAACTCGAATTCACCGATCGGGTGTGGCTCGGCGGAATCGGGTCGGTCGTCCAGTTCCGGACGGAACAGAAACTTCGGCGAGCAGAGCGTCGCCAGCAAGGCGTGCTGCATGCCCACTTCCCATTTTTGCCCGTCCGCCACGGCTCGATCCGCGAATTTGGCGATCGCTTCAATCTCGTCCGGCGTGACGGGACGGCGAAACGCTCGCGGGAGCAATCGGCCGACGATCTCGCGTGTCTGCTCGGCCTGCGACTTGTCGGCGGAACAGGCGAGAACATGCTGGTGCGACAGCGGTGGGAGCGGTCCTTCCGCCTCCAATTTGAAGTGCAGCCGAACCGGCGATGAGTCGCTCTTGGGTTTGACCAACCCGATGCCCAGGATGCCGATCGGACCGCTCCGACCGCGACGGCTGACCAGCACCTCGATCTGTTGCGGCGTCTCGATCGACCGCGCCGTCACCTCGGCGATTTTCAGAATCTTGATCGAGGGGCGGTCGCGAATCCCTCCCAGGATTTGGTCGCGTTCGTCCGTGGTGGAGTATTCCGGCAAGCCGGGCCCGCCCACGAACAGCGCCACGCGCACTGGCTCCGAACTCTTTTCCACAAACAGCGTCACGCGGAAAAGGAATTCGTCGGTACTCGCGTACTTGAGGAGAGCCTCGACCCCAACCGAATTCCCCTCTTTGGTGACATAGAACGGCCCCGTCAACCCGGCGTTGTCCGAACTGGAGTCGAGCAGGCGATAGGGCCTCCAGGGGCTGCTGTTGGCGGTCTTCTGGAGCTGTCCTGTCCGCTCTTTCAGAGTAGCGATCTCCTTGGCGTCCTCTTTCTTGTCGAGCAACGGCGAAAGCTGACCGGCACCTTCGAGCACCACCGATGACATCTTCCAATCGACCGGTAGGAAATCTTTTTCCTTGATCCATGCCGCGTCGATCACCGCGCGAAGCTCCGCCATCGCGGTGGTCTTGTCGCCGGACTGAAGCATGCACCACGCCAGGCCTAACCGAGCGGCCAGATTCTCCGGCTCGAGCTGGAGCACTTCGCGATAGCGTTGCATGGCTCGATCGACGTGTTCCCGTGCTGGTTTCAACTTCGCTGGATCGTCCGTGCGTTTGACCTCGAACGGGAGGTGACCGGGGTTGGCACCGAACCAGACGCCCTCGGATTCCTTGCCGGGGAGCACCGGCACCTTTTCGGCTTTGCCTCCATAAGCCGCCGCATGCGTCCGGGCCAGGCGATAGCGGACGAGGGCGTCCTTGGGATTGGCCTCGGCCAGTGCCGAGAGCATCTCGACCACCTTGGCGACAGGCACGTTCGCGACACCTCCGAAGCTGGGAGAAATTCCGTTGGCATTTTCAGGGCTCAGAAGTTCTCGCTTGGGAAGCTCTGCGCGAATCGCTCGCTCCGCAATCATCTCCGCGGCCGCCATGTAGCGATCCAGCAGCGAGGGCGAGATCGTGAGGGCCTCGGCGTTGTTGTCGAAGCCGTGCGTGATGGCGTCGGACGGCAATTCGAGTTCGGGCTTGAAATCCAGATCGAGCTGCAACAGATCGCGAACGGTGTTGCCGTACTCGGTTCGCGAGAGCCGCCGAATCAGGATTCGCCCCGGATCGGGTTTGCCGGTATCGGCCTTCGCGTAGGTGGCACGGAGGCTTTTCGCGAACGCCGCTTTCTCCTCCGCAGTCGGCTGCGGCTGTTTCTCCGGCGGCATCTCGCCCGATTCGATCAGGTGCAGCGCCGCGTCCCAGAGTTTTCGCTCCTTGAGGATCGCCTTCTCGTCCTTGAAGGTGTGCAGCGACAGACCCGCCTTCGGCTTCTCGGCGCCATGGCATTTGACGCAATGCTTCTCGACGAACGGCACGATCACCTTCGCCACGTCGGACGCATCCTGGGCGCGACAAGGCTGACCGACGATTGCCACCAGCAGCGTCAGTGCAAGACAAGGGAGATATTGGTTCAGAAGTCGCATTTCACGCACCTTGCAAAGCGCCTACGCGTTGAGCACTTCGGGCAGCGGGGCGTAGGTTTCCTTCGCTTCCGTCGAACTGGGCGAGCGGTTGAACGCGTCGCACGGTTTGCCGACCGCGGTCAGCAGCGTGGCGTACAGGGCGTTGGTGTAGGGGTTCGTGCCGTAGGCCGTGCCGAACGTCTGGTTGCCGCCATCTCCGCCCGCGGCCTGGGCCTTGACCGGGTACGACAGGAACTGACCCGTCTTCAGTTTGCCGCCGAGATTGCCAACGAGCACGACCGGCCAGTTCGCTCCCTTCCACGAGTGCTGCTGGTTGGCCGAATCGCTCATGAACACCAGCAGGGTGTTGTCCAGCATCGTGCCGCTGCCTTCCTTCGTCTCCTGCAGCTTCGTCAGCATCCGCGCCGCCTGCTTGGCGAGGTAGTTGTGGTAGTGCGACAGCGGCTCGAACGGCCGCTTGAAAGGTAAATCCTTATCAACGCCACCGTGCCCCAGCCCGTGTCCATCGCCGTTGCAAATGCCGGTATATTTCGACATCAGGCCACCGAGGCCGGAGGAGATCGTCACAACGTTCGTCAGGCCCGCCACCAGCGCCGCCGTGGCGATGTCCACCTGAGCTGCCGCGATGTCCGTGAACAAGCTCAACTTCTCCGGCAGCTTCGGAGCGTGCTTGTTCAGCGTGCCGTTCTGGTACTGGTCGGAGAGTTGGCCGTTGCGTTTGGAGAGAGACTCGAGCGCTTCGAGGTGAGCTTCCAGCAACTCCCGCTCCGGCCCCGCGATTTCGGTGCGGACCCGCTGCACGTCGCTGCGGACGAAGTCGAGCAGGTTCTTGCGGGTCGCGAAATCATTTCGCGTGGCGCCGACGCTGCCGAAGAGCGATTCATACGCCATTTCCGGCTGGCACTGCATCGCGATCGGCTTGCCCGCGGTCCAGGCCGACGAGCAATACGCGGTCGTCGGCCCGCCGTTGGCGGCACCCAGGCCGAGCAGCGGAAACACGGCCGGCAGTTGCTGCGCGATGGCCGCGTCGATCGAGATGCCGAGCGCCGAGTGCTTGTTGCCCGGAATCCCCGTCAGGGCCGCGAAGTAACCGCCGTGGTCCACGGCGTTGGTGCCGCGCAAGCCGTGCAGGATCGTCAACCGGTCCTGAAACGGCGCGAACGGCTCGATGTCCAAAGGCAGCTTCAATCCCTTGAGGGGGATCTGCCGCAGCTTCTCGGATGCCAGCGGCACGCCCTCGGGCAACGTGCCGTCGATCTCGCGAAAGCCGTTGTCGAAGACGATGAAAACGACTCGCTTGGGCACCACGGTGCGGCCCTCAGCCGCCGCGGCGATCTTCTGCAACAGCGGTGCCAACAGGAGGCCGCCGGCCCCGAGCGTGATGCCCTTGAGTGCCGTGCGGCGGTCGAGTTGGTTGGGGGTGAGCATGCGTGTCGGCGGTGTCATTCCATTTTTCAGTAGAGTCCGGCGAGGTTCAAAGCCTCACGCCATGATCTCCGCCAGCGGTCCGGCTTGCGCGGCGGCAGGCATCTTCGAGTCGAGTTCGCCGAAGTTTTCGCGCTTGTCTCCCACGGCGTGCAGCAGAGCCAGGTAGAAGTTG
>VGZH01000161.1 GCA_016872645.1 Planctomycetota bacterium | reverse complement strand
GACCCCTGCAATCCACGCCACGACCGACATCACTCAATGCGTGCGGGCCCAACAGGGATGCAGGAGCCTTGGTAATGAATAAGAAACCTAGTTTGGTGGCAACGGCGTGGATGCTCGGTGGCGGACTACTGCTCAACACTAGTCTGGCGGAAGCCCAAGTGGCCTTACCGGCGGACGAGTACTTCGCTCCGCAACGCAGCGTCCCATTTTCCCTCAAGAAGGCTCCGGGGCTGCTGCCCGAAATGCTTCACAACGCGGATGCGTCCAAGAAGAGCGTCATCGCGCCGAGCGACTCGCTGGGCGCCGACCATAAGATCAACGGACTGTCCATTGCTCCGAAAAAGTCTTCAAAAAACTTCAAGATCACCCCCGCGAACCACCAGATCGATGGCGCGAACCCGCTGGCGAATCAAGGCGATTCGGCGGCCTCACCAATTCAGAAGCAACTGGAAGAGATGTATCGCAAAGACGGCCGACCGATGCCGCAGATGAATTTCAACCAAACACCGATCCCGGCCAACGGACAAGTTCCGAATGTGAATCCGAATGCCGGCCTTCCATCGAACGCGGCACCGGGCAACGTCGTGCCGCCCAAGCGCAGTCTGCTCAGCAAATTGAATCCCTTCAGCCGCTCAAAGAGTGTCCCTGCACAACTTCCAAAACATTCGGCGAATCCGATTCCGAGGATGGCGACTGTTCCAACGCATCAGCAACCAGGACTCATCCCTGGTGCGAACAGAATCAAGCCCGCTGGTGGGAATACCTCGAATGGCTTGGACAATACGGTTCCACTTGCGCTGCCAATACCGCCATCTGCAGTTCCCTCCCAGCAATCAGCACCGGCTCAAGTAAGCAGCCAGTTGTCGGACTCTTTGCCGCCAGTACCGGGCGATGCTGGATACCGGGCTCCCGTGGCGAGCGACGCGGTCTTGGTTCCGCCGGCACCTGCCTCGATCGACGCCGAAATCGACAACGTCTTCAGCGACAAGCCCAATGAGAACGTGGAAAGCCCGGCGACACAGCCAGCCGAGTCCAAGGCCAGCGACGAAGCTAATCCTTTCAGCGGTCTGTCACTCGACCAGGAATTCGGGCCAGTGTCGAAACCAGACTCGGCGAAATCCACCACGACTGAACCGATAAGGGAATTCGAGACCCCCAACGGGATCCCCCTGCCTCCGGAAGCTCTGCCCGCCGAACCAACCAAGGAACAGATCGAAGCCAAGATGAAACGCATCTTCGAGCGTGGCGAACTGCGTGGACTGAAAGGCTTCTGCCCGGTCGCCCTGCGAGATGATCGCGAACTGGAGAACGCTTTGCCGGAACACCACTCCACATTCAAAGGTCGCACATTCTACTTCAGCACGGCCGACGCCAAGGCCGAATTCGACGAGCATCCACTGCAATACACTCCGATCTCTGGCGGCCAAGACGTGGTTCTGCTCGCGGAGAACGTTAAGAAGGAAGGCTCACTCGATCACGCGGTCTGGTTCAAAGGCCGACTGTACCTCTTCACCAGTCAGAAGACACTTGAGCAATTCGTCGCGACTCCCAAAAAGTTCGCCATCAGCGAGTAAGCCCCCAAGGTCTCTGACTGACACGATAGCCCCGGCCGCGCAAGCGACCGGGGTTTCTTTTTTTTAGATCAGGCTGTCCAGCATGATCTGGATGGGCATCGAATTTTGGACATTAGAGCTTGGGCCTTGGACTTTGACGCCTTGGCTGACCTACTTCGGCAGCAGTTTCTGATGGATCAGCGCGTCGGCCGCGATCCACAATTTGCGCCAGCGCGGCAACGAGACATGTTGGCGGAAGACGTCGAATTGCCGCCGCTCGATTTCGTGCAGCAGTCCGCCGTAAAGCTGTAGCATCGCTTTCATGATCGGCCGACCGTGAGGCTGCAGGCACGGCACCAGTTGCTCCGCCAAGGCGTAAAACGATTTCGCACGCTCGGCTTCAAACGCCATCAGCGCACAAAAACGGTCGTCGCAGCGTTGTGCGATCAAGTCTTCGGCCGTCACACCGAATCGCTGCAAGTCTTCGGCCGGCAGATACACACGCCCCGCCGCCGCATCCTCGCCGACGTCTCGCAGAATGTTCGTCAGTTGGAGCGCTGTGCCGCAGTCGATCGCTCGCTGAGCGGCTTCCGAGCCATGAAAACCCCAGATGTGAATGCAACATAGTCCGACGGCTCCGGCGACCAGATAACAGTAGTCCGCCAGTTCGGCGAAGGTCTGAAACCGGATCGGTGACGAATCGCCAAAAGATTCCAAATCCGATCGCACTCCGCGCACGACGGCAAAGAGATGCTCGAGAGGAATCACAAATCGTTCGGCCACATTGGACATGGCCGGCAAAACCATGCGAGCCGAATCCGACCAGCTGGTCATTTCGGCAATCGACCAATCCGGTCGCAACGACGCGGTCAGAGCGTGTTGCCAGTCGTCGAGATCGGCGAGTCGCTGTGCTGGTGCGCGAGTCGTGTCATCTCCCCAATCGTCGGTCACACGCATGAAGGCGTACAACGCGCACATCGCTTGAAATTGCGGAGCCGGCAGTCCACAGAACGAGTAATAAAAATTCCCAGCCGTCCTTTTTGTCAGCCGAATGCAATGGTCGAAGGAGTCCTCAAGCAACGTGCGACTCATGCCGCCACCTTCCGCCCAATGGCTCGGCCGAAACACTTCAGCAACAAGCCAGCCGCATCCCACTTCGTCACGACGGGACGTTGCTCCCAAACGTGATAGCCGATGGACGTCACGCGATCGCAGATCTTCAAACCTCCCTCGCCGAACAGCTCGATGACAACTTGCAGCCGCCCGCGCAATCGAGGAGCCAGCTCGCGCACAGCCAGCAACATCCCACGAGCACGCTCGACCTCATACCGCATGAGTTCAACAAACGCCTCGTTCGTGACTCGGTTTGCCAGATCCGGTCGCGAGTACCCGAATCGCTCACAGTCATCCAGAGGCAGGTACGTTCGGCCGAGCTCCGCATCGCGAGCGACATCTTGCCAGAAGTTCGCCAACTGCAAACCGGTGCAGACCGAATCCGAAAGCTCGACCGAGCGTTCGTCATCACAGCCACACAACCGCAAAACGATCCGACCAACTGGATTCGCGCTGTTCCGGCAATATCCGAGCAGTTCCTCGAATGAGCTGTACGATGTGATACGCTGATCCTGCTCAAACGCCGTCAGCAGATCGTCGAACGGCTCGCGAGAGAGGTTGAATTCCTTCACGGTCCGTTGCAGCGCGACAAACACCGGATACCCCATCTCTTCGCCAGACCAACACCGAGCTAACTCGCCGCGCCATTGAGCGAGCATTCGAGTCGAGAGTTCTCGGTCGTCTAATTCGTCCGCCAGATCATCCGAGGTTCGACAATACGCATAGACATTGAAGAAAGGCTGTCGCAACCGCCCAGGCAGCAACCAGGAAATCAACGGAAAGTTCTCGTAGTGCGAGGTCGCCAGGCGCCGGCAAAACAGCTCCGACTCGAGCAACGTCGGCGGTTTGGACGACGAAGTCGGCATGTCCCAGCCGAGGTGACGGCGAGTCAAACCATCCAGAATGTTGCTGAGTTCCGGGGATGTCATGGGGTCGTAGGCTACAGCGTCGTCATCGCGTCGCCCAGCCGATAGACTCCCCGGTGATGACCTTCGGCGACGAGTGATCGCGTCGGTCACGCAAACGTAGCCGCCTCGCTCCCGCGAGGCAGAGCTACCGGCAAACACCTCCGAACTCAGACTTCCATTCGCCATTGCTCCGCCTCGCAGGAGCGAGGCGGCTTCGTTCGCAGGATGCGTTGCCGTACTCCCAATGTCCGTGTCTCGTTTTTTGTGACTTTCATCCATGCCCGTCCCACAAGTGGCCATCATTGGCCGGCCGAATGTCGGCAAGAGTTCGATTCTCAATTGGCTCGCACACAAGCTCGTCTCCGTCGTGGACCCGACGCCGGGTGTAACTCGCGACCGCGTTTCGTATTTGATGAACGAAGGGGACCGCTACTTCGAGCTGATCGATACCGGCGGCATCGGCATCGTCGACCGCGACGATCTCTCGGAAGACGTCGAGCGGCAAATCCAAATCGGGATCGACCGCGCGGACCTGATCCTGTTCGTCGTCGATGGCAAAGACGGTCCGATGCCGCTCGATCAAGTCGTCGCCGACCGGCTCCGTCCGATCGACAAGCCCAAACTGCTGGTCGTTAACAAGTGTGACTCTCCAAAGGCTGAGGACGACATCCCGCAGTTCTATCGCATGATGAACGGCCCGACCGTCGCGACCAGCGTCATCGGCAACAGAAACCGTGATCAACTGGTCGAGGCAATCCTCCAAAACTTGCCACCCGCGGCTGAGCATGAGGCAGACGACGGTGCGTCGCTCGCCTCCGATCCAGAACTGAAATTCGCGATCGTCGGCCGTCGCAACGTCGGCAAGAGCACCTTCATCAACGCATTGGCTGAGGAGGAACGCTGCATCGTCTCCGAGATTCCCGGCACGACGCGCGACAGTATCGACGTCCGCTTCGAAATCGACGGCCTGCGGTTGCTGGCGATTGACACCCCCGGCGTCCGCAAGAAGAAGAGCCTCGCCAACGACATCGAGTTCTACGGCATGGTCCGCGCCCAAAAGAGCATTCGCCGAGCCGACGTCGTCTTCATGTTCTTCGACGCCACCGAAACCGTCTCGCGCGTCGACAAGCAACTGGTCGACGAGATCGTCTCGCAGCATAAGCCGGTGATCTTCGTCATCAACAAATGGGACCTGGCCAAGGAAGCCGAAATGTCGATGGAACGCTGGGGTGAGTACCTCGCCCAACAGTTCGCCTCGTTAAAGTTCGCCCCGGTCGCATTCCTGACCGCGAAGTCCGGCCGCAACGTCCACAAGCTGATCAATCTCGCTCAGAGCATCTTCAAGCAAGCTCGCACGCGCGTCTCGACCGGCGAGATCAATCGGGTGATCCGCGCCGCCGTCGTCCGCAACCGGCCGCCCGTGCGTCGCAATCAGACGCCGAAAATCTTCTTCGCCACGCAAGTCGCCACCGAACCACCGACGATCGTCTGCAAATGCAACAACCCGGAACTCTTCGACAACTCCTGGCAACGCTACCTGCTGAGCGTGATCCGCGAAGAACTGCCGTTCCACGAAGTCCCGGTCCGGCTCTACCTCCGCCAGCGCGAACAGGCCGACGAGCGCCGCTCACCGTCGGCGCAGGGTTTCGGACTCGACCACACTGTGCATGGCGAGGCCCTCGAAGAGGAAGACTTCGATGACGACGATTGGAAAGAGGAGCTATCGTCTCTGTAATTCGCGTGACGATCAAATCTGTCCGTCGAGCGCCATCTGGTGGAAGCAGTGCGTCGTCTTCTCCTGGTTCTCCAGGAGCCAGTCGATCGATGGCTCGTTGTGCATCGCTTTGTGGATCGCCTTGGCGATGGCGGCACGGTGCGTCTGGAACAGGATCGCGTGGTCGATTTTCTCGTGAATGACGCTCGGATCGAGCCACACCGAGACGATGATTCCCAAGTCGTTGGCCTTCTCCTTCGGGATGTCGCCGGCTCGCACGGCATCGAGCACGCCGTTGGCGATCGCGGCTTGAACGGTCCCCATCAGAATGTTCGTGTACTTCTCGTTGTTAACCGTGACTTTGCTGACCATCACGGTCGCCGGACGCACCTGCACGTCGCAGTTCAGAATCGCGAAGACTTTCGAGTGTCCTTTGGATTGATCGCCGATCAGATTGGCAATCGCGCTGCCCACCGGGCCGTCCAATTCGCCGATGACGACCTCCGGTTCAGCAGCCGACCAGGCGGGGGCGGCTTCGACCAAGGCTTCTCCGGTGCGCATCACAATTCGCTGACTCATGACGGTCCTTTCGATGTCGGTGGCGGTTGATCACACTCTGTTCGACAAAGGGTAGGTACCGCGCCACAATCGCGGCAAGCATCCAAGTTCCGTCGCAGTATTCGTTCTCATTTCCTCGTCGGCATCGGAAGTCTGTCTATGGCGATTCGCGTGACGTGTGATTCGTGCTCAAAGGTGTTTGGGGTCAGCGACCAGAAGGCGGGCAAGCGTGTCCGCTGTCCGGGCTGCGAAGAGATCATCACGGTCCCCATCGAGGATGACGAACCGGCTCTGCGACCTCGCAAAGCGAGCAGTTCGAAGAGTCGGAAGAAAAGCAAGAAGTCCTCGTCACCGCCGTGGCTGGCGATCGGACTTGGTGGAGGTGGGCTGGTCGTCGGTGTGATCCTCGCCATCGTGCTGCTGTCGGGCCGGAAGGATCCCCCTCAGGTCGCGCAGCCAGCTCCTCCAGCGAATGCTGCTCCGGGAACGACGACCGAACCCACGACGGCTGTGCCTCCGGCGACGGCATCGGCTGCGCTGAAGGCTCCGGTGGCTGTCGCT
>VGZH01000160.1 GCA_016872645.1 Planctomycetota bacterium | reverse complement strand
CGACGTTGGCAAACCCCTCGCCACCGACCGCATCCGTGGGAAACTCGCGAACTCGCGTCGGCCGCATGTCGATGCCCGTGAGATCGCGGATCGCGTTGTCGTATGCCGAGTTGCTCAACCGTCGCAGCGTCACCGGTCCAGGATCGCCCGCCCGCGCGGCCGCTTCGGCATCGAGCGCCGCATTGATCCAGCTCAGCAGTTGTTCTCGCTCGGCCGACGTTGGCTGCGGCGCCTCCTTCGGCGGCATGTCGCCCAACCGCAACCGCTCGGCGACATCACTCATCACCTTGGGCTTGGCGATGATCGCCTGAGCCGAACCGAAACTTGTGAGATCGAGATCGTTGTCCGTGGGCTTCTTCCCGTGGCAATCCCCGCAGGTCTTCACGAGCAGCGGCTGAATCTGCTTGGCAAACGACTGCGCCAGGTCGTCCGCACCGTGGGCCGAGGCCGCGAACAGCCTGAAACACGCAAGAAGCGACATCGCAGAAAGGAATCGACCGAGCCGTCGTACCGGGAATGCTCCACTTGCCGTTCGCGTGATAAACATCAGATGCGTTCCTTATGACTTTCGATGTGCTTCCGCAGTTCGGCCGTGGCGTCGTCAATTCTCCCTTTCGCCAGAAAATCGACGAGGCGACGGTGACTCTCGACTCCCGCCTTCCACGCCGCCTGCTTGACGCTTTCGCGAAATCGCTGAAAGAAGACGTGGAGCAAATCCCCGAAGGCCACCAGCGGCTGCAACCCGCTGGCTTCCAGCAATGAGCGATGAAATTGAATGTCGAGCGCGATGAATGTCTTCAGGTCACGAGCCGACTCGAACTGCCCAACGATCTCGCGGAGGCGAGTCTCGATCGTCGGATCGTCCGCCATACGCCGCACGACATACGGCAGCACGCCGGTCTCCAGGATCACACGGCTGTCGATGAGCTGATGCGGATCGACATCGAGCAGCCCGGCGTGAAAACCGAGATGCTCGGTGACTCGCTCCATATCAATCCGCCCGACCGTCAGCCCGACGCCGGTCTTGGACTTGACGATGCCCAAAAACTCCAGCGATTTCGTCGCCTCGCGCAGACTGAGCCGACTGATCCCCAGCGTCTCGGCCAGTTGCGTTTCGGTCGGCAGGCGATCACCAGGCCCGAGTTTCCGCTCGACGATGTAATGCTTGATCTGCTCCGTGGCTTGATCCCGAACCTTGGAACGACGCAGCGTCTGCATGAGACTTCTCCAGCACGATTGCGGACTAGAAACTCAGTCGATAGATCATCTGACAATTGAATCCCGTGTCAACTCATTGCCCCCTTCCCGTAGCCCCAAAGCTGCCCGCCATGCCGACCGAAGCGATCGCTGATTACACCTTCCCCGGATAGTCTACGCCCCTTTCTTTTGAGGAACACGTTCATGAGGTTGACTCGACGACGATTCTTAAAGGCCAATGGAGCCGTGCTGACATTGCCGTTGCTGCATTCACTGGCTGGTGCTGCAGAGACGAAGGCGGCCGCAAAGCCCAGCAAGAAGCTCGCGATCATCTACATCCCGAACGGCATCGTGCGGCGATGCTTCTTCCCCGGCGAAGAGAATGCCGAGTTGCCCGGCTTTATCGGCGGATTCGAAGCGGACAAGACGAAGAACGAGCGGCGTTACAAGCATGCGCCCGGCATCTATCCGCTTGAGCTGACTCAGACGCTCCAGCCACTCGCCGAGCACAAGGGGGATGTGACGCTCGTTACCGGGCTTGATCGCTCCTATAAAGACGGGCAAGACGTGCATGCTCAAGGTGCTTCCTGCTACCTGACGAGCCTCTCGCCCGAGCAAGCGGCGACGAAAAACATCCGACATCCCAATGGCCGCACGCTCGATCAAGTCATCGGCGATCAAGTCGGTCGCTCGACGGTCTTCAATACGCTCGAGATCAGTTGCAACGGCTTCACATCGGGCAAAGAGTCGATCGAGTTCGACAACATTTCTTGGTACGGCCCCGACAAGATGGCGCCGTCGATCAAAGAACCTCAGAAGCTCTACGACCGACTCTTTCTGCGCGACAGCTTTCGCGCGCAGGTCGCTGATGTGACGGATCTCGTGCTCGCCGATGCGAACGCTCTCTCCAAGAAGTTAGGCCGTGACGACAAAGAAACGATGGCTCAATTCATGGAGATGATTCGCGACATCGAGTTGCGGATCGAGAAGCTCAACAAGCTGCTCGCGGATGTCGACATCAAGGTTCCGAAGAACGAAGTGTTGCCCCGCGGCGACTACATCAAGCTGCAAGCGGACTTGATGCTGCTCGCGTTTCAGATGGGCATTACGAACGTCTGCACGTTTATGATCGGCCCCGAGCGTTGGGACGCGACGCTCATGTACGAAGGCGTCTTTGGCACGCCGGTGCAGCATCACAGCATGACTCACAACCAAAAGGGCGACGGTTACAAGGACTTGCAGAAGATCGACGACTTTCACATGCGGCAATACGCGTATGTCTTATCGCGCATGAAGGCGATTAAAGAGTCCGATGGCAGCAGCCTGCTCGATAACTCGATCGTCGCTTACGGAGCGGGGCTCGGAGACGGCGCGACACATCAGTACTACGACTTGCCGATGATTGTGGCCGGCAAAGCTCAAGGTCAGCTCAAGCAAGGCCGCTTCGTGAAATGCCCGAGCGGTACGTTGAACTCCAACTTGTGGCTGACTTTCGCGCAGTTGATGGGCCTTGAGATTAAGCAATTCGCAGACAGCACAGGAGTGATCTCGGATTTATGGACGTAGCCTTCGTGAGCAGTTTCTTTTGTACTGCGGCAGCCTGCTGTCGCCTTCGACGCAGCAGCCGGCTGTTGCGTCGATTGGCATTCGAGTCTCACACTTCAGCAGCAGGCTGCTGAGGCTAAAGCGGCAGCAAGGCTGTCGCAGTCCGAAACGGATTCTCATGATGCGTCATTTTATCATTGTTGTTTTCACGTTGTTGATGCCGAGCAATCTTTCCGCCAAGGACGCGGACGCTCACGCGTTGCTCGCCGCGAAATGCTCGAAGTGTCACGGTGAGAAAGATCCGAAAGGCGGCGTGCATGTCTTGCGGATTGGCTCGGAAGAAAAGCTGGCGGCGCGGGCAGAATTGCTGCAGCGAGTCCTCGAAGCCGTTGACTCAAACGACATGCCGCCCGAAAGCGAGCCTCAATTCACGCGTGAGGAACGCGAGTCGTTGGTCAAGTCGCTGAAAGACTTGCTGAAGCAAGCCACGGCCAGCAGTGAGCGAGTCGAGGCGAGGCTGCATCGGCTGACTCGGTTTCAATACAACAATACGGTGCGCGATCTCTTTCGACTCGATCGCGATGTCTTCGAGTTGCCCGAGAAGCTGATGACGCGCCGCGATCGGTATCTGCCATCAACAACCGGCAAGATGCCGGAGCGAGTGCAGGCGGTGTCACAAGCGTTACAGCCGGCGCCGGGATTGAACGGAGTTCAGCCGTTCCCCAAAGACCTGCGGGCCGAGCACGGCTTCGACAATCAAGCCAACAAACTGACGCTCTCGCCGCTGCTGCTCGATGCGTTCTTGAAATTGAGCGTCTCGATCGTCGAAAGCCCAGACTTCAATCCGCAGACCGTCGGCATTTGGAATGAGTTCTTCAGTGATCCCGGTGCGACCGACAGCCAGTCGGCTGAGATCGAACGCCGGTTGAAGCCGTTCTTGCGACTCGCGTTCCGCAGGCCCGTCGAGGACGAGACGTTGCGGCGGTACATCGGGTATGTCGACGCGAAGCTCAAGCAAGGCGCGTCCTTCACCGACAGCATGAAGAAGGTCGCGTCGGCGGTGATGTGCTCGCCGATGTTTCTCTATCGGTCATCCGCGGCGGACGGTTCGGAAAGCCAATTCGAACTCGCATCGCAGTTGTCGTTTTTCTTGTGGGCGAGCATCCCCGATGCCGAGTTGCTCGATCTCGCTGAACGCGGCGAGTTGTCGCAACCGGCGACGCTGCGACGTGCGGTCGATCGACTGATGACCGACCAGAAGATCGAACGCTTTCTCGACACCTTTCCGTCGCAGTGGCTGCAGCTGGAGAACTTGCTCGCGGTCACTCCTGACCCGAAGAAGAGCCGCTACTTCCGACTCGACGAGAACTATCCGGCGGGTTTGCCGATGCTCATCGAACCGCTGCTGCTGTTCGATGCGGTCTTCGTCGAGAATCGACCGGTCGTTGAGTTAGTCGCGCCGGCTTTCGCTTATCGCAGCGATTTTTTGCGCGATTGGTACGAATCCGACCTCACTCCGCCGACCGTCAATACTCAAGAGGTGCTCGCGAAGAATCGCGAGATTGACGAACGACGGCGGCAACTCGAAACGGCAATCGCAGACTCGCGTGCGGCGATCGTAGCGCTCGTGAAGCCAGTGCGTGAGAAGCTGCTCGCCGAACGTCAGCAAGCAGCGAAGACGAAGGTCGTCGATCTCAGACCGCTCGCGGTTTGGGAGTTCGAGGGTGACCTGAAAGATTTGTCACAGCAGCTCGATCTCACGGCGCACGGCCAAGTGAAGCATGCTGACGGCAAGGTCGTGCTCAACGGCGGCTACTTGCAGAGCAGTCCGCTGAAGGTCGACCTCAAAGCCAAGACGCTCGAAGTGTGGTGCGAGCTGCCGGACGTCAAGCAGATCGGCGGCGGCGTGATGACCATTCAAGGACCGGGCGACTTCTTTGATTCGATCGTGCTTGGCGAACGCAAGCCGCAGCATTGGATTTCGGGCAGCAATGTGTTTGCTCGCACCGAGGACTTCGCGGACTCGACGCCCGAAACGACGCCCGGCGAGCGACTGCATCTCGCGATGGTCTACGACGAAGACGGCACAACGCGGCTCTATCGCAACGGCGTCCCTTACGGAAAACCGTTCCGCAAAGGCTCGGCGACGTTTCCGAAGGAGCAATCGAGCGTGCTGTTCGGATTGCGACATCTCCCGCCCGGCGGCAACAGATCGCTCAACGTGAGCATTGAAAAGGCGCGGCTCTATGACCGTGCTCTCACCGCCGCGGAAGTCGCGAGTGCTGCGAGCGGTTACAGCTTCGACATCTCCGAGGAGGAGCTTGCGAAGTCGTTGTCCGCTGACGACGCGACGAAGCTCAAGACGGCCAAGCAGCAACTTGCTCAAGCAACGAGCGATCTCGCTCAAGCCCCGCAGCCGCAAGACATCAAGACGCTGCAACAAGAACTGCAGAAGAACTTCGAGAACCAGTTGCGAACGAAGCTGCATTCGCCCGTCTTCGATCGAGTCCCGGTGACCGACCCGCGTTACGGCGGGATCATCACAAACGCGGCTGTCTTGAGCATGACGTCGGGGCCGCTGAGGACTCAGCCGATCGCCCGCGGTTCATGGATCATCGAAGTGGTCTTCAACGACCCGCCGCTGCCGCCGCCGAACAACGTGCCGCCGTTGAAAGAGGACAACAACCCGAACCTCACGATCCGCGAACAGTTCGCCGCGCATCGCGAGAACGCCTCGTGTGCCGGCTGTCACGCCAAGATTGACCCGCTCGGCTTCGCGCTGGAGAACTTCGACATCACCGGCCGTTGGCGCGACAAGTACGAAAACGGTCGCGCCGTCGACGCGAGCGGCACGCTCGTCCGCAAGCACAATTTCTCCAGCGCGACGGACTTCAAAGCCGCGATCGTCACCGAAAAGCAACGCTTCGCCCGCGCCTTCATCGCGCACCTGCTGAGATTCTCGCTCGCTCGCGAACTAACGCCTGCTGACTCATTCACGATTGACGAGACCCTCAACCGCACAAAAGAGGACAACTTCAAGTTGCAGGCACTGATACGCGAGGTCGCGACGAGTTTGTGCTTCATCAATCCATCAAGGCAAAGTCGTTGAGATCATGCCGCGTCAATCCATTAGCCCCTTCTCTTCCCGCTGAGATTGCTCCCATGCCGACCGTAGCGATCACGGATTACACATTCCCGAACCTGGACGTCGAGCAGGCGAACCTGTCCGCTGCCGGGCTTGAGTTGCGGAGCGGAAACGACAAACAGATTCCCACGCTGCAGGCGCTGGTCGCCGAGCCCGACGCGATCATCATGCAGTTCGCCCCGATCAATGCGGATGTCAAGTCTTTGTTTCGCGACGCGATTCATGTAGCGGTGCGAACATGATTCCGATCTCTCCGTTTCGAATCGAGGTGCCTCAAGACACTCTCGATGATCTGCGCGACAGGCTGCGAAGAACTCGCTGGCCGGATCAAGTTCCGGGAACCGGCTGGAGCCGCGGCGTCGATCTCGATTACTTGAAGGACCTCGTCCGGTATTGGGCGGAAGAATTCGACTGGCGGAAGCAGGAAGAACGGCTCAACCGGCTTCCGCATTTCCTGGCCGACGTCGAGGGTCTGCGTCTGCACTTCATTCATCAGCCGGGCAAAGGCCCCGCGCCGCTTCCGTTGTTCATGATGCATGGGTATCCGTGGTCGTTTGTGCTGCTGGAACGCATCCTGCCGATGCTGACCGACCCCGCCT
>VGZH01000159.1 GCA_016872645.1 Planctomycetota bacterium | reverse complement strand
CGATGACGACATAGCCCGAGCCCTTCTTCGGGCTTCACTCGATAGACATCGCTGCCGCGAATGCTCACCGAGGCGAAGCTCAGCAGGCCCGGCAAGTGGATCGCGGTTTGCGTCCCTTTCACAAAATCGGTTTGCAGCTTGTCCTCGGCGAGTTTCAGGATCTCGACTCGCCCGGCGTTGTCGCGCCGATGCCACTGGACGTAGACGTTACCCGCCTCGTCGGCGCTTTGACCGAACGTGGCGGGAAACTCTGAACCGTCATAAGCCGGAATCTCGCCGATCACTCGGACTTGTGGCTTGTCGCCGGCATCGTCGAGGAAGACCGTTCGCCCACCGGCCGGAATCACGACCGTCTTGCCGACCAAACAAAGGTCGCGCGAGCAGACGAAGTGATCGCGCCAGGTCACCCGGTCCTTGCGCTGAGCGAGCCATTCCTCGCCGCTCCAGCGGTTGCCACCGAACTTGACGACTTCCTTCACGAAGTCCCACGTCCAAACGACTTCGCCATCGGGCTTCACCGCGTAGACCTGTGCGCCAAGCGTCGCAAAATAAACTCGATCGGTTCCGGCAGCGAGCGACGACAGGATCGGTTCGTGGCAGTCGATCTCTCGGACAACGGTTCCAGTCTGGCGATCCAGGATGTAGTAGTACCCAGCCGCCGTGCCGACATGCAGATACTTTCCGACAACCGCCGGAGCCGCAACATTGTTGCAGTTCCCCAGACCGCCGCGAGTCGCGAACTTCCAGACGACCTTGAGCGTCGTAGCATCGATCGCGAACACGACACCCGATCCGTCGATGACAAACACTTGGCCGTCGCTGACGACCGGCGACGCGAAGACTCCGTCCGTCAACGGAATCGCCCCGATCAGACCGACGGGCGTCTTTATCGACACCGACGGAGCATTGCCCGACCGCAGGGCATTCCCTTGAAGTTGCCCCCAACTGTCAGCGGCCAAGCCAGCGCTGGCCCACAAAACAACGACGATCAACGCAGTGAGTGCTCGCATGGGAGTGACTCCGAAAGCCAACAGAAGAAAGTCGGGGCTCAACATAGAAGTCCACGGCCTGACTTGCCAGCCGTCGCCCCACTGAACCATGGCTGGGCAGTGGCCCGCAGTCTGGATACTTTGTTCGAGTTGTTGACCTTTCCGCTGCTTGCTTACCCCGCCCCGGCGAAAATGGTTCGGTGACTTTTGGAGAGTTTGATGTCACGAGCGACCTGCGGCCTTTGCCTGACTGCGATCTTTGCGGCACTGATCTTCCCGATGTTTGCTCAGGGCGGCGACTGGTCGCAGTGGCGCTGCGATGCCCAACGGAGTGCGGCTTCGAGCGACGAACTGCCGGCTCAATTGAGTCTGTTGTGGTCGCGTCAGTTGCCGCGATTGAAGCCGGCGTGGCCCGATCAACCGAAGATGCAGTTCGATGCCGCCTATGAGCCAATCGTTGCTGGCCAACGGATGTTTGTCGGTTCGTCTCTGGACGGCAGCGTCACGGCGTACGACACACGCACGGGAGCGGAACTCTGGCGACACTTCGCCGACGGACCGGTTCGTTTCGCGCCGCTCGCGTGGCAAGAAAAACTCTTTTTCGTTTCCGACGACGGGTACTTGTACTGCCTGCGAACGGAAGATGGATCACTCGTCTGGCGATTTCGCGGCGGTCCTTCGGACCGAAAGATTTTGGGCAATGAGCGATTGATCTCGATGTGGCCGGCTCGCGGCGCGCCGGTTCTGATGGACGGAAAGATTTCGTTCGCGGCGGGCATCTGGCCGTTCATGGGAACGTTCCTGCACACGCTCGACGCCGCAACCGGGCGAGTCGTGTGGACCAACGACGGCGACGGCTCGATGTACATCAAGCAGCCGCACAATAGCGATTCGTTTGCCGGAGTCGCGCCGCAAGGGGCGCTGGTCGCGATCAACGAAAAACTGTTGATTCCCGGCGGACGATCGGTGCCGGCTTGCTACGACCGGACGACCGGGCAGTTGCTGTACTACCAGCTCGCCGAGAACGGCAAGCGAGGCGGCGGGTCGTCGGTCGCGGCGGTCGATCAGCTTCTGTTCAACGGCGGCGCGGCGTTTGATTTGGAGAACGAAAAATATCTCGGGCCGGTCGGCGAGCTGCTGACATTCGCCGACGGTCGACTGTACGACTTTCGCGACGGCGTGGTCCGTGCGCACGACTTGAAAACGTCCGACGTCACACTTGGGGACGTGATCGACCGCAAAGGGGTCGTCACCAAAGTCGCCAAGTGGTCGATGCGCGAATTAAGCAGAGTCGAAACGCCGAAGCTCACGGCTTTCATCAAAGCGGGATCGCGGCTGTTCGCCGGATCGCCGGGCCGCGTGATCTCGCTGAAGTTGCCGCTGCCGGAAAAAGGGAAAGCCCCGATCGCTTGGGAAGCGGCGATCGTGGGAACACCGGCCAGCCTCATCGCGGCTGACGAAAAACTGTACGTGGTCACGCAGGAGGGTCGGATTTATTGCTTCAGTGACGCGAGCGGCAAATCCGCGGCTCCGCTGCGACATGAGCTCGCAACGCAACCGCTCGTTGCAGACGAGCTGTGGTCGGCCAAAGCGGATGCGCTGCTCAAGGCCACGCAAGTCGATCAGGGTTATTGCCTGGCCTGGGGCGTTGGATCGGGCGGCCTGGTGAGCGAACTCGCGCGGCAAAGCGAACTGCGAATCATCGCCATCGAGCCAGACCCCGCGAAGGCGACTGCGTTTCGCGAGCGGTTGCGGATGCATGGGCTGACGGAGCGTGTTTCGGTGATCGTCGGAGATCCGCAGCGCGTGATCCTGCCGCCATACCTCGCCAGCTTGATCGTGTCTGAGTCGCTGCCACCGATGTCAGACGACAATCGCGAGATGTTCTTACAACAGACATTCACGGCGCTGCGGCCGTTCGGAGGTGTCGCGTGTTTTCCCGAGAGATCGAATCAGCCGGCGGGTGCTAGCCCCCGATTCGGCGAGACTCAGACCAGCAACTCGGAACCGGGGGCTGGCGTTCACCGGCTGATGGCAAATGCCGTCAGAAAGACTGTCGGCGAGTGGACGCTGCTCGTCCGTGAGGGAGCATTGCCGGACAGTGCGAATTGGACTCACGAACATGCCGACGCGGCGAACTCGCGTGTCTCGAAAGACAAACTCGTCAAAGCGCCGCTCGGACTGCTGTGGTTCGGCGGTTCTTCGAACGATCCGATCCTGCCGCGTCACGGACACGGCCCACAGCCGCAGGTCGTGGACGGCCGGTTGTTCATCGAAGGAGTCGATCTGCTGCGAGCGCTCGACATCTACACTGGTCGCGTGCTGTGGGAGTCATCGCTGCCGGGAGTTGGCGCGCTCTACGACAATACGGCCCATCAGCCCGGAGCCAACGCCAGCGGAACCAATTTCATCGCGACTTCGGAAGGGGTGTACGTCGTATACCGCCACGCCTGCGTGAAGCTCGATCCAGTCACGGGGAAACAGGTCGCCGAGTTCTCATTGCCCAAGCCTGCGGGAGCCAAGTTGGCTCCGCTGTGGGGTTACCTCAACATCGATGGCGATTATCTGATCGGCGGTGCTGACCCGGTGTTTGATCCGACGCGGCTCAAGAACTCCAGCAAGTCGAAGAACCCCGGTGGCAACGACGACGATGACGACAAGAAATCCACAGCAAAAGCCGCCACCCACGCCGTGACGACAGCGACTGAGAAGCTGGTCAAGATCGAAGACGATAACTACGTCTCCAGCAACCGGCTGGTGGTCATGGATCGCGCGACTGGCAAGGAGTTGTGGACTGTAGCTGCTCGCAGTGGATTTCGGCACAACGCGATTTGCCTCGGTGGCGGCCGGATGTACTGCATTGATCGACCGTCGGGTGCGGAAGTGTCTCGACTGAAGCGACGCGGCGAAGAGCCGAAGCACAAGCCGCGACTCATCGTATTCGACCTCAAGACTGGCCAAGAGCTCTGGAGTACCGAAGAGGAAGTCTTCGGCACTTGGCTGAGTTACTCGGCCGAGCGAGACGTCCTCGTGGAAGCCGGCCGCACCGCGCGCGACACACTCGGCGACGAGCCGAAGGGGATGCGAACGTATCGCGCGAAGAGCGGCGACGTGCTGTGGTTCAGCAAAACCTTCACCGGCCCGGCGATGATTCATCACGACTGGATCTTGATGGCCGGCAATGCGTGTGACCTGCTGACCGGCGCGCCGCGACTGCGCAAGCACCCGTTCAGCGACGAGCCGGTCGAATGGACGTGGACTCGCAACTATGGCTGCAACACGCCACTGGCCTCCGAGCACCTGCTGACATTTCGCTCGGGAGCCGCCGGGTACTTTGACATGTGCAACGATGGCGGCACGGGAAACTTCGGTGGCTTCCGTTCGAGTTGCACGAACAATTTGATCGTGGCCGGCGGTGTGCTCGCTGCGCCCGATTACACGCGGACCTGCGTGTGCAGCTATCAAAACCAGACGTCCCTGGCGTTGGTCCACATGCCGGAGGTCGAAACATGGACATCGTTCGGTGCTCAAACTCCGAAACAACCAGTACGGCGAGTCGGCATCAACCTCGGCGCACCTGGCGACCGCAAAGCGGAGGATGGCACGCTCTGGCTGGAATACCCCAGCGTCGGCGGCGCGTCGCCCGCGGTGGCCGTCACGACCACGCCGGAGAAGCCCGAATGGTTTCGCCGGCACAGTTCGCTGATTCAAGGAGACGGTTTGAATTGGGTCGCGGCCTCGGGCGCGAAGGGACTGACCTCGCTCAAAATCAAACTTGGAACGTCCGATAAGCAGCCGCGAACCTACACGCTGCGGCTGCATTTCGCCGAACCAGACGACGTGAAACCGACCGAACGGCTTTTCAATATCGGTGTGCAAGGCAAGCAGGCTTTGGCCTCTCTCGATGTTGTAAAAGAAGCCGGCGGCGGCCTCGGGCGCGAAGGGACTGACCTCGCTCAAAATCAAACTTGGAACGTCCGATAAGCAGCCGCGAACCTACACGCTGCGGCTGCATTTCGCCGAACCGGACGACGTGAATCCGACCGAACGGCTTTTCAATATCAGTGTGCAAGGCAAGCAGGCTTTGGCCTCTCTCGATGTTGTAAAAGAAGCCGGCGGACGCAACCGAGCGCTCGTTAAAGAATTGCGCGGCGTGTCCGTCGGCGACGAACTGGTGATTGATCTGTCGCCGACTTCGTCAAAGCTCCGCGCGGCGATCCTGTGTGGCCTCGAAATCCAAGCAGAAGGCTGGTGAGCCATGAACCGCCCCATCGAACATCCCGACACTTGTCCGGTCGAAAGCCGTGAGCCGATGGCCGATGGCCGTCATTCTTTTCCTCGTCAAGAGAAAAGGACTTCGGCTTTCTTCGATCGGCTCGCGGCCATCGGCCAAATGATTTTGATTGTGCTGGGATGTGCGTCGATTGCCTCGGCCTGCAACGTGCCGGTCTTCCGCTTCGCGCTGGAGCGTTGGCGTCCCGATCCGTATCGCGTGACGGTGATTCACCGCGGGCCGCTCACTGATGCCGATCAGGCCTTGATCACGGAACTCGAAACGCGGCAGGAGAAGTTGGCTTTGAACGTCGCCGTGCGCACGATCGACCTCAGCAAACTGAACGATACCGATCGAGGATTCGTGGCTGTGTTGAGGGATGCTCCGTTGCCGTCACTCGTGGTGCATTATCCAACGCATTTGCGGATTCCCACGCCGGTGTGGTCGGGGCCGCTCAGTGCGGAGTCGATTGCTCGTGTTTCCGCTTCGCCGCTTCGCCAGGAGATTGTGCGTCGTCTGGTGGATGGCCAGACTGCTGTCTGGTTGCTGTTGGAGTGCGGACAGGCCGAGAAGGACGATGCGGCGACGACGCTCGTGCAGCAGCAACTCACAAAGCTCGAACAGGAATTGAAGCTGCCGGAACTGACGGATGCATCCGAGGACAAGTTGCTCGCCGCGACGCCGCTGAAACTGGGATTCTCGTTGTTGCGAGTGCCACGCAGCGATGCCGAGCAACCGCTGACTCAGATGTTGCTCAATAGCGAATCCGATTTGGCCGAGACGTCTGAACCGATGGTCTTTCCGGTTTTCGGCCGTGGCCGAGCGCTCCTGCCGCTGATCGGCGCGGGAGTCACGGCGAACAACATTCATGACTCGGCCGCGTTCCTGGTTGGAGCGTGCTCGTGCGAAGTCAAGGAGCAGAATCCGGGCTTCGATCTGCTGCTCGCCGCCGATTGGGATGTGCTGCTGACTCAGGACGGCGTTCCGCTGACCGCCGCATCGAATCGCGGCCAGGTGCCTCAAGGCGATGCGGAATTGGTTCCGATCCCCAGCGGAGCTTCAAAGACAACCGAGACGGTCACGGTCGAGACGGTTCACAGCAATCTCTGGATCTTTCTGGGACTACTCTTTGCCGGCGCGATCGCGATTCTTGGTTTGTCGGCGCGCCGCTGAACAGCACTGTCGCAGAATCAGCACCGGGAACGCGCGTAGGACCGTTCGACACAATAAGGGTCTCATTGCCTTATCTCGC
>VGZH01000158.1 GCA_016872645.1 Planctomycetota bacterium | reverse complement strand
GCGGATGCGAAGTTCGATTGGTACACGAACTACGGCGACTTCGGCGGGACGAACTCGAACGCGCAAGGGCTGAAACCTCCGCTGCGGATGCGTTGGGCTCGGCGATTGGAAGGGACCGTGAAGCATCTGCCGGTTTGCGGTGGTGGTCGGTTGTACTCACATACCGCCGAGGGTCAGATCATCGCGGTTGAGCAAGATACCGGGCGTCTGCTGTGGCGGCGGCATTGGCCGGACGTATATCTGTCGTTCACCTCGCCGCTGTATGTGAACGGCAAACTGCTGATCCCACAGGCGGGCATTAAGCGTTCGCTGATGCGCTGTCTCGACGCGGCGACTGGAAAGCTGTTGTGGGAAGCCCCGTTCACCGGCTCGCCTAGTTGGAGCCGTCAGTTTCCGCCGCTGGTGCATGGCAACATCGCGATCTATGCGTCGGGTTCCGGCAGTTACGCTCCGCAAGGGACCGAGAAGCCATTCACGTTCAAGGGGACCCCGGCGGCGGCTCGTGACAACGAAGAGGTCATGAGCTGGATTTACTCGAACGACAATCCGTTCTACCCGAAGGACAATCGCCCGCGACTGTGGGCCTGGGATTTGGAGACGGGGAAAGTCATTTGGGAAAAAGATTTCTCCGAATACGGCCGGGGCGGCAACGACTGCGGCATCTGTCTGCTCGGCGGCAAATTGTTCTATTCGACATTCTTCGGATTCTCGGCCAGCCAGCGTGTGCGCCGCGGATTGCCTCCTGAGAATAACGGCTTGACCGCTTGCATGGACCCGGAAACGGGCAAGGTCAACTGGCTCTCGACCAAGTACTACGTGACCGCGAAGTGCACGCTGAGCGCTCGCGACGGGCGGATTTACATCGGCGGCTACAACCCCGCCGTCGAGACCACGAAGGATCGCTTTGTGTGGTGTCTGGATGCCAATGACGGCTCGCTGATCTGGAAGTCCGAACCGGTGACGTCGGCACTGAACGTCGTCAGCGTCGGCGAACAATTCATCTTCTCGAATGCACTGCGCGGCCGCGGCAACGTCTTCGATCGTGAGTCCGGCAAGGTCGTCGGTGGCGTCGGTCACAACTACGCCTGCTGTCGATTCACGCTTTCCGAACCGTACATCCTCGGTGCGAACATGGACATGATCGACCTGTCGCAAAACAGCAAGCTGGTCTCGACCGGCCCAGCGATCGATTCGCGCGAGTGTTTGGGAGCGGTCGTTTCCAACGGGCGCATCTTTTACATGTCGCAGGCCAGCGGCTTCGTGGTCTCGCAGACCTACGGAGAAATGTCCAAGGCGCTCCCCGCCGTCTGGGAACGACCGTGAGTCCACTCACTGTCTGAAAAGGGGTCTGGAAACTTCGCGAACAATCGAATTCGTCGAACTTGGTCGGAGTCTACGAGACATCCAGAGGGTTGCTGACCCCTTTTTGGACAGACAGACCGACGGTGTTCACGGCGATTTTTGAAAATAGCTCGGCCGCCCAAATCTGCCACCCAGTCCCAGCCTCGATCGCCTTGGCGAGCAACAACAAACTTGCGAGGTGCGTCAAATTTCTGAAGGAGGAGAACAAGCTTTTGAGAGTGTTGGACCTGCAAGAACCCGCGGCCACATCTTGGAGACCAACGACGAAAGCGACCGCCTTCTGGACGCCAGATACCGCCGCCCTGACAGTCCCCGCACCTGACCGCGACGACGACCACCGAAAACGTCCGGTGATCATTGAACCGCGAACGCAATCCAGTTCCTCAACCCACAGGAGTCCCGCAACAAACCAGCGCCACCATTTTCAACCGTCGTCAACGGACCGGCGGGGCATGTAGCGTTTTTGCGACCCATCGCTCACTTGGCCTCGCCGGATGCTGAGCTTGCTCGTTCGTCCTCATAGATCCCAAATGCCAGACTTCGTACCTACCATCGATGATGAGACACTCGAGCGATTGGTGAATCGCGAATTTACCTCAGATACTGCAGGACGTGTGCATTCGTTGCTGGAGACTTATGGAGCGAAGCCTCACCATATTGAACGGAATCGAGTGCGAGCAGCGATTTTAAAACTTGCGCATGGGGACTTAGGAGCAATCCAACGGCAAGTATCGGTTGCTATCACGGATTTTCGTGACGTTGTAGGGGCGGCTGAATATCCGCGGCAGATGGAAATCGGCTTCGCAGGAATGAGTGACGCGTCAGAAGAGCACCTGCAGGATCTGAAGAATCAAGACTGGAAGGACTACTGTGATTGGCTGCAGAAGCCATAATACTTGACCGCGGGCACTCTTTCGCTGAAAGTACGAACAAGGTTCACGTTGCGCAGGAAAATCAGACGAACCATGCCATGCACCGGAGTTGCGTTGGCCAGCGTTTTTTGAAGTTCCAGTCTACTTTCGCCACCCGGTGATGGCAGTCGTTGGGCGGCAGTGACGTTCTTTACCGCAATGTCCTTGGTTCCCACTGAAAAGGAGGCTCGCATGCGAAAGCGGCGGATTGTTCCTTCCATTGGCATCGCATTCATTGCGATGTCAGCCTTGTTGTTCGCGGAAAACAAGGTGAAACCAAAGCCGCCAGGAAGCGACAACGCAACCCGGCAAATTGGGACTCGCTCAAGCAACGGAGATCGCGCGACCTTGTCAGACGGCAGCGGTCGCACAGTGGGTTCGTCGTCAACATCCGGAAATCGTACGACGTTTCGCGATAGCTCTGGCCGCACTACCGGGAGTGCTTCAACGTCTGGAAACAAGACGACCTTTCGTGACAGTTCTGGACGCACAACCGGCTCAGCATCGACCAGTGGAAATCGCACGACGTTCCGCGATAGCTCTGGCCGGACTACCGGGAGTTCTTCAACGTCTGGAAACAAGACGACCTTTCGTGATAGTTCCGGACGAACGACCGGCACGGCAACCCAATCCGGGTCGCGTACGGGATTTCGAGATAGCTCCGGACGCTCTGCGGGTTCAACGAATGTGACGGGCAAACGGAAATAGCAGTCTGCTGGCCCACTAGGCTGTGGACGCACGCCACGCGGCGATTTTTTCGCGACCTTGCGATGAGACCAGCCGGATTCTTGGACCGGCAAGCATGTTGTCGATGCCGTGGTCGGTACCGTGACGGGCATCGGGAACAAAAAACGCACAAGGTACTACCGGCCGGCTTGGTTATGCCGGGGCGAAGCTTGGCGAGGAAATCGGTATCGTCCCTTGTGAGTTTGCGCGGCTACGACTTTAAAAAAAGGAGGCCGGGGCGGGCGATCTGTTCCCTCTCGGCGGATTTTTCGGTTCATTTCGGCGAGGAGTATCGGTCGAGGGCTGTTGCCACAACTTGGCGACGTTTTCGTGCGCGAGTGATTTTCGAGCGGACAAACAGATATCGCTTTAGAGCCGCTGAGTTGCCCCCAGTTTCAGATTCAGGTGTTATAAGAGTTGTGTGATTGGGGATTTGTTGACGACGGTTGAAAATGGTGGCACTGGTCGGCTGAATGTGGTGGCGCTGGGTTGTTGAGGGGACTCCTGCGAGTTGAGGAACGGGGTTGCGGTCCGACGATCACCGGACATGTTCGGTGATCGTCAACGCGGTCATTTGCCGGGGCCGTCATGGCGGCGGGGTTTGGCGTCCCGAAGGCGGTAACGTTCGCCTTTCGTCTCCAAGATGTGGCACCGTTGAGTGCGGCAATCCAGGGCGGCTCCGGTGAGGCGTTTGCCGCCGACGCCGACGGCTTTGAACTTCAGCGGATGAGTTATCCCTTGACTAGAAATCGTACCTGCTTGGTTTTTTGCCGCCGACGCCGACGGCTTTGAACTTCTTCGGATGAATCACTTTGTGGGAGCGGTGGTCGCCAGCATCGGCCGCGGCGGGAGTTCGCGTGTAACGTCCGGTAAATCAGAGTCGACTGGAGGAACGGCGAGTCGAATCGCTCGCAGGTGCTCGAACGGGTCGGCGACCGACAGGCGTAGAAAAGGTGCCGCATTCGGACTCGCCAGCGAAACCGCTAGCGTGATCAATGTATGAACGGAGGCACCTGTGGGGTCGTCGACAGCTCGCGTCGGCAACTCGGTCGGCAAAGGAAAGCGATCCAGCGTGTGAGTCTTCATCGGATCGGCAGCCAACGCGAAGGCACTCGGTGCGATTGGTTGCCGAGGCGCGGCGGGACGTGGCGGATCGGACTCGGAGGCGAGCAGCGGTGCGTCGACAACAGGTCGCTTCCAATCGGCCGGTAGTTGCTCGGTGGCGATCGCCGTCGGTGATCCGGGGAATGCACCCATCGGCAGAGCCCAAAGATGTGCGGGAAGTTTGTCCGCTCCCGCCGGACTTCGAGCGGACGGTTTTTCGGCCATCGGTAGCGCTGGAATCATGAATTGCTGAGGCGGCACAAGTCGCTCAGGCAGGAGTTGAGCACTCGCGATCGACGAAGTCATTCCAAGTGCTAGCAGCGTCACGGCGAACAAGCGAGGAAGTGGCATGGCAGACAATTCTGGTTGGAACAATTGTCGGATGGACTGCGGCCGTCCCGTCGGTATTCATCGTCGAATTCGGACGGCCGAGCGCGGCCATCCTGCGCCGCACTTTAGGGAACTTGAATCACGAGCGACACGTCCGTGCCAATCTCCGGTAAAACTTTCGTGTTGGTGTCGAGCTTAATGAGCGGTTCGTCTTTCATGGTGAGGTTGGTTTGAAAGACCGTCTCGTCAGTGACTGGAAAGATGGCGATCAGTGTCCCCGTTGCGTCGGCGCCATAAACTTTGTCCGGCTTGGCGGGGTCAGGCTGTTTGATGATGGAACCTGTGAAGGTCCATTTCAGATTTGGCATCGTTTTGCCAGTCTTGCGATCGACGAGAACTTTCTCGATCGGGAGTCGCTTGGCCAAGCCACCCGCACCAGGGACCTCGATGAAGATTTTCACTTCTGGGCCGGCGGCTTCGGCGCCTTCACCTTTGGCTGGCTTACCCGGTTTCAGACCGAGGCTCTCGACCGCCTGGTGGATGTCGCTCGGCTTGGCGTCGAAGGTAACAACGGTCTCATGAGCCTTCTGCCCTTTCGGGGCCGCCAAAGAGGCGATGACTTCGATCGGATAAACTTCGTTGAGATTCGGCAGCTTTCGCGGAGCAATCTTGCAGGCGAGCGTGACCGTCTTTTTCTCTTTGTCGATCTTGATTGCCCCGGTCGGTTTGTCCTGAGCAACCAGCGGCATCGTCAGCCACAGGATCATTGCCAGGCAACACAAACTTCGCGCTTTGCAATTTGCACTTTGCATTCAGCACTCCTCCCGCCTTCAGATCAAACATTTAATCCGGACCGATCACACTCACTTCTCGCCGATACACACGACCGCCGTGGTGGATTTGCCGCCGGTCTCCAAGGCACACGTAGCGACGAATAATCGCCCGCCTGCGACGATTGGTCCGCCGTATACCATGCCGGGGGACTTCACCGTGGCATCGGTTCCCAGGGACAGTTTCCAGCGCAGTTGTCCGTCCGCCAACCCGATGGCTCGCACAACCGCTTTCAGGTCGGCGACGTAGACAACATCACCGGCAATCGCGGCACTGGCGAAGAACGGAGCCCCTCCATCGACGGTCCATTTCTCGTTGCCGCTAGCGACATCGACCGCTCTAACCTTTCCATCAGTCGCGGTGAAAACAGCGACCTGATCCTTTACGGCAATCGCCGAGACGATCCCCGCGGAATACTGCTTCCGCCATTTCACAGCACCGTCCGATTGGGAGATTGCGACAACTTCCCCTTGAGCACCGGCAATCTTCTTGGGTTCCAGTCGCACGCTGCTGCAACCGACGAGCACCGCATCACCCGCGACCGTCGGCCCGGCCCACGGATTGAACGTCAACGGTCTCTTCCACAACTCGCTACCATCGCCAAGTTTTATACAACAGAGTGCTCTTTCGCCGATCTTCTCCTCGTCGAGGAACGCCGTCGCGACTAATACGCGATCGCCGACCACCGCCACCGCGGCATCGACGTGCCACTTGCCGGCTCCCGCTTGCCACACCACTTTCGGCTTCGGCTTCGGCAGCGAGTCTTCGTTGGGCGCAATCGCGAAATCGGGATCCGTCTTCTTCTCTTGCTCGTATTTGGAGAGCAATTCTTTCCACTTCTTATCGAGCGCCGCCTGAGCCGACGCTCCATCGACCTGTTTGCCTTCCAATTCCAGGCGGCTCGGATCAATACACAATACTCCGGCATTGCCACCGCCGATGACGACTTTTCCTTCGACGATGCTGGCGGAACCTTCCATATGCACCAACTGTCCGGGAACCGGCAACTGCCACAGTGGCAATCCGGAATCTAATCGCACGCCGTGCAGTGTGGCTCCATCGGTTTGGTGCATTCCATCGCCGAAGACCACGACGTTGCCAACGACCGCCGGAGCGCACACCGTCGGCAGCTTCAGATACGGCACAGACTTCACCCAACGGACACGCTGCTTCGGAGCAGCCTCGGTGGCCAATGCCTGAAAGTTGGACGTATTGAACGCCGCCAACGCCGACACCAGAATGCTGTCCCCCGCCGGCACAGGCGCGGCGACGTAATGATCGCTCGACTTGTGAACCCAAAGAACTTTTCCGGAACTCGG
>VGZH01000157.1 GCA_016872645.1 Planctomycetota bacterium | reverse complement strand
GATAAGATAGCGGCATGGCTACCGCAGACACACTCGCGCAACTCAAGTCGCGCATCTTGTCGCACTTCTCGATGATGTTTCTCTCGACGTGGGAGGAAGAGCGTTGGGAGGGGGAGTTGGCGGCGTTGGCGACGGAGATGGATCGCGGGTTGGTGACGTGGACGGTGACTCGTGGGGCGCAGCCGTCGCTCGACGGGAATGCGGCAGCAATGATCAACGCGGCGGAGTTCTTGCGACATGTGCCCGACTTCCCACGCGACCAGTTGTTCTTGCTCAAGGACTTTCATCCGCATCTGGCCGATCCGCACATCTTGAGGCAGTTGCGAGACCTCATGCCGGCACTCATCGAGCAGAACAAGACGCTGTTGTTCATGGGGCCGGAGACGGAGATACCGGTTGAGTTGCAAAAAGATGCCTTGAAGTTTCATTTGCCTTTGCCGGGTCTCGACGAATTGCACACGGAATTGAAAGGGGTGCTGGCGGGAGAGAACGCACACCGCCCTGCCCCGTTGTTGGTCTCGTCGGAACAGGAAGAGCGGCTCGTCCGCACGATGCTGGGACTGACGGCGGCCCAGGCTCGGAAGTCGTTCCAGCGAGCGTTCCTTGGCCGGAGCGAAATCGACGAGGAGATTTACTCGCAGCTAATCGGCGAGAAGAAGGTGATGGTGCAAGGCTCGGAGATGCTCGAATTTCAGGAGCTGACCGAGGGAGTCAAAGACATCGGTGGCTTGGATGGCCTGAAGGATTGGGTCACCAAGCGTTCGCTGGCCTTCAGCGAGAAGGCGCGATCGAGTGGCATTCCGGCTCCGAAGGGCGTGCTGCTTCTGGGAGTGCAAGGTTGCGGCAAGAGTCTCACGTCGCGAGCGATCGCAAAGTTGCTGGCGTTTCCGCTGGTGCGGTTGGATGTCGCGACGCTGCTGAGCGGCGACAAGGGGCAGTCCGAGAAAAACATGCGCGACGTGCTGGCTCTGATGGAGATGATCGCTCCCGCCGTGCTGTGGCTGGACGAAATCGAAAAGGGTTTTGCCGGCGCGAACGCAGAGACAGGATCAGACTCGACGATGGTCCGCATCATGGGCCGCTTCCTGACCTGGATGCAGGAGAACCCGGCTCCCGTGTTTGTCGTTGCGACGGCCAACAGCGTGACCGGCCTGCCTCCTGAGATGCTACGACGCGGTCGCTTCGACGAGCTCTTCTTCGTCGATTTGCCGAATTATCACGAACGCAAACAGATTCTGGAAATCCATCTTCGCAAGCGTGGCTTCGATTCCGCGAGCTTTGACATTGCCAAGCTGGCGGAACGGAGTGAAGGCTACAGCGGAGCCGAGTTGGAACAGGTCGTCCTGGCCGCGATGGTGGAGACCTACGGCGGTGCCGACGGCATCACGCAGGCGGCGTTGGAAAAGGCTCGCGAGGAAACCGTGCCGCTGTCGGTCACGATGGAAGAGAAAATCTTCCAGCTTCGCGAATGGGCCAAGGGACGCTGCCGTCCAGCGACCCCCGACAGTCGCGTGCTGCAAATGCTGGAAGCCGAGCAACGGCAGAAAGCCAAAGCTGCAGGTGACGAGCACTCCCTCGAAGACAAGCCATTTGCGTTTGATCCAACCGAATTGGAACCGGAGGAAACTGATGTGGCGTGGAAAACTCCCGCTCAAAGCGGTGATCTTCCGGCGGCGTTGTTGGAATACGTTCGAACTCATGACGGCGTGACGATTCCACAATTGCAATCGGTCTTTGCAGAGTTCCTCGCGACTTCGGGCGAACAGGGACTCGCGCTACGATCCGATCCAAATCTGATCCTTTGGTTGGGTTTGAGCGCCGAGTTCGCTGGTGAGCTCTCGAAACTCATCAGCAACAAACGCTTGTTTCTGCGAATTGTCGACACAGCAGCTTTCGGAGAATCGGAGACCGAGATCAACCTTCCCAAAGTGATCTCCCTGCCCGACAACAAAGTTTCGAAACCAGCCTGGTTGCCAACTTGTCTGACCGATCTGGCTCCCGAAGCGCCGGATTCTCGATTGGAACGAGTCGCTCGGATGATGCTCGCAAAATGATTCCCAGACCCCAGTCACGGCGGAGTTTGAAGTGCTCGCAGCGTGGACTATTGCTGCTGGTTGGGGTTGTTGTCGGCGGATTCAACTTGGGTTTTAGCGAGTACGGTCCTGGTGGGCAGCCTGCTCGCAACGACAAACAAAAATCAGCGGACACGACGCACGAGCCAATTCCAGATGACTCTGCTCCGCAAGAACTCAAGCAGCTCATCGCGGACGGCAAAGTCAAAGTTGTCTACGACTCCGACCCGGATTTTGTGAAAGCTCGGCGAGGCTGGGCCGACTTTCATGTTCTGCTGGATCACTCCTTTAAATACGGACTGATGAAATCGCGAAAGAATGACCGCTGGCAGGTGAAAATCCACGTCACTAAGGTGGAGCTCAAAATCGAATTGACGCACCTGATTCGGCTGCCGGTGACGTTCAAATCACCGGACGTCTGGAAGGGGCAAATCCTCCGTCATGAGTTCGATCATGTGGCGGTGAGTCTCGATCCGCGACCGATGTTGTTGTTGCGTTATTTGCTCAAGCACTTACCGGTGATCGAACGGACGTTGGAACCGCAGGAAGAGCCGTCGAACGAACGGATCGGTCAGCTCATCAATGAGGAGATCGAACGACGTCGCCAAGCGGTGATCGACTTGATGAAGCAGAACAATATGCTGCTCGACATGGCAGGGGCTCACGGAATTCGGAGAGTGCCCGATCGAGCCGCGTTCTTCGCGAAGCTTTACTCGAAGGCACATCTCGCCGACCAGAAGTTTCCGTTCGTGGATCAGGTACTCAAATTGCTGGATTCGAAGGAGTACCAGAACGCCGAATTGCGTTTCCTGCCACGCGATCCGGCCGAGTAATCTAAACGAACGGTACTCCGCCTTCGCCGATCGAGATACACTGCCGCTCTGCCGACGACACCCTGCCCGTGAGGCCTTCCGATGCGAATCCTGATCTGCGCCGCGTGCTTGTCATGCGGGATTGCCGCAATGGCTGATGCCGCAGAAATTGATTACCTCAAAGAGGTGAAGCCGTTGCTGGCCGCCAAGTGCGTTGCCTGTCATGGGGGCTTGCGACAAAAGGGCAACTTGCGTCTCGACACGGCAAAGTTCGCGCTTAAGGGAGGCGACAGCGGTCCAGCCATCGTGATCGGCGACAGCGGCAAGAGCCTATTGATCGCAGCCCTTCTCGGCGAAAACGGCCGCACAAAAATGCCGGTTGAAGGGGAGCCGCTCAAGCCGGAGCAAATTGACATTCTTCGCCGTTGGATCGATGCCGGAGCGGATGCTCCCGCCGACGAGCCGGTCGCCGACCCTCGCGACCACTGGGCATTTCACAAACCCGTTCGCCCACCAGTCCCTCTTTCTTCGGGAGAGGGGGCCGGACAACTGCGCAACTCGATCGACGCATTCATCGCTGCCGAGCACGAATCGCGTGGCCTGACGCCTCTGCCCGAAGCGGACAAGGCGACCTTGTTGCGACGACTATTCATCGACCTCGTCGGACTACCGCCCACCTCCACCGACCTGCAGGAGTTTCTCAATGACAACGAACCCGATGCCTACGAGCAGGTCGTCGATCGCCTGCTCGAATCACCAGAGCACGCGCAACGCTGGGCGCGGCATTGGATGGACGTCTGGCGGTATAGCGATTGGTACGGCAGCCGGGGCGGCAACGAACTTCGCAACTCGCGCCGGCACATCTGGCGCTGGCGCGATTGGATCATCGAATCGCTCGCGGCTGACAAAGGCTACGACCGTCTGATCGTGGAGATGCTGGCCGCCGATGAAGTCGCTCCCGGCGATCGCGACGTCGGCCGCGCGACGGGATTTCTTGGCCGCAATTATTACGTCTTCAATCGCAATGTCTGGCTGCACGACACCGTGGAGTTCACGTCTGCTGCGTTCCTCGGGCTGACATTCAAATGTTGTCGCTGCCACGACCACAAGTACGACCCGCTGGCTCAAGAAGAGTATTTTCGACTGCGAGCGTTCTTCGAACCGCTCAACGTCCGCACCGATCAGCTCGCCGGCAAGAGTGATCTCCTCACGGGCATTTGGCCGGCGGGCGCGCCTCCCGGCAACAAGCTGAAAGATGGCGACGATTTTGTGTTCGATGCCGACCTCGCCGTGCCGACGTTTCTTCTGGATCGCGGCAATGAAAAGAATCCCGTGACCGAAAAGCCACTCAACCCCGGCGTGCCGAGTGTCCTGAATCTACCGTTGTCCCCCATCGAACCCATCAAGCTGCCGCTCGAAGCGTTCTATCCGGAACTGCGTGCTGAACGTCGGCAAGACTTGATCGAGCAGGCCAACGCCGCCGTCACGCAAGCTCAAGCGGAAGTTGTCAAAAAACAAAGCGCCGTCGAATCTGCAAAGACGAAACTGGCGGCAGCCGAATCGCGATTGTCCGGCAACAACCCAGCCGAAATGAATCAGCCGTTCCTCAACGAAGATTTCGCGACTCACAACAAAGAGTTCTGGAAAATCCTCAGCGGCGATTGGGTCTTCGAGGATAAGAAGCTCAAGCTCAAAACGCCTGGCCACTTCGTCACGATCGCGACACAGATGAATCATCCACAGAATTTCAAAGCGACGTTGAAATATCGCACGCTGACAGGTGGCTCGATCGGTTCGGTCGGTCTGTTTTTCGACATGGTTGAACTCAGAGATGCGCAAGCCGTTTACACGGCTTTGGGCACGGGTCACTCGACGGTGCAAGCGTTTCACCGTCGCAACGGCGCGGAGGCCTACCCCGCCGCTGGCATCGTTCCCGCCAACGTGAAGGTCAACGAAGACGCGACACTGGAAATCACCGCCCGCGGACAGGAGTTGAAAATCTGGTTCAACGGCGAGCTGAAGCTGACCTACCAGATGCCGACCCCTCGCCAACCAGGTCGTTTCGCGCTGTGGTGTCACGAGGGAGTCGCTGAGTTCCAATCCTTGCGGATCATCCCGTTTGAGCCCAGCGTCGAGGATCTGCGGCTCGCCTTGCGAACCGCGGAGTCCGAGGCAGTTCTGGCGTTGAAATCGATCGAAGTGGCTCGTGCGGAGGTGACGGCGGTTGAAGCTCGCATAGCTGCGGAAGTCGAAAAGCACTTCGCTCGGACGCCTGCGTCTGAGAAACCGGATGTGGCCCTTCGAGCTACGATCGCCAGTCGTGCGGAGCGACTCGCCACGCTTGCGAAGGCGGAACTCGAAGTGATTCGCGCCGCACAGCAATTCGACATCGCGACAACTGCTGCGAAGTCTCAAGACGCAAAGGCGCAAGAGGCTCTCAAAGCGGCCGAGGCAAAGCTCAACACCGCTCGCGCTGCCGTCGAATCCGCAAAGGCCAACTCCGCCAAAGAGGATACGGCTTACACTTCTCTTGGCCCGACTTATCCGACCACCAGCACGGGTCGCCGGCTCGCACTCGCACGCTGGTTGACGAGTAACGACAACCCGCTCACTGCCCGCGTTGCGGTCAATCACATATGGAAACGCCACTTTGGAACGGCTCTCGTTCCCAGCGTTGCCAACTTTGGACTCAACGGCAAACCGCCCACCCACCCTGCCCTGCTCGACTGGTTGGCCGTTGAATTCATGGAGAACGGCTGGAGTCTGAAGCGTCTGCACCGTCTGATTGTCACCAGCGCGGCATATCGGCGAGCGTCGTTCGACACTCGCCCGACGAGCGGGCGAGGGATTGAAAACCATTCGATCTCCGACCCCTCGCTTGCGCGTCGGGCTCGCTTGCAAAACGCGAGCCTCGATCCCGATAACCGATTCTACTGGCGGGCCAACGTGCGTCGCATGGAGGCCGAAGTGGTGCGCGACACGATATGGTCTCTGACCTCGGGGCTCGATCGTTCGTTTGGCGGTGCGGAACTCGAACCGACAGCGGCCGACACGACACCGCGCCGCAGTCTTTATTTCCGGCACACACCTGACGATCAAGCCACGATGCTGGAACTCTTTGACGGCCCCTCGGCCGCCGAATGCTTCGAGCGAACCGACAGCATCATGCCGCAGCAGGCGCTGGCGCTCGCCAACAGTTCGCTCGCGCTGACGCAGTCCCGAAAGCTGGCGAGAACGTTGTCGCAAGCTCCGGCCGGCACCGCGCTGACCAGCGATGTCGATTTTCTGCGAAGCTTGTTTGAACGCGTTCTCAATCGCAGCCCGAACGCCGAGGAACTTGCAACGACTGAAGCGTTCTTGCTGCGCCAGACTGCGGCGCTGGCCGATCCGGCTAAACAGACGCGGACGAAAACGGGGCTGAACAGCTCACTCGCTCCGGCAACAGACCCGCGATTGCGGGCCCGCGAAAACCTCGTGCTTGTCCTGTTGAACTATCACGAATTCGTGACGATTCGCTGATCTGCATTTCCGACCACGAAACTGGCAATCGATCGAGCAGACTGCTCGGCATCGTTTCGGTGAATCGATCCGCGTCTTGAGTCACGATGAATTCCGAAACCGCTGCTAAACTTCCGCAAATTCGTCAATCAGATTTCCGACTTGTGTGATCAGAGCAACGAGCTAACCTGACTCCCCTGCCCTGTGAACTTTGCGAATCAGACTGGAGCCTGACTGTG
>VGZH01000156.1 GCA_016872645.1 Planctomycetota bacterium | reverse complement strand
CGCATGCTGACACGACGTCAGATAGAACGACTTGTGCTCCTCGCTCCAGGCCTCGCGGATCATCTGCTCAACCCCGGCGGAAAGGGCGCCGAGCACTTCCGGATCCTCTGTCAGCCGGTGATAGCGGGCCAGCGCCGTAAGAGTGAAACCCAACATGTAGAAGTTGTTGCCCCTGCATCGCTTGGATTCCGCCGCTTCCGAACAGTGACCGTGGGCCAGCATGATCACCCAACCCTTCCGCGGATCGAGGTTGTCCTTCAGTACTTTCCACTGCTTGCCCGCCGCGGCCAGATACTCTTCCTTGCCGGTCGCCTCGTAAGCGTTCAACAGCAGGTGCAACGGCCAGCCGACCTGTCGAATGTGGTCGGAGTAGCGGGTCGGGCACAGTGCAGCCATCGCGTCGCTGGCCAGGATTCCGACTTCAAGGGCGCGTCGGTCACCCGTCAGCAGATAGTGATCGAAGACCCCGCCGATCCAAGTGTGGCCGTGGTCCCACAATCCCACCTGATAGGCACCGGTCATCTTGAGCTTGGCGAGCCCCTCGTATTGCCCGTTGACGTAACGCCCGTAGTAGCCGCCCGTGTGACCAACCAGGTGCGGCCAGACCTGGCCGGCTCGCATGTCGTTCGTGCCTGGGAAACTGCGAATCTCCGGATGAGTGACGTGCAAAATATCCACGTCCTCGAAATGCCGGGCGGCCTGTTCAGCTCGGTCAAAGTACCGCCGATCTCCGGTACGCAAGTATTGCTGAAACCAAATGCGGGCCGTGTCGTACTCCAGGTTTCCCCAGGAGTCCCAATTCGTGTTGTACCAGTCGCCGAAATTCAACATGCCGAACTCACGAACCCGATCGCGGTCAGCCAGGTGCTGATCGAAATAATTGTCAACGAGGGCATCATAGCCGCCATGCTTGTCTGCATTGGCGGGCGACAACGGGCCCTTGACCCGACTGGCGACGATGTACGCCGGTTCGCACTGAGCCAGCAACGGTGTCTCGACGGCGCGAAAGAACTGGTCGAGGCCGGTAGGTTCCGGTGCGCCGCCGAAGAAGGTGGCCCAGAGTTCATGCGTGCGAGCCTGGCCGCACTTGAACGAGTAAACTCCGTCGCGCAGATAATAGTAGAGCTTGCATTCTTCCGTGATTGGCTGGTTGTCATACCGGCCCGCGGGAAAATCCGGGCAGATGTCGACCTGCAACTCGCCGGGCTTTTGTTCAAATCCCTTGGGCCAGTTCTGCCAGAATTCTCGCACGCCGACCGCCATTCCGCCGTGCTGACTTCCTTGCGCGATCCAGCCCCGTGCTCGTTGCCCGGACAGCTTCCCGTTAATCTCGCAGGTTCGATCGTCAATCTGGTCCACTCGCCCCGCGTCCGTCCGCCGACCATCCGTCAGATAAACGGGATTCGCCGCGTCGCGCAATTGGAATTTCAGCGCCAGCGAGTCGATGCGTGCCATCAACTCAGGCTGATAGTCGTTCACGAACGTGTAACACAACTTCAGATAAGGTTGCCCGCGAAACGCATGAATGCGGACAACATAACGAAACATCGTGCCGCGCTGCGAAGCGTGCTGCCCTTCCAGCCGAACGCATGCGCGTAGCGGGCCATTCTGTTCAATGACCACCTGAGCTACCGACAAGTCGGCTGTGAAAATCTCTCCGTCCGGGTTGCGCATCTTGATCCCGGCCGTACCACCGGCGGTCAGTCTTTCCGCGTCGGTGAAGCTGCCGTCACCGTCACGATCGAGCCGCACATCATCCAGCAGACGGAAGCTTTTCGGAGAGACAGCAACCCGCATGGGGCCAGTGTCAATGACGACCGTTTCGTCCCTGGATACGGCCTGTACGCCATTCGTAATCGGGGCGCGTCCGACGTCACTGCCGCAATGCAGCGTCAGTCGTTTGGTTTCGCCCGCGGCGATATCGATCTGGAAATCCAGCAGCAGCCAGCGCGCGGAACCGTCGGGCCATCGGGACAGCACCTCGGTCTGCAACAGGATCTGAAGTCCGTCGCCCGCGAACAATGCAGCCTGTTCTCCGTCACGCACGATTCCCTGGCCGAGCGGAATTCCTGACGTGACTGGCCAGTTGCTCCGCGCTGCGCCACTCGGTTCGGCCACGGTGAGCTGGACGGTTGTCGTCTCGGCGGCAGCCACCGATAGCGATCCGAACGACAGCGCGAGCAGTAATAGAAGGAGCACAACTTGGCGATATTGATCAGACATAGCGGATTCTCTCTTTACTTTGCCTGGGCTGAATGGCAGGTCTGAGATACATCATATCCTCATGGATTGAATGGATTGAGGCATCCGTAGAGATAGATATTGGACCGGGGCGGGTGCCCAGACCCGGTGATTCCCGGTTTGGCATGGGATACCGTCGAAAAGGATCCGTCGGGCTCCTGCTTCGTCGCAAGGAACCTGAGGCCGTTGTCCACGGTGATACCATAAAGCCACGGGGCACAAAAGGATTGCCACACCTCCGCTCACGATTGTCAAACCGTGAATTCCCATAGGGTGAGTAATTCAGATTTTCTTCAGTGTGACTGTGTCGAAGAGTCGGCCCTCCAGGTCGAAGGCTCTCATTTCCAGAGTGCGGCCGTTGATGAAGACCATGCAGTAGTGATGGCCGCGTTTCACATTGTTTGTGAAATTCGGGCGGAACGGACCGGCAGTTTCGAGTCCTCCGCCGGCACCGCCGGTGATCATGTAAATCGTACCGTCCCGTTCAGTGGCCTTGCCGGCTCGCACGGGCCAGGTGCGTTCGTAGCTGTGAATGTGGCCGTTCCAGACGATGTCCACTTTGAATTGGTCATAGAGTTCTGTTAACTGGCGAGCACGCAGGTCGCCGCGTGTGGACTTGCGAGTCTTCCAGAGATTGCCGTAGTCGTCTTCATCAGAGGAGTACGGGGGGTGATGGTGCATCGCAATTTTCCAGGTGGCTTTGGAATCGGCCAAAGCGGTCTTCAGCCACTTGAACTGTTCCGAGCCGGGTTCCATGTTCTTGTTGGAATCGATCATGAAGAACTCGGCGTTGCCATATTCGAACCGATAGAAGTATTCCGGCGCGGGCAGCGAGACGTAGTCGTAATAGTTGTGTGAGTTCTCTTCGTGGTTGCCGATCACCGGGTAGAACGGTACGCGTGCGATCAGCGGTCGCATTCCGGGAAAAAAGTGTTCGGTCCAGTGTTTGGGGTTCGAGCCTTTATCGACCAGGTCTCCTGCGTGAACGACGAAGTTCGGCCGCTGAGCCCAGGCCATTTCAGCAAACGTACTCGAAACTTTCGGGTTTCCCTGAGTATCGCCGAACACCGCGAATGCGAACGGCGTCTCTTTCAGCACAGCAGTGGAAAACGTGAACACATCGCTTTCAACAACTGAGCCATCGGCCTGAGCCGATTCGACGGCGTAGAAGTACTGAGTCTCCGGTTCCAAACCGTCGAGCTTCACTTCATGAATCTCATGCTGGCCGTCGACAGTCTTCTGTTGTGAGCATTCGGATGTGTCGCCGAAACGCACGGTACTCGTTGCGAGGCCAGCCGTGCGCCACATGATGGTCATACTGGTCTGAGTTCCAAACTGAAGATACGGCGCGACGACGAAGCCGTCTTTCGCAATGATTGGCCGAGCCTCCAGCGCGGCGAGCTGCATCTTGTGTTCGAACTCGTGCTTCACCCAGGCATCTTTCGCTGCCAGATCGAATAATTTGATTTCGTGAATGCGGCCCTTCAGGCGATAATCTTCGTTGTGATCATGAAAACTGCCGATCACGAATGATGCCGCCGAGGGGTACAGCAAATCGCCGAACTGATCGGCCGACGACGCTTCCAGGTTTCCGTTGACGTACAGTTCGGCTTTCATCCCGTCGAACACTGCCGCAACGTGATAGAGCCGACCAGTTTCCCACTTCGTCTTGCCCGCCAGCACGGTTTGTTTTCCGTCGCCATCGTCGGCGCCGGTCGTGGACAGTACGAACGTGAACACCGTTTCGTTGTGCCCCAGCAGCCAGCCGCGTTCCGTGTTGCCGTTATCTTCGATCGTGCCGACGATGCCGCCCCATTTCTGCGGTTCATCCACCGCAACCCAGGCCGAAACGGTCATCACGTTTTTTGGAAGCAGCGAATTGAGCGTCTTATAATCTTCGGCAACGACACAGCGATTGCGCTGTCCGAAATGCAGCGTGCTGCCAACCTCATCGCCGCTGAACCTCGCGGTACCTGTAACCTTGCAATCCGGACCGATCTTCGCCCGCAGGACGTTGTCCTTCATCCGGCTCGATGCAAACACCCAATGTGCCACCGGATCAGGACCGTCATGCGCAGAAGCTGAGTTGGCGACAAGCGTGAGTGCAACAAGTAAGGCAGGCCATTGGATTGGAATACGGAAGATCATCGGTTCGATTCTCTCTTAAAAGTCACAGGTCGCGCCGGGAGTATACTTGGGAGTGGTTCGGACTTCATCGTCGTTCTGCCACAGGCTCTGAAGCGGCGTTGTCATCGTGATGGACGATCAGTTCTCGATTGAACTAATCGTTTTCAACCTTGGCCGCCACGGCCATGCCCACACCGGTTCCGCCGCCGCCGGCTCCGTTATAGAACAGCCGAATGAAACCGTTTTCGGGCAGCACGCAGGGATAACCGATCATGCCGCTGTCCCACTTCCCCGGTTGCAGCGTCAAGGAGACGTTGTTGTGGTCGCCGCCACGATTCCACGTGAGGCCGTCGGCGCTGGCGGCCTCCGCCAGGGCATAGGTCTTGAACTTCGTACCCAGGCCGGTATAGATGCCGCGGTATCCATTCTTCGTCTTCCAGACGTTGAGTCCCACCACGCCGATGTCTTCCGTCGGCACATTGCGGCGACGTTCGAGGACGATCTGTCGATCACTCCATTCGATGCCATCCCACGAATGTGCTGCGACACAGACTTTGTGCTCGATGACGTGCCAGGTTCCGTTGGCCAGATAGTTGGGGTCCCTCAGTCCCGGCAACAGAGTGTAGTACAGTCGGTACAACATCCGGCCATCAGGCTGCGGAATTGGGATGATGTTTCCCAGGCCGACGAGCGCCTGACAGTCGGGATACTCCTGGACACCGTCTCCCTGAAGGACCGGTTCGGACGAGTGCTTTTTCCAATGCCGCAGATCGTCGCTCTGCGCCAGACCAATGCCCCAGTAATTGGAAAAATGGAACTTGTTCTCGCGACTGCTTTTCCCGGAGTAATAGAGGTGCCACTTTCCCCCGATGCGATGGACGCAAGGGTATGTGGCCGATCGTTCGTCGAACGAGTCTTTCGGTCCCAGATCGAGAATCGGCCCATGCCGCTCCCATTCCGTCGGCTTTTCAGGGTTCGCCGTCGCCAGGCAGATCCGCTGCAGGCCGTCCTTGCCGATTCCCGCATAAAACATCCACCATTGCCCATCATACAGGACGACAAACGGCCCCTGCGCACCGCTCGAATCAAAATCGGATCGGGGAACAAAGATCGGATTGCGCGCATCTCGCTCCCACGCGTGCAACACGAATTTCCCATTCTCATCCGCTGATGCGAGAGCGATGCTGTTGCGACTGCACAGCACGCTGGTCGATGCGGTGGCTGAGGCGATCAGAAATTCACGTCGGCTGTGTTTCAGTGGATGAAGCATCGTTCAATCGGCTCTTGATGGAGTTTCGCGTTTGCTGTCCCAATCAGAATCGTACCGGGCCAATCAATTCATTTGTAGTCGACGGCGCCAAACTCCGACGGACCACGACCACGTACATTAGCCAATCTTGTAAGCGTTCACGGGAGATGAGAATCACTCTTCGTGATCCTGCCAGTTCGTTTACCGCCCAGCCGAAGGCGCCGGCTGGGCGGTAAACGATGCGATTGCGGGCGATGCGGGCGTTCTTGCTTAGAAACCCAGAATCCGCCTCGCGTTGTCGCGGAAGATTTTCGCCTGCACTTCGTCCGGAAGTTCGATCTGGCAATAGAGCGCCAATTGCGGAACCTCCTGGCCGGGGGCCAGGTAGTCGGACCCAAACATCAGTCGGTCGGCCCAGCGGATGAGGAACTCGCGGCCGAACTTGATATCACGTTTGATTGCGTTCGCGCCGCTGCCAGCTGACAGGTCGCCGTAGATGTTGGGATATCCGCGTCCCCGAGCTTTCCGTCTGTCAGGTGAGTCCAGTCCGCCGGCGCTCGGGCAGGCCGCTGGTAGTTCGGTTCGGGAAGCAGCGTGTACCGCTTCTGGAGCGCAAGGTTCTGGCCGTGCGCCAGAGCCGTCAGCAGGGACAAGAGGAGGAGAATCGCAGCGAGCGGAAAGGAGTCCCTGCTGATTGTTCCGAGGAAAACAAAGGTGTCAGGAAGGGCGAGGGAGTGTTTCATGGTTGACGTGCGCTTGGGTTTCAAGAATCGCTCGGCCGACCGCACCTACAGTCCAGCCCGACGTGATGTGGTGTTATCGCTCCACGACACGGGGCGTCCCGCAATCGAACAGCATCCGCCGCGCTGCCTCACGGAATTTCTGGCGGACGTCACGGGTGGGTGGGCGGCATCGGCTGGAGTCGAGTCCCACGAGTTCCATACAGAGCTTGTCCAGGTAGCCGTCGCCGCTGGTGTACTTCTCCATCTCTGCCCAGAGTTGCATGTAAGGTTGAAGGACGCGGACCATCTCGCGCTGGG
>VGZH01000155.1 GCA_016872645.1 Planctomycetota bacterium | reverse complement strand
GTTCGTCATGCGGTTTCCTATCGCAAGAGTTTTGGTGGAATTCAAAGTTACTTTCGGCGACCGGCAGAAATGAATCTATCGGTACGACGGACTGGAAGTCCGTCGTACAAATTGCGGATGGTAAGTTCCATCCTGCCGGTCGCCTTAACATCCTACTCGAATTATGAACATGAACATCGACTTGGCCGAGTTCCCAATGTTAAGGCGACCGGCAGGTGACGGACTACCTGGACGGCGGACCTCAGATTCGGCATATCTCAAGATCAACGGACTCACTCGGAATTTTCCTTCTGCCCCCCGCCGAATGCATTTGTCGACGGAGCCTTCCAGCGGATGACTTCCAGATGCGTTTTGTCGTCGTCGCCGCGGTATGAGTACGACGTGACGAGCGTGCCGTCGTCGAGTTGCACGGTGGGACCAAAGCCGCCCCCTTGGTACTTGCCGATGGGGGTGCGGGTATCGAGCATCAGCCGGTCATGCGCGAAGTCGAACTCGAAACCGTCGTCGGTTTCAGTACCGAGCAAAGCACGCACACCAAGCGGCGGATGCAGGTCGCGGACGGTGAAGGTGAGCAGGAGTCGCTGGTCGCGCAGCCTCAGCAGCGACATGTACATCTCGCCGAAGTCGCGGATGCGGTCGAACGTCTTGCCGTTGTCGTTGGATGAAAACAGGATGAAGTGATCGGCTTGATCGTTGCCCGCTTTGATTGGTCAGTCTTTGATCGGGAGTTCGTTGCTATCGACGCGAAGCAGCGCCAGCAGGGCAAAAACAGTCAGCGCTCCTGGCAATCGTGACATTGGTCGCATCGTTGTCTTCTGATTCCTAATGAACGAGGTAAGAAGCTCCGTCTTCATGGGGAGTCTTCAGTTGGTGAAAACACTCCAATACGCAGTCATTTCTGTTCAAGTTGTCGCAGCACCCGAATACGAACCGCGTCGGCAACGGATCGATCCTTCGAGACGTTCCAATTCCACTGATCGACGCGGTGTGCCTGAAGCACGTTGGCGACCTCGTCGGTTAGTATTCGTTGTATTTCCGCCGCATCGCCCGATCGCTGCGCCTGCTGGCGAAGCATCATCAACAGTTCATAATCCTGCGCCCCTTCACGCATGGCCTCCATCGACTTGCTCGCCAGCACGCCATCGAGTTGCAAATACAGCGGCGAGCGGGTCGGGCCATCGTTGAGATATTCATTCCACGAGAACCCACCGTGTCCATCGCAAAACGCCCAAAAGTGAGCGCCCGTCAGACCGCGATCGAAGCAAAACCATGACCGCAGCAAAAAAGCGACATACGGATCGGCCAGCCGATGGCTGCTGCCGCCGGTGTAGCACCACCACTGCAGATCAGGACGCTGGTGACGCTCCATGAAGCGAGCGTTGGCCTCGCCGCTCCTCAAGTAATGCTCCGCGCCAAAACACTGGATGTCGCAAGCCTCACGCATGACCGAGTCAATGACGGGCGGCGCCGCAGTCGGATCGGACCAGTGCAAGTCGTTGAAAATTTTGAAGCGTGGCTCGCCGCGTTTTATCGCCCGGCCAACGTCCAAAATGATCTTTAGCTCCTCTTCGCTAATGGGCTCATCACGAATCAAAATTGCCACCCGATCCGGGCTGATTTGTTTCGATTGCAAGTATGCCGACCAATCCGCCGCCCAGGCCGCACGTTTCTTGTCGCGATGCGGATCGTCCATCGCAACGTCGCCGAACGCCGTAGAACAGTACAACTTGGCGTCGGGAAAGCGGGCCAGCCACCCGTCCATCGCCGCGCGGGACGGCGGCGCGACGAGATTTCCCTCGGCGTCGTACTGCCCCGTCGGCAGCGCGTTGGACGACCAAGTGGTGTTCACGCCGTACTGACGAAGCATCGCTATATACGGTCCCAGATTTTGCTGGGTCACTTGATAGGTCCCCGCCGATGGATAGTCCCATCCGCCTAGGTGCAGCGAAAACGCGTCCGGCAATCGGACGTTGACAACTTCCAACGTCATGGGGACCTCGGTGAACCATGCGGGATCGTCCGGCGACGTCAGCTTGATCATCGACTCTGACCGCCCCGACTGGAGATCCCTGGACCGACAGCGAATCCAGATCTGCCGTGTCATGCCTGCCGGAATCTCGACCTGCCAGGCGTCTTCGATTATTGACAGAGGAACCAATGCCGAGGCGACCGGCTCCAGAGCGTGCGTATCGACCAACGGAACGTCGAACACATCAAATTGCTGGCTCGACAATCCTCGCAGTCTGACGGTCCGCGGCCTGCTTTCCGTATTGCTCAGATTCAACACATCGCTGCGAACAGCGTTCTTCTCCAGCACGATGCGAAGCCGGGCCGATTGCCGATCTGGTTGCAGGATCGGCAAGAGCGGATCCCAGCGGTGAGAATGCCAAACCGCGATCGGCGGCAGGCCTTGCCCACGCCACAACTCGGCTTGCACCGCAAATACCTCGCGGTGCAAGTCGTTCAGTGGCAAGATCGCCCGGAACCCCTTCGACGATGGCACTGGCAACTCAGTTCGCCTGGCATCCAACTTATGCAGTTTTTGTTCCAGGGCGGCTTTTTGCTCCTGCGAAACAGAACTGGCCCCAACGCTCTCACGCAGCGCACCGATGTCTCGCGTGACGCGCTCGTCGATCGCCTGAAACAGGCGATAGCTCTTCCAACCTGCCGGCCCTTCGGTGAAAACCTGCGCCGGTCGCGGCGTTCTGAGTGCCTCGGCTGAGCCGGGATAAATTTCCACCTCGTCGATCACAATGGTTCCGGTGTCCGCCACTGGCGACATCACCAACGCGACGTATCGTCCGCGGCCGGATAATCCGTTGAGTCGCAGCCAGTGCGTGGAAGGTTGATGACCCCGCTCAGTCAGCACCCGATCGATCGATGCCTGCACAGCAGCATCCGGGATGACGGGATCGAGCTGATTGGGGGTTATCTTTTTTATGGAACCAGCCTGGTAGAAGTTCTTGTTGTCATCACTCACGAGCACCGTGACCGTCGCCGGCCACCACGGACCCCACAAGGAAAGCACGGTGTGCAGTCCAATACCGCCGATCGACTGCACGCTTCCCAGATCAAACACAACGATTGGCGCCGTGCTGCTCCATCCCATCGAACTGGGCAGAGAGTAAATCTCACCCGCTTTCGTCCGCCACGTTTCGACAATCTTTCCGTCGGTCAACTGCCCCAGGTCGCCATGCTGCGGGTTCTTCCACCCCCAATAATTGGGCGCCGTGACGCACTGATACTTGAGGCCTTGCGCCAGATTTTGCAAAGTCGCAGGTGAACCAACCGGGACGATATTCACCGGCGCATACCTGGCAATCAACGACTCCCCGCCGTGCGTCGTCCAGGCCGCTCCGACTTTTCGCTCTCGCTCGTTCGACGTCTTGTGAACCTCGATGTCATCCGATACGGCTCGTCCAGCAAACTCAATCAGCACGACACCAACTATCATCAGCGAAAAAAGCGGGGTGAATCGCATCGTCGTTCTCCCATCTTGCGTATGCGGGTCTTGAAGTCTCTTCCGAACTCATCACACGAACTTCATCGCGAAGAGGTCGGTGTTTTCCAAGACGAAGCGGATTCGCACGGGTTGGCCGCTGAGTTTCGACAGGTCGGCGTGCCACGTCACCGGTTGGTCGATTGCGTCGCCCTGGAGCGTCTTGCAATCGGCGAGTGCGAAGCCGGGGATCGGTTTTCCGGAGGCGTCTTGCAGTTCGGCTTTCACACTGCCGGTGGCCGCCGTCTTGAAGTTCAGCGTCAGTTGCTTCCCGGTGAAGATGACCGGTTTCGTAAGCAACTCGCTCTTGGCCTCTGCGTGAATTGAGACGAATCCGTCGGTGCGGAAGGTGAAGCGGCGGACGCGACTACCGGGGCCGGCGTAGTAGCGTTCGGTGGCGTAGACCGAGAGTTCGTTCGGGCGGCCGGGGAGTTGCAGCAGGCCCCACGTCATGTAGTTGCTGCGGTTGCCGTCGCGCTCGGCGGGGGCGGTGATCGGGATGAGGGCGTCCGGCCAGCGTTTGAAACGGAGTCCGTCGCGGCTGGTCATGAAGACCGGTTCGACTTGCTGCGTCTTCGGCTGAAACCGCGTCGGGAAGCCGATTAACAAGTGCGGCGCGCGGACGTACTGCTGGATGGCGTTCGTGTAAAGGTGCTCGCTCGGTGCATCGCCGAAGTTGAGCAGCACGGGCTTCGTCCAGTTCAGGAAGTCGCTCGACGTTGCCGTCATGATGTGCCGCACGCCATCCGCCTTCGTGCGGTGATAATCGACGTAGCAATTCCGCTCGGTGTCCCAGAACGCGAGGTTCTGCGAATCAAACGCCCCTTCCGTGATGACCGGCTCCGAGCGAATCCGTTTCCAGCGAATTCCGTCCGCCGACTGGTACGCATGTAAGCTCCGTTTGGGAATCCCGGACAAGGCCTTGTACTTCGCGTCGGCCAAACAATCGGGGTTCTGGTCCTTGAACGGTGTGAAGCAGTGCGTCCCGTCGCCGGTCCAAACGATGTTGTTCTCCTTCGACCCGTTGAACTCGAATAACCCCAGTTTCGGCTTTGTCCACGAGAGGCCGTCGCGACTCTCCGCGTAACAAGTGAACTCCGGATGTGTCTCCTTCTTGGCCGCAACATCCCAATGGCTGCCGCGGTAGTACATCCGAAACAGCTCGCCGTCTTGAAACAGCGTGAAGTATGCTGACGTGTTCCCCTCCCACGGCTCCTCGCACGCGATCACCGCCTCCTGAGCCTCCGGCTGATGCGCCACGAACTTCGCATCGACCAATTTCTCGATGAGGAAGTCGTCGACAAAGAGTTCCCGCCGCGAGCCGATGTTGATGGCTTCCTTCGTTGCGGAATCCGCACCGAAACTCACCATCGGCCACGGCATCGCCATCGTCGCAGCCGAAGAGGCTGCCGTAAGCCACTCGCGTCGTGTGAACTGAGTCATCATGCACACCTCGCAGAAGAAAAAAATTCCGTGTGAAGGGAATTGCGGATTTGCGTTCAGTTTGCGATCAGATAGACTCGAATATAATGGGCGTCCCGCCAATCTTCCTGCCACAATTCCTGCCCAGAATCCTTCGGAGCCCGCCGTGCTGAATATTGTCAGTCAGCCCTCAGATCGCCGTCAGTTCTGCGACGGAATGTCTCGCCGGAAGATGCTGCAAATCGGAGCGTTGGGGGCATTCGGCCTGAGTCTCCCGCAATTGCTGCAAGCCGAGCAGGGGCGAATGCTCCATCCGGCCGCTCATTCGAAGAAGTCGGTAATTCTGGTGTGGATGCACGGTGGGCCGTCGCAACTGGATACGTTCGATATGAAGCCCGGTGCTCCTCGGGAATATCGAGGGCCGTTTGCTTCTGTCGCCTCCAGCCTTCCGGGACTCGACGTTTGCGAACTTCTCCCGGAACACGCGAAGGTGATGAATCAGTGCACAGTGATTCGCAGTTTTTCTCACGGGAATGGCGACCACTGGGCAGCCGCACATTGGATGCTGACAGGTCGACTTGGTGCAACCGGCAATGATCGGATTCCTCGCTATCCATCGATGGGCGCGGTCGCTTCACATCTGCTGGGCCCGACTCAGCCAGGAGCCCTCGCGAACGTCAACATGAACGACGGCGGCTTCGGCTTTCACGGCGGTGCATGGCTGGGAGTGAACACGAATCCTTTCCGTTACGGCGATTTCAGTTACGGCAATGAAGCGGGCCAGTTGCCGACCGGAGACCACAACAGCTTTTCGCTCGTCGACGGTTTGTCGCGAAATCGAATGATGGATCGAGTCTCATTGAGGACTCAGCTGGACAGTTTGAAGCGTCAGGTCGACCGAAACCGCTTGTTCGATCAATTAGATGCTGTTGATCATCAGGCGATGGACCTTGTTCTTTCTGGGCGAGTTCGCAGGGCATTTGATGTTACGGAAGAAAACGCTGTTCTCCGGGAACGTTACGGTTCTGGCTGGGGTGAGCAGGCACTTCTGGCAAGGCGGCTGATCGAGGCTGGTGTGCGGTACGTGTCTCTCAACACCGGATATTTTGACGATCATTCAAACATCACCGGCGCATTACAGAATAAACTGCCACGACACGACAAGGCGGTTGGAGTTCTGATTCAGGACCTCGCCGACCGCGGAATGCTCGACGATACTCTGGTCGTAGTGGCCGGAGAGTTTGGCCATACGCCGCGAATCAATGACAACGCCGGCCGCGATCATTGGCCGCAGGCGCAGAGCATTCTGCTGGCAGGTGGCGGCTACCGACATGGGCAGGTCATCGGCGCGACGAACGACAAGGCTGAGTATCCCATTGAACGTAAGGTCGGTGTAGAAGACTTCTGTGCCATTGTCTACCACGCCATGGGCCTGCGGGTCGATGACACGATCATGGATTTGACGGGGCGGCCGACTCACCTCGTTCCCGGCGGCGAAGTGCCCGCCGAGCTGCTTTAAGGCTGACCTGGGCATCGGTGTGGTCGCAACGGCTCACGATAGATCTTGGTGAGCAGCCCTTGATGTCTGTTGCAGGAACTCACGACCGCTGGATGTTGAGTTCATGAATGTTTCTCCACGTTTCGCGGTCGCCTGATGCCGGGGCAGGTCCGTGTGTCATTCGCGTCGGACATCTTTCGAGGAGGGTGGTGGAACAAGTAGATCGACGTTCGGCGCGTGCGGATAGTCGACTGGCTGATACGTGATCTCCAGTTCCGGTGTGTCGAGTCGCTGGCCGCCCTGGGCAC
>VGZH01000154.1 GCA_016872645.1 Planctomycetota bacterium | reverse complement strand
TCCGGAGGATCAAAAGTAAAAGACCGCAGCAGAAATCAAAGCCAGGTATGTTCGATCGTGACACCAGCGACAACTCGAACAAGCGATTGGAGGCCTGTTGTGCTCTCAATCACATGTTGCTGCCGTTCCGGTTCGGCCTCGGGGGGAAAATCGGCAGCGGGCGGAAGCATTGGAGCTGGATTTCGCTGCCGGACCTAGTCCGTTCGATTTTGTTCGCTGTCGAAGAGGACTCGCTGACCGGGCCGGTGACTACAGTCGCTCCGGATGCGGTCATCAAAGCGGGATTTACACGCGCTGGTCCGAGAGCTGCGGTGACCGACGATCTTTCTGCTTCGTGGATTTATGGCTCGGCTGGTTCTGAGCGAAATGGCGGACGAGCTTCTTCTCGCCAGCATTCGCGTTGACCCTGAGCAGCTCCAGAAGTGCGGTTTTAAATTTGAACATCCTGACTCGGAATCGGCCTTGCGAGCGGTCTTGTATCGTGAGACGCCGTCACCCAAGTTACCATGAGCAGCTATCGACTGATCCGCGAACAAACGATTCACCGGCCGCTCGACGAAGTTTTTCCTTTCTTCGCCGACGCGCGGAATCTCGAAACATTGACTCCACCTTGGCTGCGTTTCGAGATCCTCACACCAGGTAACATCGACATGCGAGTCGGCACGATTATTCAATACGCGTTGCGAGTTCACGGCTTGCCGATCAACTGGACGACAGCAATTACGGTCTGGAACCCGCCGTTTGAATTCGTCGATATGCAGTTGCGTGGCCCTTATTTGCTGTGGCACCATCGACACACTTTTGAAGCGGTCGGTGACTCTACACGCATGATCGACGAGGTGAATTATCGCCTGCCGCTTGGCTGGATTGGCCGAGCGATGCACGGGTTTATGGTGCGACGCGATTTGAAGGCGATCTTCGACTATCGCGAGCGGACAGTGAAAAGTCTGCTGGAAGAGGGGCCGAACACGGCTGTGAACGACTCGGCCATGCGGCGAGCGTTCGCCGGTTCTCAATAGAGCAAGCCAATCTGCGAGCCGCGAGCGAACGCTCCGCAATTCCTCTGCTGAATGCAGTCTTTCGAAATTTCTAAAAATGTGAGTTAAGACGCCGGAAGCTTACCGGTTTGAATTACATGAACGTTTTGAACGATTTGCGAACCAGCGAATTCCGTCGAATTGGCGTTCGCCAATCAAAACCCCAGCAAGGAGAGTGTGTGATGTCGAGTCGAAGGTTTTTCTTGAGTTTGGCGGCGATGGCCGCAATCGGTGTTTTCCAGGGATCGTTCGCGACCGCGAATGCCGCTGAAAAGGACATCGTGACCACGGCGGTCGAGGCCGGTTCGTTCAAGACTTTGGCCGCGGCCTTGAAGGCGGGCGGTTTGGTCGAAACTCTGCAAGGCAAAGGACCGTTCACGGTCTTCGCTCCGACTGACGAAGCGTTCGCGAAGTTGCCCGCCGGAACTGTCGAGACGTTGCTGAAGCCGGAAAACAAGTCCCAGCTTGTGTCGGTGCTGACGTATCACGTGGTGTCTGGCAAGGTGGCGGCGGCTCAAGTTGTGAAACTGAACGCGGCCGCGACGGTGAATGGTCAACGTGTCAACATCAAGGTCGAAGAAGGGAAAGTGCAGGTCGATCAAGCGACGGTCGTGAAAGCTGACATTAATTGCTCGAATGGAATCATTCACGTCGTCGATCAAGTCCTGTTGCCGTCTGGCGATAACATCCCGGCTACGGCGGACAAGGCGGGAACCTTCAAGACGCTCCTCGCCGCTGCAAAAGCTGCCGGGCTGGTGGAAGTGCTGTCCGGTGACAAGCCTTTGACCGTGTTCGCACCCACGGACGACGCATTTGCAAAACTTCCAGCCGGAACGGTCGAGAGCCTGCTCAAGCCAGAGAATAAAGAGAAGTTGGCGTCAATCCTGAAGTTCCACGTCGTTCCCGGTCGCGTGTTCTCGAATGACGTGCTGAGCAAGAAGGAACTGAAGTCCGTTCAGGGGGGTATGCTGACCGCCGCGATCAAGAACGGTGCGGCGACCATCAACGGAGCGGGACTCATCGCAACCGACATCGATGCGTCGAATGGAGTCATCCATGTGATTGACAGCGTGATGCTGCCTCCGCCGGCGACCGCCAAGACATCGCATGTCGCTCCAGCGAAGGTTCAGTATGTCGCCCACGTGTGCCCGACGACCGGTCGAGTGACATACTTCGTCGCTCAGCCCACTTGTCGTCCATAGTGCCGCTCGTGTGTGATGCCCTGTGCTGGGGCTTCTCGGAGTTCCAGCCTACTCCGCGAGGACACCTGAGCCGCTCTTCGGCTCAGGTGTTTTCACGTTTAATACAGCGATCGTTTGTTTCCGTTGTCCAAAACGACGGGTCGATCGAGCTAGCGAGCCGAAGAAACTTTTCCGCTTCGAACACGTTAAATCAAAACGCACGAATGCGGTTCCTGTTGGGCATTCGTGTGAGTCATCTCCCTGGAGTCACCCCACGGTCTATGCTGGTTGTTCTTTAGACGAGAATATGACATGCCAACGCCAGACACCAACTCAGCGTCTTCCTATCTGGTCTTCGGTGCGACGGGCGGTATCGGCGAAAGGCTCTGTCGCCGACTGGTAATGCGCGGGGCACGTCTGACCATTGCCGGTCGCAATGTGGAGAAGTTGCAGTTGCTGGCCGAGGAACTGCATTCAACCGCCTATCCACTCGATGCAACCCGGTTTGATGAAGTCGAAGCCTGCGTCGAACATGCGATCCAATTGCATGGACGACTGGATGGAATCGCGAATTGTGTCGGATCGTTGCTTCTCAAGCCGGCACACTCGACGACTGACGCCGAATGGTTTTCCACCTGTGCGACGAACTTGACCACGGCATTCGCGGTCGTGAGAGCTGGGGCCAAGGCCATGATGACTCCAGGCGGGTCGATTGTTCTGGTGTCGTCGGCAGCGGCCCGAATTGGCTTCGCCAACCACGAGGCAATCGCTGCGGCCAAGGCTGGGGTTATCGGCCTGACTCTCTCGGCAGCCGCGACCTATGGTCCTCGCCACATCCGAGTCAATTGTGTCGCTCCCGGCTTGGTTCGAACACCGATGACTTCTCGCCTGACTGCCAACGAAGTCGCATTGAAGGCCTCGACCGCGATGCATCCTCTGGGGAGGATCGGTGAGCCGGAAGACGTCGCCGCAGCCATCGAGTGGCTATTAAGCCCAGAACAGAGTTGGGTCACAGGCCAGGTGCTGGGAATCGATGGTGGTTTAGGTTCTGTCCGCTCCCGCTAACTTCTGGATAATCTGATGAGCACACTCACTGGACGAACTGAAGCACCTGTGTGGGCCAGCCGATGGCTTGTTGCAGCAGGGGTCTACAACCTGCTGTGGGGTGCGGCGATGATCGTATTTCCGCATCTGCTGTTCGATGTCTGCGGCATCGAACGTCTGAATTATCCCGAAATCTGGCAGTGCGTGGGGATGATCGTTGGCGTGTACGGAATCGGCTACCTCATCGCAGCCGGTGACTCGCGAACACATTGGCCGATTGTGATCGTGGGTTTGCTCGGTAAAGTCCTCGGCCCGATCGGGTTCGTCGTGGCTCTTTTGCGAGGAACATTTCCGCCGCTGTTTGGCTTGACGATCCTCACCAACGATCTGATTTGGTGGATTCCGTTCGCGATGATCCTTAGAGATGCGGCCAAGCATCGCAAGGAGGATCAGCGACCCGGCGCGTTGCTACGAAGGCAATTTGTCATGGAAAGCTCGATCAAAGCCCCGCCTGAGGTTGTCTTTGCCTTTCATGAAAGCCCGGATGCGCTGCGGCATTTGATTCCACCCTGGGAGAAGATGAATGTCGTCGAGTCCAGCGAGTCGCTGCAGATCGGCAGCAGGGTTGTGTTAGGCGGGCGAATCCTGGGGCTTGTTCCGATCCGATGGGTCGCTGTTCACACGGAGTACCAGCCGCCTCACCTGTTTGCGGATCGCCAGGAATCGGGGCCCTTCGCCTATTGGTATCATCGCCACCGTTTTCTTGACGATGGACACGGCGGAACCGTTTTGAGGGACGAGGTCGAATATGCAGTTCCCTTGGGAGTGATCGGGCGGTGTCTTGGCAACTGGCTGGTTCGCAGCAAGCTCGCAGCCATGTTCGCTTACCGCCACGCAAAGACGAAAAGCCTTATCGAATCCGAGGAATGGTCGTGTGAGTTGTCAGCGAGCGAACCTCTGTTGAGCGATATTAAATGAACGACCCGCTCATCCGCTTTTTGTTCCTGGCACACTTGGGATCATCCCTTTACATGGTAGGGCTCATTTGGTTTGTGCAGGTCGTGCATTACCCGCTCTTTGCGAGCGTCGGAGATCGGGAATTTCGATCATACGAACAGCGTCACACGGCTCTCACCAGTTGGGTGGTCGGGCCGCCGATGCTGATCGAAGCGGCAACGGCCGTGCTCTTGATTTGGTTCCACCCAATGAGTGTTGCCCCGTGGTCCCTGTGGGCCGGGATTGGACTGGTGGGAGTCTGTTGGGTGTCGACGGCCCTCATTCAGGTTCCGTGTCACGAATTACTGTCTAAAGCCTTCGACCCTCTTGTTCATCAGCGCCTCGTCTCAACCAATTGGTTGCGGACTGCCGCATGGAACCTGCACGGGGGGCTGGTACTTTGGATGGCATGGTCCTCGTTTCACTGAGTCATACCGACAGCACATGTTTTGCGAGCAACTACATGACAAAATTTGCAGTGGGCGACCACGCACCCGACTTTTCCGCGACGACTCATGAGGGCATGCAAGTTCGTCTGGCTGACTTTTTGGGTAAGCGCGCCTTGGTGCTGTTCTTCTACCCCAAAGACGGCACACCGATTTGCACGCAGGAGGCCTGCGCGTTTCGCGACTCGTATGAGCAGTTCATTGCCGCTGGGGCGGATGTGATCGGCGTCAGTAGTGATACCGGGGAAAGCCATCGTACGTTCGTCCGACAGCACAATCTGTCGTTCCCCCTGATCAGCGACGCCGACGGCTCGCTGCGCAGGGCATTTGCAGTTCCAAAGACGATGGGGCTGTTTCCGGGTCGCGTCACTTACGTCATCGATCAAGCAGGAGTCATCCGAAAAATCTTCTCGGCTCAGTTCGCCTCGGACGAACATGTCCGGCAAGCACTGATTGCCGTTCGTGCGCCGACGTCGCCATCAGCGAGGGATTCATGACTGAGACAATGCAGTGCCTGGAGATCTGGGGTGGCAACCAGGGTGTGGAAGAGCACTTTCATCGGCCCGGTCTGGATGTGTGGGTTTATTCTTGTCCTCACGAAAATGCGGCTAGCGGCGGCGACGTCTACTATCTCTCGTCCTGTGCCTCGGGTCGCATTTCTCGAATGCTGCTTGCTGACGTCAGCGGACACGGGCCTCGGGTTTCAGGATTTGCTCGGCGCTTGCGAGATCTGATGAGACGATACGTCAATAGCATCAGCCAGACTCAGTTTGTTGAGGGTATGAACCGAGAATTCGTGGAACTGAATCAGGAGGGTAGCTTCGCCACAGCCATCGTGGGGACCTTCTTTGCCAGCACGCAATCTTTTCAGTTGAGCATTGCGGGCCACCCGTGCCCGCTGCTCTATCGGCGAAAGACGGAAACTTGGGAACTTTTCGAAATCTCCCGCAATGCCGGCCTTTCGAAAGGCCTGCTCAACACTCCGTTAGGTATCTCGGAAAACGTGGCGTACGGTCAGACCCGTCTAAATCTCAACAATGGCGACCTGATCCTGGCTTACACGGATGGGCTCACGGAGACTCGGGTGACCGATGGAAAGCTTCTGGAGACCCAAGGACTGCTGAATTTGGTTCAGACGCTCGATGCCTCGCGCCCCGACCGATTGCTGCAAAGTTTGCTCACCGCATTGCGCGACCAAGTGACTGAGCCAATTGGGGACGACTTAAGCCTCTTGTTGGCTCGAGCAGACGGGAGTAGCGCCTCATGGTGGAATTCGCTTCTGGCACCGTTTCGTCTTCTAAAACAGCCAGCCGACAAGACTCGCTGGCGATGACAGTCATCCAGAAACCGCTGCCAAGGAACATGAGCATGAACCTCGATCACGAACGCCACATGCGGCGAGCCATCTCGCTGACGACCAACACACCCGATTTGCCTTTCGGGGCCGTCATCGTAAAACTGAAAAGCGGCGAGATCGTTGCTGAGGGCTGGAATCGGTCGACGATCAATCCCATCTGGCATGGTGAGATCGACGCCATCAACGCACTCTTCCGAACCCACCCTGCAATTGCGACCAGCGAGTTGGTGCTTTACACCACGGCCGAGCCGTGCCCAATGTGCATGTCGGCGATTTTGTGGAGCGGCATCACGATGGTTGTGTCCGGAACATCGATCCGGTTTCTCCAAAAACACGGCTGGCGACAAATCGACCTCCGGGCCGAGGAACTTGTCAGCCGCAGTCCCGCCTGGAAATGCACGATCATCAGCGGGGTGCTGGAAAACGAGTGCAATGCCTTATTCGCGATGGGACCGCCTCGATCGCTCCCTCGCCAATCAGATCGCAGCGAGTGATGCGATCGGAATGTGGGCTCGCTGCGGCTGATTCATCTTTCGGGATTTCATAATGTCTTCGGATTCGCGAGTTCTGGTCACGGGCGGCACAGGTTACGTCGGCGGACGGTTGATTCCGTTACTGGAACAGCGAGGTCATCGGGTCCGTTGTCTGGCTCGTCGTCCGGAGTTTTTGCAGTCGCGAGTCGGTCCCGCAACGGAGGTCGTCGCCGGAGACG
>VGZH01000153.1 GCA_016872645.1 Planctomycetota bacterium | reverse complement strand
AGGCGGGACGTGTCGAACTCGTTCCGCGATTGCCGGTGACGGCGATGAATCCCATCCCGAAATTCGAGATGGACGGGTGAATACGTGCTACTTGCAGTTTCCGAAGGTCTTCTGGCTCGAGCAGGTTAACTAGATGGAGTACCTTCCGGAGAAGCACGGCGAGTCGACCGAGTGGGAGAGCTTCGTGCAGGCGGCAAGAAAGCCGGTCCTGCTGAGCTTCAATGCCGGTGATCGTGGCCGCGCGATCGAAGTGCCGACCGATGACCAGACCGTCGCCGGCGCGTTGAATACGCTACGAGTGCCCTTTAGTGAGAACACTCCGTCCCCAGAGGATTTTCAGATCACACGGTGGGGCTCCGATCCGTTCGTTTTCGGATCGTGTTCCTTCAATCCGGCCGGTTCGCATCCTCAGAAGCCCCGGGAGCTGGCTCACCCCCTCCGGGACAGACTCTACTTTGCGGGCGAAGCCACGGAACAGAACGACATTGGCACCGCTCATGGAGTGTATTTGTCCGGAATCAGAGCGGCGGATGAAATCCTCGGATGAAACGGACCCAGCAGATGGAATCGACACGATGAACACTCGATCTCGACGCGACTTTATCGCCTCTTCATTACTGGCATCAGGTGGCGTCGCGGTCTGGCCGCGACTCAAGAGACTGTCGGCAGCGGAACCGCCGCGAAAGAAGCTTCCCGTGACGGCTCTGATTACCGCCTATTATAACGTCAGCCACGCCGATGTGATCGTGTCGAAGATTTTGGAGGGATATCAACGCAACGGCGAGGGCCCAGGTCCGGGTTTGCAGCTCGTGTCGATGTACGTCGATCAGCCCCAGCATGTTCATGACATCAGTCGAAAGCTGGCTGACAAGCATGGCGTCCGACTCTGCCAATCGGTCGACGAGGCGATCACACTCGGAGCACAAAAGGTGCAGGTCGCGGGTGTGCTGAGTATCGGTGAGCACGGTGACTATCCGCGTGTGAAGGAGACTCAGCAGAAGATGTATCCGCGGCGACGGTTCTTTGATGAAACTGTCGCTACGTTTCGACGCTGCGGCAAGTCGGTTCCCTATTTCAACGATAAACATCTTTCCTATCGCTGGGAGGATGCCGTGGAGATGGTCAAGACCGCGCGAGAGATGAAGTTCCCACTGCTGGCTGGTTCGTCTCTGCCGTTGACTTGGCGGTTTCCCGCGCTGGAGTTAGGCGTGAACTGTGAGGTCGAGTCCGCTCTGACGATCGGCTACGGTCCACTTGAAGATTATGGCTTTCATGCACTGGAGGCTCATCAGTGCATGATCGAACGACGCCGTGGCGGTGAAACAGGCGTGCGTTCGGTCCGTGTCGCGATCAAGAATCAGATTCGCGAAGCCGCGCGGGAAGGCGATTGGTCCACAGATCTCTTTGCGGCAGCACGGCGCGCCATGCCTAGAGCACCCGAGGACACCGATGCGTGGGATCCGCTTCGAGCCGAATTCGAGGGCGACCTGAATCAACCTGCGGCCTATATGATGGAACACGAGGATGGCTTGAAATCGGCTGTGGTCATGACGGCGGGCTGGTCCGGAGGATTTGCCTTCGCCTGCCGATTGAAAGGGGAGGATCGGCCAAGGGCCTGCTGGTTCAAACTCCAGGATTGGGGGCCGTTCGGGCATTTCTCGTATCTGTTGGAAGCGTTCGAGGCAACCATTCGCTCCGAGCAGACCGCGTATCCCGTCGAAAGAACGCTGCTAACGACAGGAATCCTGGACCGCTGCATGCAGGGTCTCGCGCTTGGCGGCACTCAACGGAAGACACCGGAACTGGCGGTGCATTACGCGGCCGGAGACTGGCCGTTCGCCAACCATGTTCGGTCGAAGCTGACATTGCCTCACGAATAGGTTGGACGATCCAGTTCCAACCGGTAAATAGTGACTGTTTTGGTATCGGCAGCTTCAATTGGTCAGTTTCGAATGCCGTGCGGTCACCGGGAATGCTAAGATTTCGGGTGCTCGCGATAATGCGGTGGAGATGTTGATGGTGGTGGTTCAAAGGCTCACGAATCTGTTCCGTCCGCTGCAGGTCTTGTTGACAACATGCCTGGTGGCGGTTGTGGCCTGCGTCAGTCGCGCTGACGAACCGCCTCCGCTCAGCGATCGCATCGATCAGGTGGTTGCAGCCAGCTACCATGGCCCCGAGATTCCGTCAGCGGGCGACCTGGAGTTCTTGCGGCGCATCTATCTCGACTTGATCGGGCGAGGGCCAATGATCGAGGAGGTTCGCGCCTGTCTCTCAAAGCTCGAACAGCGTCCCGGTGAGTCACAAGCCATCCGCCGGGAAGTGATCGACGAACTGCTGGATCGCGATGAATTCTCGCGGCAGTACGCCCGGGTCTTGGATGTGATGTTCACTGAACGGCGGGAGAAAATCTCGGTTCTGGAGTTTCGCAGCTTCATCCGACAATGGCTGGCAGACAAGAAGCCCCTCAACGAACTCTGTCTCGAAATTCTGGCGGCTGACGGAACCGGAGATCAGTGGCGCCCGGCGGCCAGCTTCTTTATCAATCGGGACGCGGACCCGAATCTGATGACCCGGGATGTTGGGCGGATTTTCTTTGGGCGCGATATCCAGTGTGCCCAGTGTCATGATCATCCACTGGTGGCCGACTACCAGCAGTCCGAATTCTTCGGCATCCTGTCGTTCGTCAACCGGACCTATCTGTTTTTGGATAACAAGCAGAACAATAAACCGCTGCTAGGCGAGAAAGCAGATGGTCCGCTGGAGTTTGCCTCGGTCTTTCATCCGGAACGTGGCAAGTCGCCCGCTCAGCCGATACTGCCGACAGCCATGGCCATGGATGCAGAACCAATGTTCGTCAGCGAAGCCGATGCTTATCTAGTTCCACCGGAGAAGGACCGCCGCGCTGTCCCCCGTTACAGTCGTCGTCAGCAGTTGGCGGTCCTGGCGACACATCCTGAGAATCAGTCATTCAACCGCAATCTGGCCAATCGTCTGTGGGCCAACCTGCTGGGGACCGGCATCGTCCATCCGGTCGATATGCATCACGCAGCGAATCCCCCGGTCTCGGCGGCGCTACTGCGGTTGCTGGCCAACGAACTGGTGACCTGCCGATACGATCTTCGCGAGATGTTGCGACAAATCACCCGCTCGCAGACGTATCAGCGTTCTCAGACAGTGCCCCAGTTGGAGTCGTGGCAAGGCCCTGGTGGGGGAATCGCTGGACTGGAATCTGAACTCGTTAATGTTGATCGTCAACTCAGGGAACTGACGCCGCGTGAAATTTCGCTGAACGAAGAAAAGAAGGAAGCGACCACAGCCTTGAACAAGGCTCAGGCCGATGTAAATCGCATCCAGCAACAGGTGGATACCGAAAGAGCAACTCTGCAGAAGCACACGGCGGAACGCGACGCCCAAGCGACGAAGTTGACGGGAATTCAGACCCGGAAGAAGACAACGCAGGAACTGCTTGCGTCGCTCAAGACGGCTCATGCTGAGTCCGAGAAAATCGTGTTGCTACGCCCCGAGGACAAGGAGTTGATCGTAGCCAGAGATCTGCTGAAGACTCGATTGGCGACAGCGACCGCAGCGGCGACGGCCATTGACAACGAAGTCAATGAGCAACAGGAGGAATCGAACAAAGCCGAGCGACGCGTTGAGGATCAGCGAGGGCGAATCCTGGCACTGGCGAACCGTCGCCTGGCTCTGGGTGAGTTTGTGGCCGAGGCCCGAGTGGTACTGCGCCGGGTGAGACATCGCGAACAGGCCTTGCTCGATCAGCGATCAGACCATGAGCAAAACAAAACCAGAATTACGACGCTCAAGAACTGGTTAGCCCAGCGCGACCAGGTGCGGCAGTCCATCGCAGCTGGTCAGAACGATCAATCCGATGTGCAAAAGCAACAACTCGACAGTCTTCAGACAGAACTGTTGAAAACGTGGCGACGCAGCTACGCCATTGGCAGCGTTCGTGGTCTATCGCCGGAACAATTCACTGGAGCCACGTACACAACGTTGGAGATGTACCGACCGGTGCGGGAAAAAGCACTCGCCGAATGGGAGTCCACCCATAAGGCCAATCCTGCGGAACGAGATGACGTGCACAAGCGACAAGTGTTTGTGAGTGCGGCCGTGGCGGCGAATATGTGGGATACCGTCGAAGATCTGATCGTCGAACGATTCTCCGCTCCGGCCGGTGCACCCCAGGATGGTTTCTTTGCGACCGTCGATCAGGCACTCGCGATTCAGAATGATCCTGACTACCAGAAGTGGCTGAAGCCTGCTTCAGGCAATCTGGTGGAGCGATTGATCGCATTGGATGATCCAAACCAATTCGCCGAACAACTCTATTTGAGTTCCGTCTGCCGCCTTCCCGACGAAGAAGAGCGGACGATGATTCGTGAGTTGCTCAGCCAACACGCTGGGGAACGCGAAAAGCTCATACAGGAGTTGGTTTGGGGTGTACTCGCCTCAGCTGAGTTCCGATTTATCCCGTGAGTCTTCGTCAACACCCATTGATCCACCGGTCCTGACACATGCTTCCACCGAACATGCACTGCAACTCAAATCAACACATGATCGGCCGTCGACAGTTCCTTGGCGATCTGTGGACCGGGTTGGGTGTCACTGCAGGAGCCGGACTGTTCGCGCATCAGCTGGGTGCCAGCGAAGTGGCTCGACGTGGAAAGTCCATCGTCGTGATTTTTCTTGATGGTGGGATCAGCCAATTCGAATCGTGGGATCCCAAATCCGATCTCGAAACCGGTGGCCCGTTCAAAGCGATTCCGACGTCCGTCCCCGGCATTCACATTTCAGAGCTGTTCCCGTACACGGCTCGACAAATGCACCGAATGGCGCTAGTCCGCAGCATGAGCACGGGCCTGGACGACCACGGTCTGGCGAAGAACCTGGTTCGCTCGGGGCGAACGACTCGCACAGCGACGGAGTATCCCGAGCTGGGGGCCGTTGTCGCCAAGGGACTGGAGCGACCGGACTTTCCGTTGCCGGGGTATATTCGCACGATGGCTTCCGGAGTCGGTGGGCGTGGACGGGACGCGGCCTACTTAGGACCGGCCTATGCCAGCGTGTCGATCGGGGCGGAAGCGGGTGGAATCCGCAACAGCAAGCTTCCCGAGGGAGTCTCCCCGGAGAGTGATCAGCGTCGTCAGGATTTTCGACGTTTTCTCAATGAACGCCATCGCCGTCGGGTTGAAGCTCCGGAAATTGATGCCTACTCGCAGAGCTTCACTCAGGCTCAGCGAATCATGGAACGGAGTGAACTGTTCGACATCTCACGCGAACCGGAAACGGTGCAGGCGAGCTACGGAAAATCCGAGTTTGGCAAGAAGCTCCTGCTGGCCCGCCGCCTGGTCGAGCAGGAGGTTCCATTTGTGGAAGTCTCGCACGACGGCTGGGACTTCCATCACAACAACTTTGAGTTCCACCTGCACTATGTGGCCGACATTGACCGTCCGTTTGCGCACTTTCTGGAGGATCTGACTCAGCGGGGATTGTTGGAGCGGACACTGGTGATCGTGATGACCGAATTCGGCCGGACTCCAAAGATCAACGCCGGTTATGGGCGCGACCACTATCCCAATGCCTGGTCGATCGCCATGGCGGGTTGCGGCATTCAGCACGGCGCGGTCATCGGCAAGACTGATCCCAAAGGGGTCGAAGTGACCGACCGAAAAGTCGACCATCGCCACCTGTTCCACACCTATTTGCGAGCGGTCGGTATCAACTCATCCGGTCATTTCCAAATTGCCGGACGATCATTTCCAATCGCCGATCCAGCCTACGGCCCCATCAAGGAGCTATTGGCATGAATCTGGAAAGCACCTCGACCGCTGCAGTTGCCAGAACCTTTCGTCCGCAGGACGCCAAGTTGACTCACGACTGGACGCACACAACAAGGCTGCTCTGCTGCCGAGTCGATCCCAATGGTCGGTATGTCTTCGCCGGAGCCACCGACAGCACGATTCAGCGCTGGGAGATCGCCAGTGGAAAGCAAACGGCGTTCGTCGGGCACGACAATTGGGTGCGTACTCTCGGCATCTCTCCAGATGGACAGACGCTGCACTCAGGTGCCTATGACGGACGTTGGCTGTCGTGGGAAACCGGAGCGGAGATGCCGAAGCCACTGCGTTCGATTCAGGCCCATCAAGGATGGCTGCGAGGGCTCGCCGTCAGCCACGACGGACAGCGTGTTGCTACCTGTGGTAACGACAAACTCGTCAAGGTCTGGTCCGCTGCGGATGGGCAGCTGATCCGTGAACTGCCGGGGCATCCCCATATTCCGTACTGCGTTCACTTTGCTCCCGGTTCGTACGATCTCGTCAGCGGTGATATCGTCGGCAACATCATTCATTGGCGAACAGAGGACGGTTCGCAGGTCCGACGGTTTGACCTGCATGAGATTTTCTCCCACATTGGCGACCTCGCTCCGTTTGGCGGTGTGATCAACCTGTCGTTCAGTCCCGAAGGCCAGCGGCTCACAGCCAGTGGACTGCACAAGGTGTCGAACGCACCGGCAGGCGCCCGGCGCGCCGTGGCGGTTTCTTTCAACTGGGGCACCGGGGAGAAGCTTCCCAAGCAGGAGTGCCTGAAGAAGGAACTTGACGCCACGATGTGGCGTGCCCTCTATCATCCCGGAGGCATGATGATCGGGATCGTTGCCAAAGAAATCGGCTTCTGGAATCCAGGAACGGAGGATGTCTTCCACCTCTCCGAGACCCCCAGCGAAATCTTCGACTGCGATTTGCACCCCAACGGCATTGACCTCTTTACCGCCCACTTCGACGGCCACGTTCGCTGCCTCCACTGTGCCGCCGGTTGATCCCGATGCCA
>VGZH01000152.1 GCA_016872645.1 Planctomycetota bacterium | reverse complement strand
TGGAGGATAGGGGACTTGAACCCCTGACCTCTTGCATGCCATGCAAGCGCTCTCCCAACTGAGCTAATCCCCCGGGGAGTGGCTGGGCCAACGGGATCGGCTGATTCAAATCAGTGTCCGAAACCATTGCCGGTCGCGACGGTTGGCCTGCATGTCTTCGGCAAGACGGGCTGCAAGACCTGACTCAAGTTGCCAGAAATTCTGGCTGCCTGAGGCGGGCGGAACATTAGCGGTCGATTCGGAAAGGTGTCAAGCAGTTGTCCGCGGTTGTCATTGAGGCCCAAATGCCTTGAGCGCCATATCCTTCACAGCCTTGAGGTCGAGTTTCCCCGTGCCGAGCAGCGGAATGGATTCCACTTCCAGAAAGCTGTCCGCGGATGGCATCCAAAGGTTCGGCAGCTCGCGAATTCCCAATTCCTTCAGGATCTCAGCCACCGTCTTCGACAACCGCTTGTGAAGGACGATCAGACGCTCCCCTTTCTTCTCGTCGGGGACAGCGGTCACGGCGAGCTTGATGTCCGTGTCGTCGCTGCCTGGAATTTCAACGATCGTCAGTAATTCTTCTTCGATGCGAATGTGTGGGACCATCTCGCCGCCGATTTTCGAGAAGCGGCTGAGTCTCCCGGTGATTCTGATGAAACCATCGTCGTCGATCTCGGCGATGTCGCCAGTGTTGTACCAATAGTCGTCGTGAATGACGCTGGCGGTCTTTTCTGGATGATTGAGGTAGCCCTGCATGACATTCGGTCCGCCGATCAGCAGCAAGCCGGGCTTGTTGTTGCCCAGTTCAATGAACGAGTCGGCATCGACGACTTTCGCGCAGACGTTGGGAACGGCTCGTCCGACGGTGCCGAGTTTGGTGCCGATTTGCGTGACTTCGCGCGAGCGATGATCGGGGACATTCGCGGCCGCCAACGGCGAGAGCTCGGTGCAGCCGTAGCCTTCGGTCGGAGTCACGCCGAACTTCGAGTGAAATTCTTCCGCGAGTTGCTGCGGGAGTTTCTCGGCTCCGACGATTGCGAGATCGAGCGTCGCGAACTGCTCCTTGTCGCAGCGTTTGAGATATGACTTCAGGAACGTGGGTGTGGCGGCCACGATCGTACCCTTGTACTTCTGGGCCAGTTCGCCGACCGTGCGGGCGTCGAGCGGGTTGAAGTGGTAGACCGCGGCGCAATCAACGTTCATGGGCAGCCACATCATCAGCGTGTAGCCAAAGCTGTGAAAGAATGGCAGAACCCCGATGATCACGTCCGTCCGCTTGATCTGAAACAGTTGGTCAGCCGAGCTGATGTTCGAACCGATGTTGTGGTGCGAAAGCATCACTCCCTTCGGCTGTCCGGTGGAGCCGGATGAAAAGATGATCGTCATCAAATCGGTTGGCTTGATTTGTGTCAGGCCCAAGCAGCGTTCGAGAATCCAGATCGGCAGCAAATAAGCGGCGATCGCGCTCAGGACTTTATCATCACCCGTAAGTTTCTCTTTCACGTCTTCGAGAAAAATGAGCTGCGTAGCGGGATCGAATACGACCGGTTTCTTTTCGAGAAACTTGCGGCTGGTGATGACGTGTCGGATGCCGGACTCTGCGATGCAGTAGCGGATGTCGGTGTCCGTGAGCGTGTAGTTCAAGTTGACGGAAACTCGGCCCGACACGGTGATCGCCATGTTGGCCAGCAGGCCGCCGTTTGACGGTGGCAACAAAATGCCGACAGTCTTTTCATCGGGTTGCAGGTAGAGGCGTTCGAGGGCTCGCTTGATGCAGAGTGTGCCGATCAGGGTTCTGTTGCCGGTCAGTTCTTGACCGGTGGAATCGGCGACCTTCAGACGTGAGCGCGACGTTCGGCATTTTCGCAAGAACATCCGGGCGGGGATGAGTTCGTGGTCGCGTCGCCGAATCGAGGCTTCAACGCCGAGCTTCTCGACCGCCATCCGCACTTCGGTAACATTGTCTGGATTCTTGAGGTGCGGGCCGAAGACGATCGTCACGGGATACGGCCAACAGCGAGGACGCTTCCACAAGAAACGACCATCCCGATGACTGAAGATGCTGCCCCACAGCTCATCGAGGTACGTCGGGATCACTGGAGCATTGGTGCCGTCGATGATCCGCAGCAAGCCACGTTGGAACGGCTGCAGTTGGCCGGTGCGAGTGATGCCTCCTTCCGCGAAAATGCAAACCAGCTCCCCATTTTGAATCGCCTCGCGAGCGGTGTTCAACGCGGTGACGATGGCTCGCGGACCTTCGGTCGACTTAATGGGGATCACGCCAAACATTCGAGTCAGCCAGCCGATGAACGGGCCCGTCACGTAGTCGGCCCAGGCGATCATGCGGATCGGGCGTTCGGAATTGAGGATCAGCAGAAAGCCGTCCAACCACGAGACATGATTGGCAACGATCAGTCCGCCGCCGGTCGACGGAATGTGTTCGCTGCCGAAGACACGCACCTTGTACATCAGGCGGAACAGCAACCAGACCAAACAGCGAATTGTTTCTTTGGGGATCAGCCGAAACACAATGAGCGCGATCGGAACGGTGACGGCACCGCACCCCAAGAAGACTTGCGTGGGAGTGAGGCCGATGACCTCGCGCAGTACGTAATACAGCCCGGACGACACGAGAATGAATGAGAAGACGATGAAGTTGCTGGCGGCAATGTTCACGCCGACCATTTTGGGATCGCTGCGATGTTGCAGGAACGCTTCGAGCGGGATGTTGAATAGTCCAGCACTCAGGCCCAGCGCCAGCAGGCAGGCACTCGCCCACGGGATCGCTCGTTTAGCGGACTCTGTTCGAAATTCTGGATAGACCGAGAGCGAGACTTGCCCCTTAGCTTTGGCCTTCTCCTGCTCCGCCGCATGTTTCTTGCGAACAGTTTCTTTTGCCGCTTCGCCATCGGCTTTCGTCAGCCGCTGATCGAGTCGGCGGATAGCCGTCTGTTCAATCGCTTCCGGCGTCGGGGACTCTATCGGAAAACCCACCACGAACATCAGCAGCGCACTGCTCGCCATTCCTGACGCACCGACAGTGACGATTCCGAGTTCAATTTTTCCTGCCGACCAAAGCCCGGCCAGAATGCTGCCGGTCGCGACACCGAGCACCAGCATGGCTTGCAGCGGAGTGACCTCAGTCTTGTCCAACAGTTGCAGTTCATTCATTCCGAATTCGAGCACACCGTTCTGAGCTAGACTTCCCAGCAGCCAGAAGTATCCCATCCCCAGCGCGACAAGGAATAACGGCCGATTGCGGTACAACTGGCTGAGATTGTGCCAGGTCTCGGCGACCGGATTCGCTGCCAGCTTGCGATGCGGGTCCGCGGGAGGCAACGGTGCGATCAGCAGCGTGCAGAACCAGCCAATAATGGCCAGGGACACCAGAAAGATCGCCTCGGAACTCACTTGTCCGAGCGACACGGCATCAGACAAATTGATCTTCGATTTGTCATCGAGTATTCCGGCCACCACCAATCCCATAGCGGTGCCGATCACAGTGACGAACCCCATGGCTCCATTGCCCGCCGACAACTTGTCGGGCCGCAGGATTTCAGGCAGCGCCCCAAATTTGGCCGGACCAAACAGCGCGCATTGGCAGCCGGTCAGCGCAACGACGAAGAATAAAAATGGCACATTCCGCATCATGATGCCGGCGATCCCCAGCAGCATGAGCGGCAGTTCCAAGAATTTCAGATAGACGATGACCTTCTGTTTGCTGAAGCGGTCCCCAAGATAACCGGCCATCGTCACAAAAATCAGGTACGGCAGTGTGAAGCAAAACAATCCCAGCGACAGTGCTTGAGCTTCGTTGTCCCAGGTTCGTCCGCCGACGAACACGATGAACCACCGGAAGACGTTGTCGTTGATCGTTCCCAGAAACTGGGCCAGCAGCACACCAAGAAAACTGCGAGAAAGCAGCCCTCCCTGATAGGGAGTCAATTGAACGTCGTGAGGCGAAGCGGATGCGGATTGGCTCATAGTGAAAAGAAATTACGGATGTGGACAGTCAACGTGCGAGGCCGTTGTCCCACCGGAGATATTCCGAAAACAACGGCGAGGAGCCAAATCCACGCGGAGCAGCCCTCGCCATCAAGGCGGGGATATTATCGGCCGGATAGGGTAGTGTAGAGCAAGTCGGGAGAGTCTTTTGACGGCAGTTCTTGAAACGCCGAGTAACTGCCGCCTTTTCGCCTCGATCAAATCGGGAAACTGGGCAGGCAAGAATGAGCGATATCGCGACTCAAACGTCGTACCTCATTCTCGGTTGCTCATCCTCCGCGAGCTGGTTCCCCGGTCAATCTGGCTTCCATCCGCATGGTTGACGGCATCCGCCGAATCTGACACAAGCCAACCTCGATCATCACATGGAATTCACCAAAGGCCGAAACATGCCCCCGTCTGAAATCGCCCAGCGTCTGGAATTTGCGATCGCGGTATCGCGTGAGGCGGCGAAGTTGATCCTCTCGTACTACTTGACCCCGGAATTAGTGGTCGACCTCAAGCGCGACCGCTCACCAGTCACAGCGGCAGATCGCGGAGCCGAGGAACTGATCCGTGACCGAATCTGCAAACGCTTCTCTGACGACGGCGTCTTCGGCGAGGAGTTCGGAGAAAAACCCGGCCGAAATGGAGTCCGCTGGTTGCTCGATCCGGTGGACGGGACGAAGGCTTTTATTCATGGAGTCCCGTTGTTCGGCACGCTGATCGGACTCGAAGCGGACGGCGAACTGCTGGCCGGAGTCTGCCGCTTGCCAGCATTGAACGAAGTGATTTTCGGAGGCCAGCAACTCGGCGCTTGGTGGCAGATCGGTGATGCGGTACCACGTCGTACGCGAGTCTCGTCGGTCGATCGACTGGAGGATGCGATGGTCTGCACGACGTCGTTCAACAACTGGCTTGTGGCCGGCAAACAGGCTGACTTTGACCGAATCAATTCGGTCGCCCGTGAGACTCGCGGTTGGAGTGATTGCTACGGACACGCCCTCGTCATTACCGGCCGAGCCGACGTGATGATGGACCCGTTGCTCAATCCTTGGGACGCTGCCGCATTGGTGCCGATCCTCCGCGAAGCTGGTGGCCAGTTTTTCGACTGGACCGGGGCCGACACGATTCACGGCGGCAACGGAATTTCCGTCAATGGACAATTGAAAACAGCGGTGCGTGTTGCCTTGCAAACGCGGCCTGATACTTTCCACTGACCACTTCGCATGCTTGATTCTCGTGTGGCCAGCACACTGGCTTTGGCAAATGACAAATGCCGTCTTGTTTTCCTCGCGAGTTGTTTACCGTTTGAATGCATTGTCCTCATGATGAAAAAACACTGGCAGCTCTGGAGCGTCTTGTGCCTTGGCACGCTCGCGGTGTTCGTCGTGATCGGTGCATATTGGCGAGGAGACAATTCTCGTCGGGAGATCGCCAAAGAGTCTCTGCCGATCCGGAAGTGGCTGAGGGTCAAAGAGGTGTCTACGGATGAGTACTCAGGCGTGCTTGAGGGCATACGCAGAGATCAACTCATGGGTACAGTGATCTTGCCGAGAGTCCCGGACGTGCCAGGACCGGTCGTGGCAAAGCGCTCGCAGGATGTTGGGATTGTGCCTCCTCATGTGTGCGGACAATGCCACGCAGAGCAGTGGAGCGACTTCCAGCAGTCTCCGCATTTGTTAACGTCCCGCGAACCATCCCACGAAAGCACGCTGGCAAAATATCAGCCGCCTGACAACCGCGTGAAAACATTTCATCCGCACGCCTGGTTTGAAGTGATTGCCAAACCGAGCGGCTTTTTTCAACAACTCCACATTGAGTATCAAGGGCAGTCGTATCTTCACGAAGCTCGAATGGACTTGGTGCTTGGTTCGGGAAAGGTGGGACAGAGCTTTCTGTCGTGGACCAAAGATGCTCTGCACCAGTTGCCAGTGAGCTACTTCACGGACGGCGCTCGCTGGGGACACAGTCCAGGCTCCGATTTTGCAGGTGACAACTTCAATTATGCGCGACCGATTACGGAGCGATGCCTCGACTGCCATGCCACTTGGTTCGAGAGAGTCCCACAGACGCTCAACCGTTTTTCTCGCGACGATTTTCAGTTGGGAGTGACCTGCTCACGCTGCCACGGCTCCGGTCGCGAGCACGTTGAATATCATCAAGCTCACCCTAATGAGACGGACCCGCACGCGATCGCCAATCCCGCCAAGCTCCATCGAGATCTCGCTGTCGCGGTCTGCGCCCAATGTCACTCCTCAGAAGCGGAGCTGGTCTCGACGGGATTCCGCTATCAACCGGGAGAGCCGCTTGCGGAGTATCTTGTTCAGGCTGGCGCCGACACTGAGGTCGAGAATTCAATTCCCGATCCGCACGCGGCCAACCAACAGCGACGCCTCGAGAACAGTGCCTGCTTCCGCCAGTCCGATATGACTTGTTTCACCTGCCATGATCCGCATCGAAATGAGCGAGGTCGCGAGAAGCTCTGGGTGGAACGCTGCCTCAAATGTCACGAGCCCGAGGATTGTCATCAACGCAAGCTCACTGGCGAGGCTGTCGATCGGTTATGCATCGAATGTCACATGCCCTTGGTGGAGTACGCGGACATTCGCCGTCCAGGACAAGACTCGATGCCAATTCCGAAGATGCGAGATCATCGAATTCAAGTCTGGCCGGAAACGACGGCAAACGTGCTTCAACGACTTTCCAAGTCACAGCCTGAAGCGTCGAAAGTCGGAGTGAAATCGAGCAGATCTCGATAAATTGCCGTACCGGGGCTCCGCAAAAGCGGGACCATTTGTTGCTTTGCAACTTATCTCGAAGCGATTTTCGCATCGAGAAGTCGATTTCACAGGGGCGTTCATGTCAAACGGTGGCCGATACAAATTTCAAAACGTCAAAAAACTCATCTTGGTGAGCCTGACAGCGATCGCCTTGAG
>VGZH01000151.1 GCA_016872645.1 Planctomycetota bacterium | reverse complement strand
TGGCGATACGAACAGAATCCCGGTAAGCGTCAAACGGTTCGGCACTCGCGGACGTCCACCGTTCGACTTCGGTGGTTCCGGCGGCAAAAGTGGTTCGATCCGTTCCCACAATTCGTCCGTAAGCAGCGGCTTGGCATTCTCGCGTTCCTCCTTGATCGATAGAAGACAAACCAAGCCAACGGCCCTGACCAAAAATCGGTTTTGTTAAAGTCGCTAAAAGAATTAGAGAGGGCTGTCGTGAGCAATGAGTGACTCAATGCCGGCACCTTTCACATTGTCGATGCCATGAGTCGTTATTTTACGGTATACTGACGGGTGAATTTCCCAGGTATTCCTCGTGGAGGAGCTCCATGGCCATTTCCAATCAACTTAGTCGTCGTGCGGTGCTCAAAGGTTTGGCGGGGGTCACGTTGACGCTGCCTCTGTTGGAGGCGATGGGGAAGGAAGTCGCGGAGAAAACTCCGCGGCGGTTCTGTGCGATGTATACGGCCAATGGCATGTCGTTGCCCAATCCCAAACATGGGATCGACGAGTGGAGTTGGTTTCCCCAGACCGAGGGCCGGGCATTCGAGTTCGGCAAATCGACCGAGCCGCTGCGGCCGTTTCGCGAGAAGCTCAGCTTTCTCGGTGGGCTGCACCATCCGAACGGGCCGAAGGCGGACCCGCATCTTTGCTCGGACATGTGGCTGACGGGCGCCCCGCTGCACAATCCGAAGCCGGGCATGTTCAACTCGGTCGCGCTCGATCAAGTCGTGGCTCAACACACGAAGCAGTTCTGTCGGCAGCCGTCGCTGGTGTTGTCGATTGATGCGGGCGTCGGCTTTTTGTCGCGGACGGGGACGATCTCCTACAACCTCGAAGGGAAACCAATCCCTGCCGAGAACAATCCGCGCCGCGTATTCGATCGGTTGTTTCGCGGCGACAAGGCGTCGCTCGCGTCACAGCGTGAACAACTTCAGCGACGCATCAAGCTGGTGGATGCCGTGCTCGAAAGTTCCAAATCGCTCAACAAACAGCTTGGTCAATCTGACCGCGAGAAGATGGATCAGTACCTCACGTCCTTGAATGAAATCGAGGCTCGGCTGGTCGCGTCGGAAAAGTGGATCGACATCCCACTGAAGACTCAGGATTACTCGCATTTGAATTTGGACGCGACAAACGAAGGGGAGCCGGCCGAGTACTACCGCAACATGTTTGACCTGATCGGGCTGGCGTTCGACGCGGATATCACACGGTCGGTGGCGTTCATGCTCAATCGCGAAGACGGCATGGGGATCAGCGACACTTTTCCGCTGAAGCTGGGTCTGACGCGAACGCACCACAACCTCTCGCACGCTGAGGACAAAGATGGGCAGCTCGAATTCGCCAAGTACGATCTCTTCCTCAGCGAACAGATCGCTCACTTCCTGAAGCGGCTCGAAGACTACAAAGACATCGAGGGCAGCGTGCTCGACAACACGATCCTCCTGTTCGGCAGCGGAGCCAGCACGACACACTATCCAAAGAACCTGCCGACGCTGATCGCCGGCGGCTCCAACATGGGCCTCAAACACGGCACCTTCTGGCGTAGCAAGGACGCCCGAATGTCAAACGTTTTCCTGAGCATCCTGCGTTCGCTGAAGATTGACGAACGCTCCTTCTCGGACAGCACCGGGACGGTGAGCGATTCGATCTTTTCCAAAGCCTAGTCCGACTCGTCAGCCACGGATGGGAGCGTTCAGCAACTGGACCATCACTCCGCCAGCCGCGCGTTGCAATGCTCGCAGCCGATGCGGCTCGCTTAGTGCACCTTCTTAAAGTCGGCGAAGACAATGCCATTGACCGACGGTTGCCGGTAGATGCCCGCCAGCCGGCTCTCGATCCGTTTATGCCGCCCGTACGCGCTGCCGAATTCGGCGGCGTGATGCGTGATGCAAACGATTTTTGGCCATTCGACTTAGAGGCCCCGTTGTGTCAACTTCTACCAAAGCAGTCGCCAGCGTGCAGTCTCGCAATCGGCTCGCGCAGGGGAGCATCAGTGAGTCCCCGACTACTGCAACTGCCGCCAACCTGTTTGCTGGCCAGCATTATCGGTTTTGTGATTGGGATCGCGTTGATCGCCAGCGATCAGCACAAAAGAGCTGCATAGCCTTTATCGTTCGCACGTCTTTGCCGAAAGTAACCAGCGGTTGCGTCAGGTCGTCGATTGTAGTGATTGGCTGGCGGCCTGCTGTGGGGCGTGTGCCACACTCGATACTCAATCCACTACCGCAGAACGATCCGATTGACGGACAGCACGTTCAGTCACTCTGGCGCACCAGACCTTTCGGAAGTATCCGCCCGTTGAACGTTCCAGAGCGGAAATGGGTCGGGCAGTGATTGCCAAACGTAGGGACCGGCAGCCAGTTCGGCATCCGTGAGCAAACAGCGATCGAGGGAACTGCGCAGTTGGACTTCATTCATGTCGATGCCAATGAAGACAAGTTCCTGTCGGCAGTCGCCGTGCTCTGGGTGCCAGTTTTTTGCAATCGACTCTTGAATGGCGGGAATGTCTGGCCACTCTTCGCGTGGGATTGCTGCCCACCAAAACCCGCCGACATCGAGCCGCGCTACACGCCCCGCTTGCGACCAGACACCGATTTTATCCAGTCGCGATGCCAGCCAGAAGAACCCCTTCGAGCGGAAAACTCCCCGCCATTCTTGTGAGAGCCGGTCATAAAACCGCTGGGGATGAAACGGACGCCTCGCCCGATAGACAAAGTTACAAACACCAAACTCGTCAGTCTCGCTCTGAGGCTCGTCTCTGAGAGCGACTTGCCAGCCTTTGGATCCTTTGAACGTCTCGAAATCGAACCGTCCTGTCGAGAGGATTCGCGATGGTGAAATCTCTGCAAAGTTAGCCTTCATTATCAGAGCATAGGGGTTGAGCTGTTCGAGAAATGCTTCCAACTCGTGCACCTCCTCCGGAGAAACCAGATCGGTCTTGTTGATTAGGATCACATTGGCACACTCTGCTTGATCGATCAGCAAGTCAGCGATCGTGCGCAGGTCTTCCTCGTGGGCCGCCTGCCCGGTGCTTTGCAGGTCTTTGCCGATTCGCAGATCCTTCAGGAAATTCACGGCATCGATCACGGTGACCAGCGTGTCCAGTTCCGCAATATCCGAGAGAGATTCCCCGTCGCCAATGCCGAACGTGAATGTGTCTGCAACCGGTGCTGGTTCAGAGATGCCGGTTGACTCGACCAGGAGATAGTCAAACCGGCCTTCACGCGCCAACGCTGCCACTTCACGGAGCAAATCCTCACGTAACGTGCAGCAAATGCAGCCATTCGTCATCTCGACCAGTTTTTCTTCTTGTCGGCTGAGTCTGGCGTCGCCGCTGGCGACCAACTGCGCGTCGATGTTCACCTCACTCATATCGTTGACGATTACCGCGACCCGCAGTCCCTCGCGGTTCCGCAGCACATGATTGAGCAGCGTCGTCTTCCCCGATCCGAGGAACCCCGACAACACGGTCACAGGGAGTTTCTTCATGGTCGATTCGCAGAAATTGTGTACTGATTCATTGCGCTTGTCGGCGATTGATCGTGGTGTTCCCAACCACGACGGCTCAAAAACCGCGCAGCGGGTGCGGTCTTCTCAGCACGGACAACAGGGGTGGTTCTCGGCGTCGAAAAAAGACGCCGCAGCTCCAAAAGCCAATCTGGAGCGGTTCATGGCCGAGGCGGTCGCAAGTCGATCGCGCGGCTGAAGCACGATCAAAGCGGCGCTGAAAGCCTCGACTGCTCGGCGCTTTCGCCTGGCTGTTTCGCATCGCAGAGCTGATCTCAGACACAGCCGACACTCCCGTCGCTGCGGCTCCGGATCCGCGCGGCGTCCGGCGGCGACTCGCAAGAGACGACGCGGGGCTGGGCAACTTCGTGTGAGTCAACGCCGTAGTTCCGAAAGCGGATTGTATAGTGCTCTTCGAACCATTCTTGAATTCCCGGAAGTGCCGCTTCTTCGTAGCCGGGCTCAACAAACAACGTCTGGCCGAAGACTTCCTCGCGAATGTCTCCGTCCTCGGCCGCGACTACTCCTCCTTTGATGACCCAGCGCGGACGTTCAAACATCCGCCGAATGTCGGAGTCCGGTGCATAGATCGTTATGTCAGCATCAGCCCCCACTCCCAGATGCCCCTTGTGTTTCAAGCCCAGAATTCGTGCCGGCGCGGCCCGCGTGATGATGGCGACCTCAAAGAGCGAGTACTCGCGGTCGATGTCTTTCAAAAAGGTTCGTTCGGCTAAACCGTGTGGCAGCCGCGCGATCGTGTCACGACGCAATTCGCGATCCATCAACAAAGCGATGATCTCGGGATAGCGATAGAATGCGCCGCCGTTGGGGTGATCGCTCGTCATGGCACAGCGCCACGGATCCATGAGCAAGTACCACTCTAAAGCGATTGCCCATTGAACGGCATGAATCAGGCTCTTCTGCGGACGGTACTCAATCGGAATAACCCCGCAACTGCTCTCCTGTTCGCAATCCGCGGTCAACCACTTGTTGCCAGTGAGCCGTTTAAGGTGATAACTGAAGGGAGCATCTCCAGTCATCGACAACGTTCGGCCCGGATTGACGTGTCCGACATCGACGGTGATCTCTGGATGTGCACGCACCAAGTCAACCAGCTCCGCCGTGGCTGAGCGGAAACTCAAGGGATCGTTGGGATCGCCGGCATACGAATGGAACTGCACATGCGCGAAGTGTCCTCGATGGCCATCAAGGCTTTGCATGGTGTGCTTGGTGGTCTCCCAGTTTCCCGGAATTCCCAAGTTGTTGCAGTGAATATGAACTGAGTGCGGGAGATTCAGCCGATCGCTTGCGGCCGCCAACTCCCGAACGATGGCGCGTGGCGTGACACCAAAGTGCGGGACAGGCTCGTCAAGCTGTTGCATCGTCATACGGCTAATCTGTTTCCAGCTTTCGACACCGCCAGGGTTGACGATCTTGACGGTGTACCCCTTCGCGGACTGCAGCATCCAACTGCAATAAGCATCGAGTTGTTCCGTTTCCCCTTCCCGAAGACGATCCATGACGTAGTGGTTGTTTCCGAACAGGACAAAGAACCCCTTGTCAAGTTGCGGCGTATCGGCAAACTCTTCGTGGGCGTGCCGCGCGAGCAAACCCGGAATGGCCGCGTCGAAAGCGGTTGTGTAGCCCATCTGGCTGTAGAGATAGCCTGTTGCGAATGTGCTGGGCACCGGACCAACCGTCCCCGAGCGAGTGATCGCAGTCCGTTTGATGACCGGGCCGTTCCGCTTCATCTCCGGCGTCATTTTTCGGCCCAAGTTGACCTTCGGACCGGCGATATGGCAGTGCATATCGATGCCGCCAGGCATGATGACATAGCCGCGCACGTCCAGATTGCGATCGGGGCGGACCCCCATGCCCGGATCCGCGATCACAGAACCATTTTCCATCCAGATGTCGCGAATCTCGCCGTCGACGCCGTTTTGCGGATCGTAAACGGTTCCCCCAGTCAGTTTGAACAACATCGCGGAACTCGCCTGCTGATTATGAACTTACTTCAACGTGACAAATCGCAATTAGATGGCACATGTACTCCCTTTGCAAGAAAGTGTTAATCCGAGTAGGGTCGGCTCCCGACGATGATGGCCGAGCGTGCGAAGATCGCTCAGCGGTGCGCCGCCGACAAGAACAAGGACGGCAGGCTCTTGCTGGAAGAATATCGAACACGGCTTCCGTCCTATCGACGGCAACCAGGACGGCACATTCCACTTCGACTCAAATGAGAAGGCTCCATGAAACGCAACTTCACCATCCTCACGCTCTTCACCATCGCGCTGCTCGCCCCGCTGGCGGCCTTCGCGGCGGACCGTCCCAATGTGCTGCTCATCCTCGCCGACGATCTTGGCGCCCGCGACTTGGGATGCTTCGGCAGCAGCTACTACGAGACGCCGAACATCGACCGCCTCGCTTCGCGGGGCGTGCGGCTGAACAATGCCTACGCCGCCAGTCCGCTTTGCTCGCCGACTCGCTCCAGTATCATGGTTGGTCAGCATCCCGCGCGCACCGGCATCACCTCCCCGGCCTGCCATCTGCCGACGGTGGTTCTGGAGAAGCAACTCGTCGCCTCGAACGCGCGCGTCAGAGTCGCCAACTCGCTCACGCGTCTGAAGACCAGCTACTACACGCTGGCTGAAGCCTTGAAAGACGCGGGTTATGCCACGGGCCATTTTGGGAAATGGCACCTCGGGCACAACATGGTCCCCGGCGATGCCTATGAGCCGCGCGACCAGGGTTTCGACGTGGACTGGCCCCACGCGCCGAAGGCACCCGGTCCCGGCGGTGGCTACTTCGCGCCCTGGACGAAGTTTATCAGCGACCGCTCCATCCAAGACGAGGCGGGCCGCCATGTGGACGAGCGCATGGCCGACGAGGCCGGCCAGTTCATCCGCAACAGCAAGGGCCGGCCCTTCTTCGTGAACTTCTGGCTCTTCTCCGTCCACTCGCCCTGGAACGCGCGCCCGGACTACATCGAGCATTTCAAGAAGAAGATCGACCCCGCGAATCCGCAGAAGAATCCGCTCTACGCCGCGATGGTGAAGAGCATGGACGACTCCGTGGGCCGACTCTTGCGTCACCTCGAAGAATCCGGCGAGGCCGATAACACCCTGATCGTGTTCTGGTCCGACAACGGCGGCTACGCCTACCCGCCCAAGCAAACCGACCCCGCGGGCTACGCCGACATTCCCGCCACCAGCAACCTGCCTTACCGCAGCGGCAAGGCCTCCGTCTATGAAGGCGGCACGCGCGAGCCCGGCATCGTCGTCTGGCCCGGCAAAGTGAAGCCCGGCACGACGGCCGACTTTCTCATTCAGTCCACCGACCTCTACCCCACCTTGCTCAATGTCTGCGGCGCGTCGCCA
>VGZH01000150.1 GCA_016872645.1 Planctomycetota bacterium | reverse complement strand
ACCTGGCGCAGTCGTTTGCCAAGCAGATTCAGCCGCTGCTCGTGAAGACCTGCGGGGATTGCCACGGGAAGAAGCCCATGGACAACGATCTCGATCTCACAAGTTTCGGTTCGGCTCAGGCGATCATCGCCAAGCCCAAGGTGATGAGTGATGTCGCCGAGCGGTTGCGGTTGGGCGACATGCCGCCGAAGGAGGCGCCGCAGCCAACGTCGGCCGAGCGAGAACAACTGCTGGGCTGGATCAATGCGGCGCTCGATGCCGAAGCGGCCGCGCGGGCGGGCGATCCTGGGCCGGTGACGCTGCGACGGTTGAGCAACTCGGCCTACGACAACGCGATCCGCGATCTCACGGGCATCGACATGCGGCCGACGCGAGTTCGCGAGTTTCCCACGGATGCGGTCGGTGGCGAGGGGTTTGCCAACGTCGGCGACGCGATGCCAGTGACTCCCGAACTGGTCGAGCGCTTTCACCAGACCGCGCGCGACGTTGCCGCGCGAGTGGTGCTGCTGCCCGGCGGTTTTCGCTTCTCACCATCCACCGACCGACCGGATTGGACTGAGGAGGCTCTTAAGCCGCTTCGCAGTTTTCACGCTCGCTATGCCGGACCCAACGGAGAGCCGCCGCTGGCGGCGCATCTCGCGGCGACCTTGAAGCACCGTGATCGACTTGCTCGCGACGGGGCTGCCGCAATCGCAGCGGTGGCTGCCGAGGAAAAGCTCAACGCCGCGTATTTGGCGACACTCTGGGCGGGGCTCAACGGCAAGGAATCGCCTGCGGAAGTTAATACCCGGATGAAGCAGTGGTCCGAAAAAGCAGCGCAGATCGAAGCCGAGAAGCAACGGCGGCAGACGGCTCTTCAATCGGCCAAGAAGGCCATCGAGTCTAAGTGGGTTTCGTCGAAACGTGTCCTCGCCGCGTCGAAAGTCGCTGAAGGGGGTTCGGTTCCCTTTGAGAGCAAGGTTTCGGTGCAGCGCGGCGAACTGCTCCTTCTGACCGTGCTTCCGAACGAAAATCACGGAGCCGACAGCACGCTCATCGAATGGATCATCCGCGAAACCGCCGGCGATCAGCGAACATGGAACGTTGCCGATCTGGTGCCTGGCCTGCTCAAGGGGAATCCTTGGTCGGACAAGCACGAGGCTCATTGGAGCTTCTTGGAAGTGACATCAACTCCAGCGTTCCTGACCGATCGGCGCGACAGCAACGGGGGACGGGCCGAACTGAAATCGTGGAGCCTCGGTTCCGATCCCTCGGTCTTCGTGAACTCGGCGGCGGAAGCAGTCCAAGTCTGGACGACGTTGCCCGCGCGATCGGTCTTCGTGCATCCGGGACCGAAGCGCCCCGTGACAGTCGCCTGGACGAGTCCGATCTCGGGCGAGTTGTCGGTCACGGGCCGCGTCGCCGATGCCCACCCCGCTGGTCTAGATGGAGTCGCATTCGAGCTGTCGCATGTCGCGGCTGCGGACTTGGGGCAGGCTCTGGCTGACTTGGGGAGTGCTTCAACGATTCTGCCGGATGCCGGTCTGCCTCCCGACGTGCTCGCCTTCGTCCGAGAGAAGTGGCGCGAGGCGACCACCGATCCAGCACCGGTGTTGGCGGCGATCAAGGCGATGCAGGACCAGTTTTTTCAAGGCAACTATCGGAAGAATGCGGCCATGGCCGTCGGCAACGGCTTTCCCGCGTGGGAGGACGTGCGTCGCATCGTCGCTCGCGAGCGAGTCCAAGGGGCCGCTCGTGAGCCGCTCTTCCGCATGGTCGCGCTGCCCGCGCAGCCCGATACGTTCGTGATCTGGGACCGGCTGCGACTGGAAGGTGGAGACGGTCCGCCGCTGGTATTTGTCGAGCATCCCGAATTGGCCGCAGCCATCGAGCAAGCGTCCGGACTGAAGTTCGGACAGCACCCGCAGGGGCGATCGGTGTCGAAGTCCGCTCTGGTCACGGCGGCTGGTGCCGAGATCGTCATTGATCTCAAGAAACTGTCGCCAGAGTTGCAGAAGGCGCTCACACTGCCTCGGTTCCTCCGCGCGGATGTGAGCCTCGACGAAGCCAGTCCGGAAACCGCCTCGGTTCAGGCGTTTCTGATCGCAGCCACGGGCGGCGGCGGCAATCTGGCCGAGCCCGTCGCCAAAGCGACACCGGGTGACCCGCTGGCCGCGCAGATCGTGCATCCGCGCGTCGCCGCCGAACGAGCACGACCGGCGGCAGAGTTTCGCGCTCTCTTCCCGCCTGCCGTTCTCTTCCAGCCGATCATCCCGCGAGACGCTCAAGGGAGTGTGTTCCTCTACCGCCGCGAGGACGAGCCGTTGCGTCGGCTTTTGCTCGACGACGCGGGCCGGGCGGAGATCGACCGGCTGTGGAGCGAACTGGAATTTGTCAGCGAGCAAGCGCTCGCCACCCCGACCGCCTATGCGGGACTCGTGCAGTATTACCGCAAGCCGAACGACGGTGCGCGGATCATGTTCTTCTACATTCAGGAGTTCGAGGAGCAGATCCTGCGCGAGGAGAAGGAGTTCCTCGCAACTCAGGTCGCTGCGGAACCGAAGCAGCTCGAATCGCTGCTCGCTTTCGCCGCCCGCGCCTGGCGCCGGCCGCTCACCGCGAACGAACGCGAGGATATTCTCGCGTCCTATCGCGCCGACCGTGCCGAGGGAGTGAAGCACGATCCAGCGTTCCGCGCCGCACTGGCCCGCGTCCTGTCGTCGCCGTGGTTCCTCTACCGAGTCGAACAACCCTCGGCCGGCCAGCGTTGGCAGCCGGTCTCGGGCGATGAACTGGCGACGCGGCTGAGCTTCCTCCTCTGGGATTCGATCCCCGACGACGAACTGCGAGCGAAGGCTGCGAATCTTCACGAGCCTGGGGTCATGGAAGAGCAATTGCGCCGCATGTTGAAGGACGGCCGAATGCGGGGCATGGCCGAAGAATTCGGTGCCCGCTGGCTCGGCGTGCGAGACTTCGCCGCCAATCACGGCCGCAGCTTAAAACATTTCCCCGAGTTCACGCCGGTCTTGCGCGACGCGCTGGCCGAAGAGCCGGTGCGGTTCTTCGAAGACCTGCTGATGAATGATCGCCCGATCGCGGACGTGATCGCCACCGATGCCGTGGTCATCAACGACGTGCTCGCCAAGCATTACGGCATTCCTGGCGTGACCGGTCCGGAGTGGCAGCGAGTCGAAAAGGTTTCCGGCTACGGTCGTGGCGGGTTTCTCGGTTTCGGTGCGGTGATCGCCAAGCAATCAGCCGCCGCGCGGACCAGCCCGATCAAGCGTGGGGCGTGGCTGGTGCAGGTGCTCGGCGAGCGCCTGCCCAAAGTCCCGCCTGACGTGCCGCCGCTCCCGGAGACACCGCCCGCCGGACTCAGCGTGCGCGAAATCACCGAGCGTCATCGTGCAGACTCGAAGTGCGCCGGTTGCCATGTCCGCATCGATCCTTATGGCATGGCGATGGAGCGGTTCGACGCTATCGGCCGACTGCGGCCGGCCAGCGAACTGAAGCCGGGCGACACCAAAGGCACGCTCCGCGACGGCACCGAGATCGACGACATCGCCGGCCTGCGAACTCACTTCGCCGGACCGCGCCGCGAGGACGTGTTACGTACACTCGCCCGCAAACTGACCGGCTACGCGCTGGGCCGCGCCGTGATGACATCGGACCGCAAGCTCGTGGACGAAGTGACCAAGACCATGACCAGCGGCGGTCGCTGGTCGGACGTCCTGCTCGTCATCGTTCGTAGCGAGCAGTTTCGCTGCATCCGACCGACAACTGCCGTTGCCGCTACACCCCCCTAAAGCTTTAATGGGTATGTTGGACTTCCCGTCCGTCGCGCTGATCGACGGACCGGAAGTCCGTCGTCCAAATGATGTGCCCCCGCGACAGACGTTTGCAAAGAACTATCAAAGGAGCTCTTGATGCTCATGATTTCGGAATCGACCCCCGCGAGCCGTCGTCTTGGCCGCCGAGGATTCCTGCAGGTCGGGGCGCTTGGCTTCGGCGGGCTGACACTGGCCAACTTGCTGCAACTGCGTGCTCAGGCGGCACCGCAAGGTCGGTCGCAGAAGTCCGTGATCATGGTCTATCTGCACGGTGGTCCACCTCACATGGACATGTTCGATATGAAACCCGACGCACCCGCCGAGATTCGTGGCGAGTTCCGGCCGGTCCCCACCAACGTGCGCGGAATCGAGATCTGCGAGCTGATGCCCAAGCTGGCTACCGTGGCCGACAAGTTCTCCATCATTCGCAACCTCACGTTCAACGAATACTTGGAAGGGCACAATCCACCGCTGGTCTACACCGGCTATTACAACTCCACCGCCAAGCCCAGCCATCGACCGACGTTCGGTTCCGTGGCAAGCCACTTCATCGGCAAAAACGTGCGCGGGCTGCCTCCCTATGTCGCGTTCGATGGCATGGACACCAAGCCCGGTCGCAGTACGCATTCTCTGGGGGTGGCGCACAATCCGTACTGTCCCAGCGATAAGAACTCGGGGCTCGCGCGGCCCGATGGGGTGTCGCCGCTACGGTTGGAAGATCGCGGCCAACTGCTTACATCGCTCGACCGGATGCGACGCGATTTAGATGGCTCCGGAGGCAGCATGCAAGCCACGGATGCGTTCGCGTCGCTGGCGCTCGAAATGGTCACGTCGTCGAAAGCACGCGATGCGTTTGACATCAACCTCGAACCGCAGTCAGTGCGCGAACTTTACGGCGACGCCGGAAGCCAGTTCCTGCAGGCACGCAGACTGGTCGAGGCCGGCGTGCCGGTCGTCACCCTGACAGCCAACAAAGAACCGGACACATGGGACAAGGCTGGCCCGTGGGATACTCATGGCAACAATTTTAAGACACTGCGAAAGCTGCTCCCGGAGTTCGATCAAAGCTTGTCAGCCTTGATCACCGACCTGTCGCAGCGCGGGTTACTGGACGACGTGGCCGTGGTGGTGTGGGGCGAGATGGGCCGCACTCCGAGGATCAATGGCAACGGCGCAGGGCGCGATCACTGGAACGAGGTCGGCTTCGGGCTGGTATCGGGCGGCGGTCTGAAAACGGGACAAGTGATTGGCCAGACCACCAGCGGGGCCGAGCGATCCGTGGGTACGCCGTACACACCTTCGAACCTGCTCGCGACGCTGTATGAAAACGTTCTGGGAATCAATCCGGCGTCGACCTACTTGAACTTCGCCGGGCGGCCACTGTATGTGCTTGATCATCGCGAGAAAATTCGCGAGTTGCTGTAGACGTTTGAACCGCAATCAAAAGGATACCTCCCATGTCCATCACATCCGCTTCGACCTTCTCGCGACGTACGCTCCTGCGCGGGCTTGGTGTCTCGATGGCACTGCCGTGGCTCGAATCGCTGTCGTTTGCAGCGGGCGAAAAGACCAACGTCGCGGATCAGCCACCGACGCGCACGCTCGTGACCTTCACCGGTATGGGTTTCCACTCAAGTCACTGGTGGGCCAAGGGCGCGGGTGCGGCAATGGAACTCGGACCGTGCCTGAAGCCGCTCGAGCCTTGGCGCGAGCGGCTGGTCTTCCTGCGCGGACTGTGGAACGAGCAGGCCAACAAGGGGGCCATCCACTGCATGCAGACAGGGAACATGCTCAGCGGCGCGCCGTTGTCGGGGGCCGAAGTCCGCACGGGCGTCAGTTTTGATCAAGTGATGGCGCAGCGGATGGGTGACCGCACGCGCATCCCGTCGCTGGTGCTGGGATGCGAAGGACCGATTCCGGGGCTTCAGGACGGTCTTCCACTGCTCTACAGCTCGCACATTTCCTGGAGCACGGCGGTGTCGCCGACCTGGACCGAAACGCGGCCCGCGCTGGCGTTCGATCAACTCTTCCGCACCGACCGCAATCGGGGCGACCGGCGCGTCGTCGATGCCGTGCTCGAAGACGCCAAGTCGTTGCGTCAGCGGCTTTCGCTCTCCGATCGTCAGCGGTTCGAGGAGTATCTCGGCAGCGTGCACGAGATCGAGGGTCGCATCAAACGAGCCGACACGCAGCGCGATGCCAACGGCTGGAAGCCGACTCTGGCCGCTCCCGATCAACCGCGACCGGCCGACGGGATTCCCGCCGACATCCCCGAGTATTGGAAGCTGATGAACGACATCGTGCTGTTGGCCTTCCGCACCGACACCACTCGGATCGCGACGCTCAAGTATTGCAACGACGGCTCCGCTGAGACTCACACGCACTGCGGCGCCAAAGATCAGCATCACCAGATGGCCCACACTCAGCCGGCGGAACTCGTCACGCTCAATCAGTACTTCATGTCGCAGTTGGCTTACCTCTGCGAGCGAATGTCGGAGGTCAAAGAAGGAGATCGCACGCTGCTGGACAACACCTCGATCATGCACTGTTCGAGCATGCTTCACGGCAACCACGACGCGAAGCAATTGCCGATCATCCTGCTCGGCGGCGCGGGGGGCAAACTCAAGGGGGGCCGCGTGCTCGACTACCTCGATTCCCCCAACCGCCGCATGTGCAGCCTGTTCCTGCACCTGATGGACTGGGGCGGCCTGGAACTCGACCAATTCGGCGACTCAAAGGAGCGGCTGACAGGAATCTGAAGAGCCATGCATCCTGTTTCGTCCTCGTGATTTGTCGATCACAGGAATTCGTAAACGACCGACTTCCAGTCCGTGGCAACGCGACTCGCGCAACCGAAAGGCGTCCCTCAACAACCCAGCGCACCATTTTCAACCGTCGTCAACAAATCCCCAATCACACAACTCTTATAACACCTGAATCTGAAACTGGGGGCAACTCAGCGGCTCTAAAGCGATCTCTGTTTGTCCGCTCGAAAATCACTCGCGCACGAAAACGTCGCCAAGTTGTGGCAACAGCCCTCGACCGATACTCCTCGCCGAAATGAACCGAAAACTCCGCCGAGAGGGAACAGATCGCCCGCCCCGGCCTCCTTTTTTTCAAAGTCGTAGCCGCGCAAACTCACAAGGGACGATACCGATTTCCTCGCCAAGCTTCGCTCCGGCATAACAAAGCCGGCCGGTAGTACCTTGTGCGTTTTTTGTTCCCGATGCCCGCCACGGTACCGACCACGGCATCGACAACATGCTTGCCGGTCCAAGAATCCGGCTGGTCTCATCGCAAGGTCGCGAAAAAATCGCCGCGTGGCGTGCGTCCACAGCCTAGTGGGCCAGCA
>VGZH01000149.1 GCA_016872645.1 Planctomycetota bacterium | reverse complement strand
GATGTCGGGCAAGGCTCCCCGATTTTGTTTGTGCATGGCTTTCCGCTTGATCACTCGATGTGGCGCGAGCAAGTGGCCGACTTGTCGCGCGATCATCGCTGCATCGCTCCCGATCTGCGTGGGTTTGGGCAGAGCACCGTGACCGAAGGCAAAGTCACGATGGAACAGTTCGCGGACGATCTCGCCGCGTTGCTCGATGAATTGAAGATCACGGAGCCCGTTGTGTTGTGCGGCCTGTCGATGGGAGGCTACATCGCCTGGCAGTTCGTGCGACGGCACTCGGATCGGTTGCGGGGATTGATCTTGTGCGACACACGCGCGGTCCCAGATTCGACAGAGGCGGCCGCCAATCGACTCAAACTGGCCGATGATGTCGTTCGGACCGGGCCTGAATTGGTCGCGAACACGATGCTCCCGAAGCTCTTCAGCGACCGTGAATCGAACCGCCGCTCGCAACTCAAAGACGAACTGCGTCGAGTGATCCTGGCGACCGACTCGCGCGGCATCGCCGCCGCATCGCGCGGCATGGCGGAACGAGCCGATGCTCGACCGTGGCTCGCTGCGATGACTTGTCCAGCCCTCGTGATGGTTGGTGAGCAGGATGTCATTTCGCCACCGCCGGAAATGTCTGAGATCGCGACGGCATTGCCGCATGCGACTTTTCGCGTGATTCCCGATTCGGGACATCTCGCACCGCTGGAAACCCCGCAACCGGTGAATGAAGCGATCCGAGTGTTTCTGGCGGAAAAATGAGTGGCGATTTGGTTGTCGCCACGATCGCCAGAACGTAGGTTGTCCTCGGATGCTCCACCTTCTGACAAACGTGGCTACGATTACCAACAATGAGTGACACCACGATGACTTCCGACAAATCCTCCGTCGAAGAAATCCGTCAGCGGTTCGACGCCGAAGTTGACGTTTACTCGAACTTGGAGACCGGACAGCTCGCAACTGTCGATGCGCCGCTGAATCTGAGCCTTGTCGCCGAGGCGGCCCTAGTCACGACTCCGCACGCGAAGGAACTGCTGGATGTCGGCTGCGGCGGCGGCAACTACACCTTGAAGCTGTTGCAGAGGCTCCCGAATCTCAACGTCACGCTGGTTGACCTGAGCCAGCAGATGCTGGCATGTGCGGTCGACAGGATTCAGCCGCAAACGTCAGGGACCGTCGCAGCGATCCATGCCGATATGCGAGATTTAGATCTGGGCCAGCAACGATTTGACATCATCGTGGCGTCCGCCGTCCTGCACCATCTGCGAACGGACGACGAGTGGCGATCCGTCTTCCAGAAGTTCTTTGCGGCATTGAAGCCAAGCGGTTCGATTTGGATTTTCGATCTGATTGAAAGTCCCTTGCCCGAAATCCAAGCGATCCATTGGCGCCGCTACGGCGAGTATCTGGCTTCCGTCGGTGGTGAGCAGTATCGCGACAAATTGTTTGCTCGCATCATCCGTGAAGACACACCAAAACCGATTGTGTTCCAATTGGATTTGCTCCGCGAAGTCGGATTCGACGAGGTGGAAATCCTCCACAAGAATTCGTGCTACGCCGCGTTTGGAGCCGTCAAATGCTGAAGACGCATCCGGTTCCCGATGATCGCCTGAGACGACGCGGGACGGAATTGATCTAAGGGATTGTCAACCAAGTTCAACAAGTTTGGAGTCATCGGAAACCTCGATGCCGCGTTTCCGGGGGGGAAGCAACTTGAAAACGAATCTGACCACAAAACTGCTCCGATGGCTGACGTTGTGTTGCCTGCTGGTGGTGGCCTCACGAGATGCAAAGGCCGATTCGCCGAAAGTCGGATTTGAGAAACGAATGGCCTGGACCACGTCTCGAATTACGGGGTCGCCCGAAATCCCGCACCCCTATGTGGCCGAGCGTGCCTTTTCGGCGCTGACATTCAAGAACTGCATCGACATCACGAGCGCTCCCGGTAGCGATCGGTTATTCGTCCTTGAGCAAGGGGGCAAGATTCTTTCGTTCCCCAGTCGGCCCGATGTGAAAGAGGCCGACTTGGTCGTAGATCTCTCCAAGTCGATCAAGGGCTTGCAGGCCACTTATGCGATCACGTTTCATCCAGAGTTTGCCAAGAATCGTTTCTGTTTTGTCTGCAGCATTCGTGGGACAAATGTTGAAGACGGCTCGCACATCTCGCGGTATCGTGTGTCCGACACCGACCCGCCCACGATCGATCCGGCCAGCGAGACGACGATCCTCACCTGGTTCGCGGGAGGCCATAACGGCTGCGCGTTGAAGTTTGGGCTCGACGGCTACCTTTACATTTCCACTGGCGATGGGGTGGGGCCGAATCCACCCGACGCCAAGCGAGCCGGGCAGGACGTCAGTAACGTGCTCTCGAGCATTCTTCGAATCGACGTCGATCACGCGGACGACGGCAAGAACTATCGCATTCCGCCTGACAATCCGTTCGTCGATTTGCAGGGTGCTCGCGGCGAGATCTGGGCCTATGGGCTGCGCAACCCGTGGCGCATGAGTGTTGATCGCAAGACCGGCGACCTGTGGGTCGGAGATGTCGGCTGGGAACTGTGGGAAATGCTCAACCGGATTGAACGGGGTGGCAACTACGGCTGGAGCATCATGGAAGGCCGGCAGCCGACGAACCCGGAATGGCCGCGCGGGCCGACGCCCATCTTGCCCCCGACGATCGACGTGCCGCACTCCGAGTCATCCTCGATCACCGACGGGCTGACGTATTACGGGGCGCGTCTGAAAGAACTTCACGGACATCACATCTACAGCGACTACGACACCGGCAACTTCTGGAGCTTTCGCTTCGAGAAGGGGCAAGTCGTCGATCACCGCAAACTCGCCGACACCACTCACCGAGTCGTTGGGTTCGGCGAAGACAATCACGGTGAGATGTACTTCCTGGACCATGTCTCCGGCACGATTCACCAGCTTGTGCCCAATCCGCAAGAAGATCGCAGCGCCACCTTTCCACGAAAGCTCAGCGAGACCGGTTTGTTCACATCCGTCGCCGCACAGACGCCGGCTCCAGGAGTCATCCCGTACTCGATCAACGCCGAACCGTGGGCCGACCATGCGGTGGCCGAGAGGCTCGTCGCCATTCCCAACGAACTTTCGATTCCCAATTTCTTCCCGGTCAAATCGGTCGGTGCGTCAGCGACATTTCCGAAAGACACCGTGTTCGCGAAGACACTGTCGTTGGAAATGCAACAGGGCCAACCGGCCAGCCGTCGCCGAATCGAAACTCAAGTCCTGCATTTCGACGGTATCGACTGGCAGACCTACAGCTACCAATGGAACGACGAGCAAACCGACGCGGTGTTGCTGGCCGCACCCGGCGCGGACCAGAGGTTCGACATCGTCGACGCTGCGGCGCCTGGCGGAAAACGTCAGCAGACGTGGCGGTTCTCCAGCCGAGCGGAATGTCAGCGCTGTCACAACAAGTGGTCTGGCTCGGCACTGGGTTTCATCCCCGCGCAATTGAACAAAGACCACAACTACGGCGGTATGGTCGCATCGCAACTCGACACTTTGGCGCACATCAAAATCATCGAGCCCCCAGCGTCCAGTGAGAAATGCCCGCAACTCGCCAACCCGCGCGATTCGTCGGCCGATCAAGACGATCGAGCACGCGCCTATCTGCATGCGAATTGTTCGGCCTGTCACCGCCAACATGCCGGCGGTGCCGTACTCTCGATGATGCACTTCGACCTGCCGCTGGAAAAAACCAACATGGTCGGTTTCCGTCCCACGCAGGGAACGTTCGGCATCCACGCCGCCCAAGTCATCGCTCCCGGCGATCCGTTCCGCTCAGTATTGTTGTTTCGCATGGCCAAGCTCGGCGGAGGCCACATGCCGCACATCGGCTCGACGGAGATTGACCTCCAAGGGGTCGAGTTGATCTACAACTGGGTGCGGCAACTTTCCCCAGAGACCGCCAAGGAGACCACCGGCAACGAAGCGGCCGCGAAGCTCCGCAAAGAGGAGCAGGCCGATCTTGAACGCCTGCGCGCGACGAAACTGGCGAAGGAGCAAGCCGAACTTGTAGAGCACCTCTTGTCATCGACGAGTGGAGCAATGTTGCTCTCCCGTTCGGTCGATGACGGCACGCTCCCGTCGCCAACGATGGCTCTCGCGATCGACAAAGCAACTCAGCACGCCGACATCAGCATCCGCGATTTGTTCGAGCGATTCCTGCCTCCGAACAAACGCATCAAACGACTTGGCAGTGTCGTTCAGCCGCAACAGATTCTCGGACTCGCTGGCGATCAGGAACGAGGCAAACGAGTTTTCTTCGAAACCTCCGGCGTCTCCTGCAAGAACTGTCACCGCATCCAAAAAGAAGGGAAGGAAGTCGGTCCCGAATTAACGCTGATCGGCAAGAAGCTCACACGCACTCAACTGCTGGAGAGCATCCTCGAACCTTCGAAGCTGATCGAACCCAAATACGTCACTCATCTCGCGGAAATCGACGACGGCCGCACGATCACGGGGCTTCTGCTGAGCAAAGATGACAACGAAGTTGTTCTCAAAGACGCACAAGACAAAGTGACCCGCATTCCCATGAAGAAGATCGAGCAGCTTGTCCCGCAGCGGCAGTCGCTGATGCCCGACCTGCTGTTCCGAGACATGACCGCTCAGCAAGTGGCCGACCTGCTGGAGTATCTCAGTTCGTTGAAGTAACGGCGATTGAACAAAGCTACGTCGCCGGAAACTTCCAGATTCGCAAGGCGTTCTTGCCGAGCATTAATTCGCGATCAGCGGCGGAATAGAAGTCGCAGAACTTGTCTACGAATTCGAGTTCTTTGTCCATCGGCAACTCCCATCGCGGGCGAGGATAGCCCGTGCCCCAGACGAGTTGCTTGCCGCCGAACTCTTCATAGATCGCCTTGTAGAACGGCCACGTGTCCTCGTAGGGATAGCGTTTGAGTTCCGACATCTCGTAAGGCTCGGAGTTGCTGATCCAGACTTGGGGAAACTTTTTCAACGCGAACATCTTGCGGAACTCCGGCCAGCAGTCGGGCGAATTCAAGTCGGGCTTGCCAGCGTGGTCTACGATGATCTTCACGCCGGGAAAGCGGCCGGCCATGTCGGCGAGCATCGGCATTTGATGAGGCGCAATGTAGAAGTTGAACACGGCCTCCAACTTCTCCGCTTCGCGCCACAGCGGGTAATGCTCTTTGGAATTGAGCCACGTCGACTTGGGATGATAAATCGGGCTGAATCGCATCCCCTGAAAGCCGCGTTCCTTGACCCAGTAGCGCAGATTGTCGGCCACCTTGGGATCTTCCGGGTTGAGCAGACCATGCGCGACAAAAAGCTTTGGATAGCTCTTCAAGCTGTGGGCGATGTACGAGTTGTCCCAACCGAAGTAACGCGGGTTGATCAACACGGCGTATTTCAGGCCGAAGTCGCGCATCTGTTCGACTTGGTTCTCGATGGGGGCAGCCATCTCCACTTTCAGATTCCGTCCCGCCTCCGGATGATTGAACGGAAACTTCGGATCGAGCGTCCAGACCTCCAAGTGCGTGTCGATCAGTAGTCGCGGTTGCGGTGCTGCCACAATATTTGTTGCAGTCGCGGCGGCAAGCGTTCCCAGCAGCATCTGGCGGCGATTGAGTTGAGCCGGTCGGATCATTTCTGGCTCCGGATTCAAGGGATGATGCCGGGGTACGAGTACGTGGCCTGCAGGCCCAGCGGGATGCCCAGCCACCAAAACGCGATCAGCAGTAGACTCCAGGTGGCCAGAAACGACAACGAATACGGCAACATCAACGACGTCAGAGTGCCGATGCCGGCATTCTTGACGTAGCGTTGGGAGTACACGACCACCAGCGGAAAGTACGGCATCAACGGCGTGATGATATTCGAGGTCGAATCGCCAATGCGATACGCGGCCTGGGTCAAGTTCGGAGACAGCCCCAACGACATTAACATCGGGACGAAGATGGGGCTCAATAACGCCCACTTGGCTGAAGCCGAACCGATCAGCAGATCAACCATCGCAGTCAGCAGAATGATTCCCAGAATCGTTACTTGCGGAGGCAGGTTCAGAGTCCCGAGCGTGTTGGCCCCTTTGACGGCCAGTAGCACCCCGACATTTGACTGCGTGAATGCGGCTGTGAACTGCGAGGCAAAGAATGCCATTACCAGGTAGTAGCTGATTGTGTGCATCGACTTAGTCATTCCCTGGACGATGTCGCGATGGCTCCGGACCGTTCCCGCGACGTAGCCATAAACGACACCCGGCAACAGAAACAGCAGGAAGATCAGCGGAACGATCGCTCTCATCAGCGGAACATCTCGTCCCACGAGACTGCCCGCGGGCGTTCGCCAAGGAGAATCGGCAGGCCAAACAGTCCAGGCCAGCCCGATCAGACAAGCCGCCAGAATGCTGAGTCCGGCCAACAGTCCGCGTCGCTCGCGTGGCTCAAGACGGATGATCGGCGTGGCCTCCGTGGATTCTCCATCAACAAACACGTGCTCGAGTCTTGGCTCGATGACGCAGTCGCTCACATACCAGCCAACTCCGATAATCACGAGACACGATGCGCTCATGAATCCCCAGTTGCACAACGGATTGACAACGATCTCGGGATCGATGATTTGAGCGGCCTTCTCTGTGAAGCCTTGCAGCAGCGGATCGAGTCCTGACGGAAGAAAGTTCGCGCTGAAGCCACCACCGACTCCGGCAAACGCCGTGGTGATTCCCAGAAGGGGATGACGCCCGGCCGCCACGTACATCACGGCTCCCAAAGGAATCACCAACACGAATCCCGGGTCGCCGACGTTATGGCTGATAATCCCCACCAGCAGCAACATCGGCGTCAGGAGCTTTCGAGGTGTCAGCCGCAACAGGCTCTTCAATGCCGCCGGAATGAAGCCGGTATGCTCGGCGACACCTACCCCCAACATCGACACCAGGACCAGACCCAACGGCGGAAACTCGACGAAGGTTTTGACCATGTTCTCCAGAAAACTGACCAGCGAAGACGCGGTCAATTGGCTCAAAACGCGAATCGGCTCCTTGGTCCGCGGATCAATCTCCGAGAACTCCATCGCAGCCAAGCCTGCCGAGACACCCCAGGTGATAAGCAGCGCGAAGACGAACAGAAAAGCTGGATCGGGCAACTTGTTGCCGACCCATTCTACGCCATCCAAGAAGCGTTGGCTCAGCCGCGAAGTCGCCGCCGCCGGTGTCGAGTTCGGTGTTGGATTTTCGAAAGACATCAGTCATCCAAGCAGAGCCAAAGCCGGCTCAGCAACCGAAGCAATCGCACTCAGGATGATCTCTAAAACACGATCAGCCGTTCTTCGCGATAATTCACCGACACACCCGCATGAACGGTCTTCTTCCAAAGCGACTTGCAAGACCGGCGGATGATCCTGGATTCTGCGATCAGCGGGCCAACCCGCTCCACACCAATTCACAAGCGATTGGACGATACTGGACTCGAACCAGTGACCTCCACGATGTCAACGTG
>VGZH01000148.1 GCA_016872645.1 Planctomycetota bacterium | reverse complement strand
GGCGCGACGACACGATCAAGGACAAGCAAACGGGCGATGGCATCGGCCCGGTTCGCCGCCCACCTCCGCCGGAGATACGCGAGTCCTTCGAGCGGTACACGAAAAGCTTGTCGAAGAAGAAGGCCGCCGAGACGCCGAAGAAGTAGCCCTGTCGCTCCGCGACAGAACAGCCGAGTTTTGCTGAAACTTGGTTCTTGATCGTGTGTCCAAAGAACACAATGCCGTCGTCGCATTCGGCTTTCCTGTCGCGAAGTGACAGAGCTATGGGGGCCGCGTGGCAGCCGTTGTACGGCGGATCAAGAGTTGGAACGACTCTTAAGAATGGACCGCCATGCCGCCGAATTTCTTGTACGAGCGGAATGACTTCTCGGCGGCTTTGACTTGTTCGAGGAACGTGTCGTAGTTGTCGTCGCCGAAAGTGATCTTCGGGAGCATCTCGCTGGTGGCTTGGAAGGCGGGGATGTCAGCTCGGCCGGGATCGGCGAAATCGCAAGGAGTCGCGAAGAGCTTGACGAATCATCGTGTCGCACCGATCCGGAAGCCCGTTCGGGCACTCGGCTCTCGCGTTGGCCGCAGCGTTGTCGCAGAATGCGCACGAACTTTGAGGACTCTGCAAATATGAGCACTGCATTCACAATTGTCGGACTGGGTGAGTCGCTGTTCGACGTCTTTCCCGATCGAGCCATTCTTGGCGGAGCACCGCTGAACGTGGCGTACCACGCGCATCAGCTTTGCTCGGGGAGCGGCGGGCGTGGCCTTGTGGCCAGCCGTGTGGGGGCCGACGAGTTGGGTCGGAGATTACTGGAAGAATTACGGATGCGGAGACTCTCAGAAGACTTCGTACAGATCGACGATGCACATCCGACCGGACGAGTGGACATCACGCTGCATCACGGCGAGCCGACGTACGACTTTCTCGCCAATGTGGCTTGGGATCATCTCGAATGGACTCCGGAATGGAGGCGGCTCGCTGAGTCCACCGATGCGGTGGTCTTCGGTACGTTGGCTCAGCGATGTCCGACGTCGCGAGCGACCGTGCAACGCTTTGTCGAAACCGCGCGGCAGGCAATCCGACTGTTCGACGTCAATCTGCGGGTGGCGTTCTTTGATGCGGAGAGCCTGCGACGCGGAGCTGAACTCGCCACCGCCATCAAACTCAATGCGGACGAATTACCGATCGTATTGCGACTGCTGGGATTGGCTGAGGATGTTTCTGGTTCCGTGATGCGCGAGGAATACTCCGGCGGTGCAGGTCGTCTCTTGCAAGCTTTCACTCCGACTGGCCTGCGCGATGTTGTCGTGACGCGAGGAGAGCAGGGGACGGATTTGCTGACACACGAGGGCTTGGTTCGCGGTGCTGTCGCGCGGTTCGAGCCGCATCCACAAGCAGATAATGTCGGAGCCGGCGATGCGTGTTCGGCCGGACTGCTGTGGGGTTGGCTCAATGGCTGGCCGGCGGAGAGAACCGTCACTTTCGCCAATCGATTGGGTGCCTTCGTCGCATCGCAACCGGGAGCGACTCCCGCGATTCCCGACGACCTGCGGCCGTGATCAGTTGGACGTCGCCGCAGAATTCACTTGATCGAGGCACATGTCTTCGGGGCGCCGATCAAAATCGGAACGCCGATCGAGACGTTCCTCAACCTGCATCGTGGCGATCCGTTGTTGAGCTTGGGCTTGGGCGGCGCGATGTCCGACGAGATACGCCAACAGTCCGAGCGCTCCTGCCAAAACCATCCATGTTTTGACCTCTTGAGTCCTGTTGCCGCTGATGCACATCCCGAACAGCATCCCAGAAAACAGCACGATCGAGTATGCGCCGATGGCAGGACTTGACTCGGAAGTCGTTGCGGAATTGAGCACAGAGAGGTTCATACTTCGGCCTTCGATTCAAGAATGACGAGGTACGGGGGAAGCCTTCGTCATGCCGTCTCAAGGCTCGCTTATGAACAAAAATTGCGCGGCCAATTCAGGGTAACCCGTGCAAATTCTGAAACGGGAGTTGGTTGAATCGGCGCAATTGGAAATTCCGAATCGCTTGCTACTCCGGCGTCGCCGCCTGCCAATCCCAGACTCGAACCGTCCGGTCCAAATGGACCGTAGCGACTTGCGAAGTTCCGATATCAGTCGCCAGATCATGGATGACACCGCCGGTCACGATGCTCCGTAGAACACGTTTCGAAGAGATATCCCAGCCTCGCAACGTTCCGTCCCAACTGCCGCTGATCAATTCACCGCGAACCCATCCCAAGCCGGAGACGGCTTCAGGTTGCTCGAACTCGCGCACCAATTTGCGAGTGGCCAAGTCCCAAATCTTCAACCGCCCGTTCCAATCGCCGCTGATCAGTTGCTTGCCGTCGGAATCCAGCACGATCCGGCTGATGTCGGTGTCGCTCGCCTTCACGGAGTGCACAACCAGACGTGTCGCGGCGTCGCGCCACAGCAGCTTTCCGTCGGCACCCGCTGTCACCAGCCACTTGCCGTCCAATGAATACAACGCCTGCTTGACCGGACCGCGATGGTCCGGCTTGGGCTGCTTGGAGCCGCTGTTGTCGATGAAGATCAATGACCCATCCTGCATCCCCAAGACCAATTCGCGTTCGGAGATGTTCGGTCGAAATGCAATGCAGTTGGCTGCGGATGCCAATTGTGGAAACTCCACGCGATCCGGCTCCGTTTTGCCGAATTGCCAGCCAACGAATCCGAGTTCCAAATCCGTCACGGCGAGCAAACCATCGGGTGACCACGTCATGCTGACCAGCGGCGACGTGCGACCGGATTCCAATTTGACGGGCCGATCGCCCGATGCGTTCCAGACCAGCACGTCACCATTCGCGCTGCCAGCAACCAGAAGTTTGCCGTCAGAACTGAAACGAACCAACGAGATTCGTTCAACGTCCGACGTCAATTCACGTGGCACCACAGTTGTCTTCGATGTCTTGTCAGAACCGCATCCACCGAGACCGATCAAAGTGACAATCAGGAAAGCAAACGTCAGAACTTGGTGATTGGTGATTCGTGATCGGCGGTTGGCAATTGGAAAACGACTTGCGGCTACAAGATTTAATCGCCAATCGCCAACGACCAACAGCCAATGACGAATCCTGCGGTCCCGGCCCCTCATCCGATTGGTGGCGAGGTCGATTCGCGATAGTCTGTCCGCAATGGGCGCGGTCTTGAGCCAGCCAGGTTGGTTGGCGACCGGTCGCTCCGTCAGGTTCTGCGCGGGAGATGTGTTCATGCCCGGAATGATTGTGGCTCCCCAGCCAATCGCTGTCGAGGAAGGTGCGAAGGTGCTGGCGGCCGGTGGCAACGCGTTCGACGCAGCCGTGACGACAGCCGTCGTCCAGGGTGTGATCGACCCGCACTCGTGTGGGGTCGGCGGCTACCTGGTGATGACGTCGCACCGCGCCGGACAGACATCGCCATCACCAATCCTGGACGCGCCGGCGGTCGCCGGTTCACTTGTGAAGCCGGACATGTGGAAGGACGCGATTCTGCGACCGAACCCGGATGGCTGGGGTTATTTTCTGAAGGACAAGGTCAACGACAACGGCTACCGGTCGATTTGCGTTCCGGGGATGGTTCGAGGGTTGGGTGAAATTCACCGCCGATTCTGCACTCGCTCATGGACCGATCTGTTGCAGCCGGCGATCCGCATCGCCGACGAAGGTTGGCCGGTCAGTTTCGGAAAAGCGACGAGCTGGAAAGAGCCCGCAAGTCGGCCCGAAGCGTCTTCGTTGCGAGACAAACTGCACACGACCGCTGAAACGAAGCGCGTGTGGCTGAAGCCGGACGGTTCGACCTACGAAGCGGGTGAGAAGTTTCGACATCCCGATTATGCGCGGACGCTGCAACGATTGGCGGAACGTGGCCCGGATGATTTCTATTCCGGTGAGTTGGCTCGCGAGATCGTCGCCGACTTGCAAAAGAACAATGCCTGGATCACTAACTCGGACTTAGCCGGCTACAAAACTCGAGAGGCGACTCCGACGGTCATCAACTACCGCGGCTTTCAGATTGTCACGAATCAATCGCCGCATGGCGGACCGACGCTAGCTCAGATCTTGAAGATTCTGGAGGCGGATGATCTGCGATGTCTGGGACACAACTCAGCGAAGTACATCCTGCGCGTCTCGCTGGCCATGAAGGCGGCGTTCGCAGATCGCAATCGGATGCTGGGGGATCCCGAATTTGAGCCGGATCGCGTGCATTGGATGCTCGCTCCCGAACGGATCAGCCATTGGCGAGCGATCATCGAATCCGGCAAACCGATCGACGTGTCGCGCGGTTCGACGGAATCGAAGAGCACCACGCAGGTCACCGTCGCCGATCGCTGGGGCAATTGGGTCTCGCTGACCCACTCGCTGGGATCGTCGTCAGGCGTAATCACACCCGGTTTGGGGTTCATGTACAACAACTCGATGATCAATTTCGATCCGCTGCCGGGCGGGCCGAACGGCATCGCGCCGCGCAAGGGACGCTCAACCGGCATGACGCCGACGATCGTCTACCGCGGTGGCCAACCGGTGCTGGCGCTGGGTGCTCCCGGAGCGACTCGGATCATTACGGCGGTGTTGCAAGTGCTGCTCAACGTGCTCGATTTCGGCATGAGCGTCAGCGACGCGGTCCTCGCGCCTCGCTTCGATTGCCAGGGGGATACGATCAAGTGTCAGGCTCGCATCCCGGAGTTGGTCTGCTCGGAGGTTCGGAAGCAGCACGCCATCGAGCGTGCATCCAAGAGTCACGGCGGGTTCGCGCTGGTGCATGCGATCGCGTGCGATCCGCACATCTGCCGCCTGTCCGGCGCGGCAGACACGGGAGGCGAAGGGATGCCTCTCTTGGTCAATTGATCGACTTCACGCGGCTTGTCAGGCTCTCCGACGATCCGCGGACGTCGTCGCGGCTCTCTGGTCTTTGCTTGCGAACCACGGCCAGTACGAGTGTGACGAATTGACTTGCTGTTCGTCGGACTTTTTAGAGTCGGGAGTTTGAGCCGACTTGTCTTTTGCGGCGTTGGGCTTGTTCGGCCGAGGTGCTTGGCCCTCGCTGGAGGGTGGCGTGTTTGGCGTAGAGCGCGGGCGTTCGAGCGAGGAACGCTTCGATTTCACACCGTTGTTGACCGGGGGTGTGTTGGGTTGGCTTTGCTCGCCGGCTCGCGGTGTCGTCGATCGAATGCGACGTGGCAGGAGTGTTGGAATCACACTTTCCAGCATGTTGCCAAGACGATAAATGCCCGACGGCACACCAGTCAGCGTTTGGCCAACCTGACTCCAAAACTGATCGACAAACTCGGAGGGGATCGCAATTCGTGGGAGCTTGGCCTCACCGAGCAACTCACCCACGGGAGACTCCAGTGATTGCCACAGCGGTCCGAAGATCTGCTGCCTTGCGACTTGGGCGGAAATCATCAGCCAGTAGATCAACCCCGTCGTTGGAGAGTCAGGCTCATCGAATTTAACGTCGTCCGATGTCGCCTCGTTCAGAGCCCTCGCGAAGGCCAGACGAAAGTCCAAATTCCCGAAGGCTCCGACGACCCCGATCGCAGTCGCGACGGAATTGGCCGCAGCCTGGCCCAGCCCTACGGGGATCGTGGTCGCGGTGTTGCCGACCTGAAATGAAATGCTGCTTGTCGCGCCTTCGGAAAGATTTTGGCTGACAATGTTGGTGGATTTGCCATTGCTATCGACGACCGTGATCGAAGCGTTGAAGTCGCCACCCAGCCCCGCAAGCTGCACGTTGTAGGTGCCGTCGGGAGGCAACGGGACGATCAGCAATTCGACCGCGCCGTCGCCGGAGTAGTACGTGCCGGGAATCTGATTCACGGAGCCAGTGGATTCCGTATAGCCCGACTGGCGGCCGTCGGGATCAGTCATCACAAAATCGACGGGGTCGATGATGATGACGATCGCTTTGGTCAGCCCCTGAGTTGCAATGATCTGCGCCGCTTGCGTTCGCAGTGCGGCCAGCAGCGCGGGGTTGTTCTTGGCACCAGCACCCAGAAGTGCGGTCAGCTCGTTGCTCAATCCCAATGCCAACTCATCGCCGTCTTCCGTCAGAATCGCCTGATCGTCGTTGCGAATGACGACCTTGCCGGATGCCAGATCCGGATCAATCGAGACTTCGGAGGGGGCACCGGGTGCTAGCGAGAGCGCGACGGTGAAGATCTCGTCCGGTTCAATTGCCGTGTCGCCAAAGACAGTCACAGGGATCGATTTCTGGACGATGCCAGCCAGAATGTCCGCCAGCGTGAATTCGATCGTGCCGCTCGTGGCTGCAAAGTCGGAGCCAGCGGTGGCGGTGCCGTTGACCGTGGTGTAGCTCACGGAAACTGTGCCGGTCGGCTTGCCGATGAGCTTGACGTCGAACATGACCGGCTTGTCGTCAGGACGGCCGTTTTCACGCGTCTTTAAGACTGCCGGAGAGATCGACACGACGACGTTGGTGGCGGAGTCGTCATCGATGATCGTCCCCACGGCCTCCCGGCGTGACAGTCCGAGGGTTGCGGGAATGTCGTGATTCTGTAATCGCAGGCTTACCGTTTTTTCCGCTTCGGAATCGGGATCGGTATCTCCCCTGATTGGGACATGAACTTCACGCGTGCGGAGATTGTTGGTGAACGTCAATTGGTTGGTGAAAGTCGGCATCTCGCCGTTGAGTTTGGACTCGAAGGCGATGCCGTAATCGTCACCGGCGATCGCGGTGTCGATGGCAATGTTGCCAATGAAGTAGTCGGCCGTCACCGAATCGGTTCCAGGTGGCAAGTCGCCGATTAACTGCACGGTGAAGACCAGTTCGTTCTGACCGTTGAAGTCTCCTTCAAGCACCTTCGTGTTCGCTACGATCAACTGCGGTACGGAATCGTCGTCCAAGATCTGTGCAATGGCGACGGACTGCTGCGGAGCCAGTTTGACATTCACCGGCGATTGAAGCTGGACAAAGAACAACTCGTTGGGTTCAGGTGTGTCGTCCGGACGGATTTGAACGCGCAATGGTTGCTCGGTGACGCCCGGATCGAAGATCAGCTTTCCGGATGAGTGGAAGAAGTCCAACGAGCCAGGCTGGTCCGTCGCAAATGGAGTGGCGTCACTGATTCCTTCGGGTCTCTTAAAGGCCGGGTCATCACCGCGTCGCGTGGAGAAGTCGATTGTGATCGTTTTGTCGGACGGCTTGTTGAGCTTCACGAGAAAGGTGATGAAGTTCGGGCCGGAGTCCCCTTCGACCACCCTGACGCGAGCGGGCAGGATGGAGGCCAGCGGCAGCGCATCCGCCAGAACTTGAGTCACCGAAATGGTAAAAAGTTGTTCTTGTGAAGAATGCTTCAGAGCGTCGACCGCCACTGCTCGGATCGTGTACATCGCATCCGCGAATCGCAGCAGCCGGCCTTGCTTGACGGTGACCACGCCGGTCAGCGGATCGATCGCGAAGCGACCCCCGGCATCGTTCGTCAGTCGATAAAAGACATCTTCCCCCTGCGCGTCTTTGGAAAAGAGCGTGATCCCCACACGGCTGCCTTCGAGTGCACCTTCGGGGACGGAGTTGGCGTGATCGTCGAGATCCACCGGCATTGGGGGAGCGGCGCCGTTCACGTTGATCGTGAAACTGCTCGACACCGCGTCGCGATCATCGCTGGCTCGGACGATGATTGTGTAGCTGGTCGACAAAGCGAAATTTAGCAGCGTGACGTCCTTGATCGTCACGATCCCCGTGGTCGAACCAATGGCGAAACGGCCTCCAGCGTCATCAGTCAAGCTGAACGTGACGCTGCC
>VGZH01000147.1 GCA_016872645.1 Planctomycetota bacterium | reverse complement strand
ACGACGTGCCGTTGCCGTGACGGCGGACACATGGAAGCAAAGCCTCTCGCCTGAGCCCTTGCGGATCGGTCGATTCAATTCACGGACGAATCATCCAGGCCACAAAGGCCTGGGCTACTTGCCGCACGCGACGGCGGTCGAGCCGTGCGTCAGGTAATGCTCATCGACTGGGTAGTTGTTGAACTGGATCGTGTAGTACTCCTCGAACCATTTCTGGATATCGGGCAGCACTCCTTCGTCGTAGCTGGTCGCGGCGTGCAGCGTGCGACCGAAGAGTTCCTCGCGAATCTCACCATGCTCGACGATCACCACTCCCCCCTTCAGCACATAGCGCGGCAGCGCGAACATGTCGAGCTTGTTGGCGTTGGGTGTGTAGATCGCCACGTCGCCGTCGGCTCCGATTCCGAGATGGCCTTTGTGCTTCAGTCCCAACATCCGCGCCGGCGCGGCGCGAGTGATAATCGCGATTTCGTACAGCGAGTACTCGCGGTTGAGATCCTTCAGAACCGAGCATTCCAGCACTCGCGGAGGGACACGCTTGAGGACTTCCTGCCGATAGGTCCGGTCCATCAAGAGCTGGATGATTTCCGGATACGCCAGGAACGAGCCGCCATTCGGGTGATCGGTGCTCATCGCGATGCGCCACGGGTCGTTGACCAGCAGATACCACTCCAAACCGATGGCCCATTGCAGCGCGTGGACGAAGCTCTTTTCGCGATACGTGATCGGGACGATGCCGCAGCCCGCCTCCATTTCGGTGTCGGCGTTGGTCCATTTGCGGCCGGTCACTTTGTGCAAGTAGTAGCCGAGCGGCCCATCGCCGGTCATCGACGTTGTCTCGCCAAACAGCACTTGGCCGACATCGACCGTGAGATTCGGGTGCGCGTTGACGTACTCGGCCAACCTGACAGTCTCGGAACAAAACTGGCTTTGCTCGCCGGTCGCTCCGCCGTAGCTGTGAAATTGGATGTGCGTCACATGTGCTCGGCGACCTTCCAACGCCTGCATCGTATTGAGCGTCGTGTTCCAGTTGCCCGGCAAGCCGAGATTATTGCAGTGAACGTGAACCGGATGCGGCAGCCCGAGGTCCATCGCCGTCTGCGCCAGCGACGTGATGATCTGCCGAGGCGTGACACCGAAATGCGCGACCGGCTCATCGAGGCTGTGAATGTTGTCGTGTCCCTCTTTCCAAAGTTCGACGCCACCCGGATTGACGAGCTTCACCGCATAGCCTTTCGCTGCGTGCAGCATCCAACCGACGAACGCCTTCAGACGCTCCGGTTCGTTGAGGGCGATCTGATTGAGGACGTAGTGGTTGTTGCCGAACAGCAAAAAGAATCCCTTGTCGATGATTGGCGTGTCCCCGAATTCCTCATGCGCGTGCCGAGCGGCCAGCGGTGGGATGGCGGCATCGAACACCGTTGTGTAGCCCATGCCGGCGTAGAGGTAGCCGGTCGCGAACGTGCTGGGGACGCTGCCGGTCGTACCCGATCGCGTGATCGCCGTCCGACGCACGGGGGGCGCGAGCCGTTTGTCTTCCGGCCGCATTTTCCGCGCGAGGTTCACCTTCGGCCCGGCGATATGAGCGTGCATGTCCACGCCACCCGCCATGACCACCAAACCGGTCGCATCGAGCGTTCGATCGGGACGGACATCGGTCGCGGTCGGCGGCGCGACGATCTTGCCGTCCTGAATCCAGAGGTCCTGAACGACGCCATCAAGATTGTTGGTCGGGTCGTAGACCGTGCCGTTGGCGATTTTCACAAGGCTCATGGGAAGTGCTCTACCAAACTAACCCGAAGCGTCAGCGAGGGCGAGCGCTTCAAAACGCGATGAATTCAGAGTTGAGTGAAGCGCCCGCCCTCGCTGACGCTTCGGGTTAGTTAGTCTGTCGTTCTCGCAGGACTTCCCGCACCCGTTTCTCAATGGCCCGCAGGACGGTTTCGTCGCTGGGAAATGGTGAGTCGAACGCCGGCCGGAGAGGGATCGGGACGTCATCCATGCGATAGACCGTGCCGGGGACGTTGATACCGTAGGTGGCCGTGCAAAAGTGGACGGTGGCTCCGCGAGTCGTTTCCGATTCATGCGGGTCCAGTGCGATGTAGGGAATCCGTTTGAGATGCTCACGAGCCGGCTGAGAGAAATTTCCCGCCGGGTCTGACGCGATGATCATCGCCGCATCCGCCTCACCTCGAGCCAGCGTGTCGGACGTTGTGAACTCACCCGGATTGAATCGCGGATAACCGCGGCCGAGGCTCACGCCGAAGGGATAGCCGGTCTGCCAGCTCACGACATTGTCGGCACCAGTGACGTTGCCGTGACCGCGCACCGGCTTGGCGTAAAACCGCGTGTAGTCGTTCAGGTCACGAGCCAGCGAGAGCGCGGCTTCGACGTTCATGTGCTTGCCGCGAGTCATCGACAGGCCCATTCCGAAGAAGATGATCCCGAACTTACAGGACTTCATCCGCTGCACGAGGTCTTGCATCTGAGCCAACGAGATGCCGGTCTCCTGTTCGATCGCCGGGTCGATGTCCACTCCTTTGACCAAGGCCCGCAGTGCCCACAGCACCTCGAAATCCTTGCGTGGTTTGATCTGCCAGAAGATGTCCGCCGCCGCCGCGCTCTTGCTCTTACGCACATCGACAAGCACCGCGGTCCGGCCTTTGCGACCTTCGGGAACAAACTGCCCTTTGGGCATCAGCGAGTAACGGGTCCAATGTCGCGGATGCGACTCCGCCGGGTTGCCACCCCAGAAGATCACAAGATCTGCGCGGTTCTTCACCTCGCCGAGCGTGCAGGTCACTTCGCCGACTCCTTGGAACGCCATGCCCGATGGACCGTGGCAAACTGAGGTCGTCGTATCAACGCAGGCACCGATCCAGTCGGCGATCGAGACCGCGACTCGCTGAGCTTCGCACGTCGTGTCCGACAGTCCGTAGACGATCGGGTAACGAGCGTTCGCCAGTATTTGAGCCGCTCGTTCGACCCCTTCTTCCAGAGTGGCCGGTTTCCCTTCAATCGTGGCCACCGCATGCTCTTCGATGTGGTGATTCAGAAACCACGCTTTACCGAGCACACAGGCGTTCTTCGCCTTGGTGATCGTTTTCCCTTCGACGGTCAGTTCCATGTCGTCGCAGACACATCCGCAGAACGTGCAAGTCGCGTCTTTCACGATTCGAATTTCGGATTCCATCACGGCGGCATCAGACATGTTGATCAATTCCTAAAGGAGTTTCTCCAATTGCACGTCCATGCCTTTGCTGTCCGGCATTCCGGTACAATGCGTCTCGCCACCCATCAGTCGGCTGGAGGGATCGCCGTAGGGGAGGAAGAGCAATCCGGGTGGCAAATCACCCGCTTTGGCTCCCTTGCAGGTCAATTCGACCTGGCCGAACTCCGAGCGAATGCGGATTCGCTCGCCGTCCACGAAGCCTCGCCGAGCCATATCGTCCGGGCAGATGAAGAGCGTTTGAGTTTCCTCAATGAAGTCCGCCTTGAGCTTCCCTTCATTGAGCGCCGTTCCCTGCCGACTGGTGCGACCGGGGATCAGAATAAAAATGTCGTCCATCAGCGTGAGTGAATCGTCTTTCGGCCCCTGCCGACTGCACCTGGGAATTCAAGAAACCACGGTCTGATGTTAATTCATCGGTCTGTTCAAGGAAATCAGGTCGCCGGAACTGTTCGGCCGAAAGCCGATGGCCGTTATCCGTTTTCTCTGCAAAAAGTGCGATAACGGCTGACGGCACTCGACCGGACAGGTTCGACATCTTCGGCGAGTCATTAGGATCGGCGGCATGACCTTCCCGACAATCACAATCGAACTCTATGGAATGCCCCGCGCGCGAGCGGGAGTTCGGGAACTCGTCGTGTCGGCCGGGACAGTCGGCGACGCTTTGGCCGAAGTCGTGGCGAATTGCCCGGCGCTGGCGGATGTCGTAAGTGCGGACGGCCGGCTGGCATCGCAGTACCTGCTTTCGCTCGACGGCAAGCATTTCGTCTCGAACGTTTTGCAGCCGTTGCAGTCCGGAGACCGCCTGCTGTTGCTTTCGTCGGACGCGGGGGGGTAAGAGGTCCGCGTCATGGGTGGATATCACGGGCGTTACCTGCGGATCGACTTGAACCGCAGCACGGCGAATTACGTCGCGCTGTCCGAATCGGTGCTGCGCCGGTTTCTCGGCGGCGTCGGCTTGGGGACGTGGCTGTTGCACCACGAGTCCCCGCCGGGTGTCGATCCGCTGACTGCCGAGGGGGCGTTGGTCTTCTGCTTCAGCCCACTGGTCGGGACGCCGCTGACAACCTCAGCCAAGTTCGCGGTGGTCGCCAAGTCGCCGCTGACGTTTCGACTCAACGACGCGCTGTCGTCGTCTCATTTCGCGCTGGCCGGCAAACGTTCCGGAGCCGACGCGCTGGTGATCGTCGGAGCGTGTGCTGTGCCGAGCGTGCTCGTCATCGAAGACGGAACAATCCGTATCGAACCGGCGGGCGAGTTGTGGGGACTTGATTCCGACGAGACGACGAAGCAACTCGGCGAACGTTTCGGCCCTGAGTTTCACTCAGCGGTCATCGGCCCGGCCGGCGAGAAACTTGTGCGATACGCGACGATCAGCCATGCGAACCGTCACGCGGGACGGGGCGGACTCGGTGCCGTGATGGGATCAAAGCGGCTCAAGGCGATCCTGGTTGCTGGGACTCAGCGAGTCCCCGTCGCCGATCCGACGCGAGTCATCGCAGCCGCTCGCGATCTCTCGCAACGATCGTTCGGACCAGCGACCGCGAAATATCGTGAACTGGGGACCGTGTCGAACTTGCTGACGTTTAATCGCCTGCACGCGCTGCCGACTCGCAATTTTCAGCAGGGGCAATTCGAGCAAGCCGAGAATCTCTCCGGCGAGTCGCTCAATGCCGCGCGCCGAGTCGCTCGCGAATCGTGTGCGTCCTGCACGATCGGTTGCGAGCACATCTATTCCAGTTCCGCCGGCAACGTCCGCCTGGAATACGAAAGCCTGTTCGCCCTCGGCCCGCTGTGCGGCATCGGCGACCGCGACATCGTCCTCCGAGCCGCACGACTATGCGATCGACTCGGCCTCGACACGATCTCCGTCGGAGCGACCGTGGCCTTCGCGATGGAGTGCTCAGAACGGGGGCTGCTCACTGCAGACGGACTCCGCTTCGGCGACGGCGAGGCGTTGCTCTCGCTGCTACCGCGCATCGCACATCGCGAAGATCCGCTGAGCGATCTGCTCGCCGAAGGAACGCGCCGAGCCGCCGCACGCCTCGGCGGCGACGCTGCCGATTTTGCCCCACATGTCAAAGGCCTGGAATTGCCCGGCTACGAACCGCGTACGTTGCAGACGATGGCCCTCGGCTTCGCCGTCGGCTCGCGCGGAGCCGATCACAATCGAAGCGGTGCCTACGAACTCGATTTTTCCGCCACGACCGATCGCTTTCACGGCTCACCCGAAGCCGCCGCTCTCGCGGTCGATACTGAAGACCGAGCCGCACTCATCGACTCAATGATCCTGTGCAAGTTTCTCCGCGGCGTCTTCACCGACTTTTTCGCCGAGTCCGCCGATCTGCTCAAAAGCGTCACTGGCTGGAATATCTCTGCCGATGAATTGCAAACGACCGCGCGACGCATCGTCACCGCAAAGAAGCTCTACAACGTCCGCGAAGGCTGGACGAACTCAGAAGACACCCTGCCGCGCCGCTTCCTCAGCGAAGAACTCTCGACCGGTGTCGCGACGGAAGCGACGCTCACACGCGAGCGTTTACAAACGATGATCGATGCTTATTACATGGCACGCGGCTGGAACACCGACGGACAGGTTTCACAATCGCTGATCGACGAACTCCAGTTGGCCGATCTATCCGAGGCGAATCAGCGTGGCGACCGTTAGCGAGCGTCCGTCCGAAGCGAACCAGGGCCTTCCCGATCGGCCGCCGCACGTTCAATTTGTCGACCGATCGAAGACCAAAATCTCACCCTTGCCCAGCGCGACCAGATCGCCACTGTGCCGGAGATACGAGCCATTGATGAATTCATCCGCAACCGGGAAACCCGCTTTACGAAGCTCGAGAAGACAGAATCGCATGAAGACCGGTTCGTAGAGGCAGGCTCGGCGAAACGTTGGCAGGATCGCCGGTGTGTCGCCAAAAAAGGCCAACGTCCCACGCTTCATGCCGGCACCCGCACGCTGCCCGCACTTGCCGAACACAAACACCGATCCGGCCAGCATCGAGACTCCCGGAAAGTCGCCGATGTCTCCCCCGATCGCGATGAATCCGCGCCGCATGTTGCCGCCGATTTCGTTTCCCGCTTTGCCATCGACAAGAATCATTCCGCCGCGCATTCCGGATCGGCCGCCGCGATAACAGCCACCGACGAGATGCCCCGCATCGCCGCGCACGCGAATCGTCCCGCCACGCATCTCCGCTCCGACCCAATCGCCCGTGTTGCCTTTCACTTCAATCGAACCGCCACGCATCTCGGCACCGCAGTGCATCCCGATGTTGTTGTCGATCGTCAACCGGCCAGACGTCATGTTGGCCCCAACCCATTTCACCCGCGAGCAATCGCCGTCCAACACAATCTGCTGATCGCCGGCATCCCCTTCGACTCGAAAGAACTCACCAAGCGGTGCCGGAGCATTTCCGTGCTGAACTGGCAAAGCGGCAATTTCAGCGATCGCCTTACCCGCCAAAAGATTGGGCGCGATGCACTCCGCCTCGATGGGGATCGTGGTTGTTCCGATGTAGGTGAGTCGAAGCATCGAATCCGTCAATCTCTCGATGGCAAGATGTTGGAAGAGTGCAAAGGCGCGCACCATCAAGCGCAGCCGTTCTCGGTTTACGAGCCGAGTCGCTTGATCCGAATTTTCCGGTACGACGCCTCGGACGGCGGTCCGCCATGAATCTGCACCGCGAGCACTCCGGTTCGGACGACAGTGTCATCCGCTTCTTTGTAGTCGATCGTCTGCACTCCGTTGAGCCAAATTTGCACTCGCGGCCCCTCGCAGCGAACGACAAAATTGTTCCACTCTCCCGGCTTGTACGCCTTTTCGACCTTCTCCTTGTCGCCGTGCAACAGGAATTTCTTCCGCCGCGATTCGTCGTACAACGAACCCCAGATGTAGCGACCTTCCATGTGTCCCATGTCACACTGGTAGCCGATCACTTCATGATGATTCGGAATCCGCTTCGTCCGGAACTGCACTCCGGCGTTCGCCCCATCCCCCGCAAGCTTGGCCTGCAACCGCAACTCGAAATCACCAAACTCCTGCTTCGTGCAGAGGAACTCGTTGCGCGGAATCTTCTCCTTCATCGTTCCGCCGATGATGGCTCCATCCTCGATGCGGAAAGTCTTCAAATCCCCTTCCCAGCCCTCAAAGGACTTGCCGTCGAACAACGCCTGGAAACCTTCCTCAGAATTGTCCCCCCGAACCTGCCATCCCATCGTGGACAGGCCGCCCGCCGCCAAAAGCGAAAGGAATGATCGACGATGCCATTTCATGATTGCACCTTTCCAAAATGAGCCACCGCGTAACAAGTCCCGGGACAACGCCAAGCCACGGCAACGACCGCAACTTCAGATTGAGCGGCAGACTCTATCGATCCGCCTTACAGACGTCAGCTTCGTGACCGTTTTTGCAATCGCTCCACGTCTGCGAATGCTAGAACAGATCCCTTGAAAAAAAGTCTTCGGCGAAGTGGCAACCCAATTCGAACTCACTAGAATCCCGCCCCGCTTGGCCCCTATAGCTCAATTGGTAGAGCAAATGACTCTTAATCATTAGGTTCAAGGTTCGAGTCCTTGTGGGGGCACT
>VGZH01000146.1 GCA_016872645.1 Planctomycetota bacterium | reverse complement strand
TGATGAGGTCCGGCGGAGTTCCCTGCGGCGGCAAGAATTCGCGGATGTGTTTGCTGAACTGCTGAGCAATCTCGACCCCCGCCTCGCGCATCACCTGCACCGCCAGCGGATGAACATATCCAGCCGGCTTCGCTCCAGCGGACAGACTTTCAAACCGGTCCACCGCCAGATGCCGCAGCCAACCTTCGGCCATCTGACTGCGACACGAGTTGCCCGTGCAAAGAAAAAGAACCCGACGTCGATTGGTGCTGGCTTGAGCCACGAGAATGTTATCCGGTTGTAAAGACAATTGATGATGGGTGATTGGCTATTCGTCAATGAGCGGGAATCGCTGGTTCAAAATCATCACTTGCCAATTATTAATCCAAGTTGTTTCACGACAGCACCTCCGCCATGACGCGGCCATGCACGTCGGTCAGGCGGTAGTCGCGGCCTTGGAAGCGGAAGGTTAGCTTCGTGTGATCGAAGCCCAGTCGGTCGAGCAGCGTGGCGTTGAGATCGTGGACGTGGACGGGGTTGCGGACGACGTTGAAGCTGTGGTCGTCGGTTTCGCCGAAGGTCATGCCGCCGCGAATGCCTCCTCCAGCCAGCCACATGCTGAAGCAGCGGCCGAAGTGATCACGGCCGTAGTTCTCTGGTGTGAGTTTTCCTTGGCAATACACCGTGCGGCCGAACTCGCCGCCCCAGACAACCAGGGTCTCGTCCAGCAGGCCGCGTTGCTTGAGGTCGCGGATCAATGCGGCACAGGCTTGATCGACGTCGCCGCATTGCAGACGCAGGTCGGACGGCAAGTCGTAATGCTGATCCCAGCCGCGATGATAAAGCTGCACGAATCGCACGCCCCGCTCGACCAACCGCCGAGCCAGCAGGCAATTCGCCGCGAATGAACCGGCGCGGCGAGCGTCTTGGCCGTACAGTTCGAAGGTCGATTCGCTTTCGCCGCTGAGGTTGGTGAGTTCGGGGACGGCGGCCTGCATGCGGAACGCGGTCTCGTACTGCGCGATGCGCGTTTCGATTTCGCGGTCACCCGTTTTCTCGAAACGCTGTTGATTGAGTTCGGCCAGCGTATCGAGCATTCGTCTCCGCGAATCGGCGGAGAGTCCGGGCGGGTTCTTGAGGAACAAGACTGGCTCGCCGTCGGTGCGGAACTGGACTCCTTGGTGCTGCGACGGCAGGAACTCGGCGCCCCATAATCGCGCGTACAACGGATCGGCCGGCCGAGCGGCACTCCCTCGCGACAGCAGCACGATGAACGCCGGCAAGTTGTCGTTGGCTCGACCGAGCCCGTGACTGATCCACGCACCAAAGCTGGGACGGCCCGGCTGTTGATGTCCGGTCTGCAAGTAAGTCACCGCCGGATCATGATTGATCGCCTCGGTCGTGACGCTGCGGACCACGCACAGATCATCGACGACGCCAGCCGTGTGCGGCAGCAACTCACTCACCCATGTGCCGCAGTCGCCGTGTTGAGCGAATCGAAACGCGGATGCCGTAAGCGGCAGGCTTGCTTGTCCCGATGTCATGCCGGTCAGTCGCTGAGTCCCGCGCACCGATGCGGGCAGTTCTTGTCCGTGCCATTCGCGCAGTTTTGGTTTGTAATCCAGCAGGTCCACTTGTGAAGGACCACCATGCATGAAGAGCGAGATGATGCTGCGGGCCTTCGGAGTTCGATGCGGCTGTGCGGCGAAGCCGTCGTCGGACAACATCGTTGCGAGCGCGGTGGCTCCGAAGCCTCCGGCAGATCGCATCAGCCAGTTGCGGCGCGTAGTGGTCTGTGACATCGTGATGGACTCAATCGGACGATCGGTTGTCGGTAAAGCGTTCACCTTCTCTGGCGCTTCGGGTTAGTGTGTTTGGCAGAGCGCCACGTAGCGTCGCACGGCTTCCGACATGCCCAACTCCAGCGCGTCGGCGATGAGAGCGTGTCCAATCGAGACTTCTTCGACGTGAGGGACCGCTCGCAGGAAGGGGCCGAGATTGTCGAGGTTGAGATCGTGTCCGGCATTCACACCAAGACCGACTTGCTGTGCGGCTTGCGCGGTCGCGGCGTACTGCGCGAGCGCAGCGTCTCGTCGGGCGGTTGGGAAGTCGCGGGCATACGGTTCGGTGTAAAGCTCGATGCGATGTGCTCCGGTCGCGGGGACGAGCGACATCGCTTCGGGAGTTGGGTCCATGAAGATTGAGACGCGAATTCCGGCGGCTCGCAACGGCGGGACGACTCGTTTCAACAGATCGGCTTGAGCGACCACGTCCCAGCCGTGGTCTGACGTGCGTTGATTGGGAGCGTCGGGGACCAACGTGCATTGTTCTGGTCGGACGGTGTAAACGAGGCTCAGAAAGTCATCGGTTGGGTATCCTTCGATGTTGAATTCGACGCGAAGTTGACGGGTGAGTTGCCGCAGTTCATGCACGTCGCTGGGTCGCGTGTGGCGTTCGTCGGGTCGGGGATGCACGGTGATCCCGGCCGCCCCGGAGGCGACGCACAGCCGAGAAAATCGGCACACATCGGGTAGTCCGTTGTCGCGAGTGTTTCGCAGCAAGGCGACTTTGTTGAGGTTGGCACTGAAGGCGGTCATCGTGCGGGCTTTCATTTTGTAGGAGGGCGACCGCCCGTCATTCGGACTGCCAGGAGTGCTCAACCTACGCGATATTACCGATCCATCAGACGCGTGGAGAGCGATGCCGAGTCGGTCGCGGAGTGGTATTTGCCCGAGGGAGTGGTACACTCTACGATACTTTCCGTCGTTTTTCGGCGAGCGGGCGTATTGGGCGGCGACTTCCGTCCACGATTTTTTCGCCACGAGGTAGATGATGTCTCAAACTCTTGATCAGTTGCAACTTACCGCGGTCCGTCCCGCTACAATCGAATCTGGATTGGAAGATTTTAACTACAAGCCGATCCCGCCGTTGGCTCCGGTTTCCGCGCTGTTGGGAGTCTGTGCGTTGTCGGGACTTCTCAGTCTGCTGGGGCTCGTCTTCGCCGTGTTCGGCTTGGTGCTGGGATTGATTGGACGGCGACAAATCCAGCGAGCCGAAGGGGATCTCGGCGGAAGCAAGATCGCCATGGCGGGAGTGACGATCTCTGCGGTTTTGTTGGTGTGCAGCACGGCTCTGCACGTTTACTGGTATCAAACTGAAGTCCCCGCAGGTTTTCAGCGAATCAGCTTCGGAGCAGACATTTCGAAGAAGGGATTTGTCGAAGAAGATGGCGAAGGCCGAGCTCATCCCGACATTGCCGCTTTATCAGGCAAACCGCTTTTCCTCAAAGGGTTCATATATCCGGAAGGGCGGCTGGATGGCATTTCGTCCTTTATTCTTTGTAAAGACAATGGGCAATGCTGTTTCGGAGGTCAACCCAAGCTGACCGATATGATTAGGGTGAAGATGGTTGATGGCCAGACCGCGCGGTACAGCGAGCATATGGTTTCGGTCGCCGGCGTTTTCAAGTTGCGTGACCTGCGAGCTGCTGGCAACCTGGAACCCGCATTCGAATTGGAAGCGTCACATTTTGGCCCGGCCAAAACGTCGTACTGAATGGAATCAAATCCCGGAGCCTGATAATGACACTCGGTTCCCGACTGTTTGCGATGCTGTTGGCATTGGTTTCCGTCCCGCTCGCCGTTGGCTGCGGTCACTCCGAGGGCAAAGCCTCGAGTTTGACGGTCACGCTTGGAGAGGCTGGTGAGATTTCGGATTCGCCTGCCTTAACGACAACTTCGACCGAAGTCGTTCCTGTTTCGGCCAATGGCATTGAGAAGCCGTCAGCCCCCGCCGAAGTGACTGCTGCACCGACGACTGTTGGGGCAAATGAGTCTCGTACGTTTAAGGTCGAAGGACCGGAGGACGCGATTCGAGTCAGCTTTGACGACGTCGATCTGCTCAAGGTGATGAATCTCGACCCGGTTCCGGCGGATGCTCCCGAACGGCTGCCGAAGTGGCTGAAAGAGCTCGACGGCAAGCGGATCCGAGTCCGCGGGTACATGTTCCCGCCGTTCCAAGACACAGGCATTCGCGGGTTTGTGCTGGCTCGCGACAATCAGATTTGCTGCTTCGGTCGGACTCCGAAAGAATACGACCTCGTTGAAGCCTTCCTCCGCAAAGGAGTGACGACACACTACATTCAGAACCGCCCGTTCGACGTCGTCGGCGTTTTCCGCATCAAGTCTGAGATCGAGAAGTACACCGCGATGTACGAACTGAAAGACGCGGTTGTGATCGAGAAATAACTTGGAGCCTCGCCATGAAATCCCGCCTGTTGATCGTTCTTGCCGTCACGTTGCTCGCTTCGCAAGTCGCGCTGGCTTGTCCGTTTTGTTCGGCCCCGTCACTGACGCTTACGGAGCAGCTCACTCAGGCCGACGCGGCGGTGCTCGTGAAATGGGTCGATGGAAAACAACCGACCGAGAAGTCCGCTGGCAGTACGACGTACTCCATCGTCGAACTTTCACGCGGGCCAAAGGAAATGCTTAAGCAGGACGACAAGCTGACCGTGCCACGATACCAAGCCGGCAAGAAAGGGGATCTCTTTCTGCTGTTCGGCACCAAGGACAAAGAGATCGACTGGTCCAGTCCACTGGAAGTCACCGAGGTGACCTACCAGTACATCGTCCAGGCTCCGTCGCCGGAGTCGCCGACGTCGAAACGGTTGGAGTACTTCTTGAAGTTCTTGGAGTTCTCGGACCAGCTCGTCTCGAACGATGCGTATGGTGAGTTCGCGAATGCTCCGTACGAAGACATTGTCAAAGTCAAAGATAAAATGGACCGAGTCAAGATTGCCAAGTGGGTTGTCAACAAAGAGACATCGCCGACGCGACTCGGCCTGTACGGCCTGTTGCTCGGCCTGTGCGGCAACGAAGGCGATGTCAAGATGATGGAAAAGAAGATCGAAGAGCAGACTCAGGACTTCCGCTTGGGCATCGACGGTTTGATTTCCGGCTACCTGCTGCTGACCGGTGAAAAAGGAATGGAAGCGATCGACCGGAGCAAGCTCCGCGACAAGAATGCTCCGTTCAGCGAGACCTACGCTGCGATGCAAGCTTTGCGTTTCATGTGGACCTACGGCAACGGACGCATCTCGAAGGAGCGTTTGAGGCAGTCGATGCGTGAATTGCTCGATCGACCGGAACTTGCGGACCTCGTCGTTGCCGACCTCGCCCGCTGGGAAGACTGGTCCGTGCAGGAACGCCTGATGAAGCTTTACGGCCAAGGGGAGTATTCGATCCCATCGATCAAGCGCGCCATCGTCCGCTACCTGCTCACCGCTGCGAAGGTTCAGCCGCCGAAGGCCGATGAGACTAAGAAAGACGATCCGACCGCGACGAAATCCAAACCGGAAGGGCTGCCGGCTTCGGCACTGCAAGCCCGCGCCAACCTCGACAAGCTCCGCGAGAGTGATCCGAAGACGGTCAAAGAAGCGGAACGCTTTTTCTTCTTGCAGTGAGACTCGAGGCGGCCATGAGGGAGCGTCTTCGTTTCGCCTGCGTGCTTGTGCTGCTGGCTGGCTGGTTCGTTCGAGAAGCTCCGGCCTGTCCGTTTTGTGGACCTCCGCAGACTCGGCTGAGCGAGCGACTGACCAAGAACGATGTCGCCGTGATCGCGGAATTTCTCGATTCCACCCCGGGCAAGAACAGCTTCAGTGGGAGGACACGATTCCGAACGATCGAACGACTGCACGGACCAGAGGGAAAACTGACGTTTCTCAAGGGCGACTTGATTACCCTGCCGCGCGAATTGAGCGGCATGCGCGGTCAACGATGCCTGCTCTTCGGACGGAAAGAGGAAGAGGTTACTTGGGAGTCACCGGTGTTGTTCTCCGACGTCGCCGAACAGTACCTGCGGAAGTCGCCAGCCGCCGATGCTCCCGTGACGAAACGACTGGAGTACTACTTGCAGTTCTTCGAATCGAACGACCCCGTCGTCGCGATGGACTCGATGGCCGAATTTGCGGTCGTGCCGTATTCTGATGTGGAGGCAATCTCTTCGAAGTTGCCGCGTGAAAAACTGCGCATCTGGTTGAGCGACGAGCAAACCGTACCGCAGCGAATCGGCCTGTACGGCATGATGCTGGGGCTCTGCGGAACGGCGCAGGACGCGGAGCTTCTGCGATCGAAAATTGAAGCTCCGCGCTCGGGGTATCCCTTCGGCCTCGATGGCATCATCTTCGGGTATCTCCTGCTGACAAAGACAGACGGACTGAACAGGCTCGGCGAAGTCAAACTGCGTCCGCTCTCCACTGACGCGAGCGAATTGGCCTCGATCATGGCGGCACTGCGAGTCATGTGGACTGAGGGTGGCGACCGCATCCCGCGTGAGCGTTTACGACAGTCGATGCGGCTGTGCCTCAATCGACCGGAGACGGCGGAGAAGGCGGTCACGGATCTTGCTCGCTGGGAAGACTGGTCCATTCAGGACAAAGTCATGTCGTTGTACGGAGCAAAAGATTTCGATGACAGCCACACACGCAAAGCGATCGCCGGCTACTTTGTGATTGCCTCGAAGTCGAAATCGCCGGAAGTGAAGTTGCAGGCGAGCAAGAATCTCGACAAGCTCCGCGAACGCGATCCGAGCGTCGTCAGAGCCGCCGAGCGGTCTCTGCAATCTGAGTAGCCGCGATTCGGATCGCATTGGCACGTTGGGTATGTGCCTCATGATTTCAACAACGGAGATCGAGATGTTTGAGTTGGATGCGGTGCAGCAGTCGTTGCGGCAATTCGGATTTGATGGCTGGCTGCTGTACGACTTCCGAGGCAGCAACATGCTGGCTCGACGAGTGCTCGGCATGGGCGAGCTGCCGGTCACGTCGCGACGTTGGTTTTACTGCGTGCCCGCTCAGGGAGAACCACAGCGGTTGGTGCATCGGATTGAGACCGGCGCTCTCGATCATCTGCCGGGTTCGAAGTCGGTGTATCTCAAGTGGCAGGAACTCGAAGCGGGAGTCGCACAACTGCTCGGCGGCATGAAGCGAGTCGCGATGGAGTACTCGCCGAGGTACGGCAATCCGTACGTTTCGCGCGTCGATGCCGGACTGGTCGAAGTCGTGCGATCCCTGGGCATCGAAGTCGTCTCGTCGGGTGATCTGATTCAACTCTTCGAGGCGGCGTGGGATGACGGTCAAATCCGTTCGCACTTCGAGGCCGAGAAAGTCACCGACAGCGCGTACGGTGTCGCCTGGAAGTTCATTGCCGACCAAGTACGTTCGCGCGGCGAGACAAACGAGATCGCGGTGCGTGATGTGATCATGGATCACTTCGCCAGACATGGAGTGACGACCTATCATCCGCCGATCGTCGGCGTCGGGCCGAACTCTGGCGATCCGCATTACGAGACTGGCACCGGTGCCAACACATCCATTCGAAAAGACGACTTCGTGCTGATCGATTTGTGGGGCAAGCTCGATCAACCCCGATCGGTCTACAGCGATTTGACCCGCACCGGTTTTGTTGGCGAGACTGTCCCCGTGCGCATCGCGGAAGTGTTTAGTGTCGTTGCGAAGGCTCGTGATGCGGCGATCGCCTGTGTAAAGTCGGCGTTCGCGGCCAAGCGACCGCTGCAAGGGTGGGAAGTCGACGACGCCTGCCGAGCGGTCATCGTCGCTGCTGGATACGGCGACCGATTCGTGCATCGCACAGGTCACAGCATCGGGCAGGAAGTCCATGGCAACGGGGCCAACATGGACAACCTCGAAACTCACGAGGAACGGCTCATTCTGCCTCGAACCTGCTTTTCCGTTGAGCCGGGCATCTACTTGCCGGAGTTCGGCGTGCGGTCTGAGATCAATGTCTTCGTCGACCCGCTGAGCGTCGTGCATGTCACTGGCGGCGCACTTCAAACGGCTGTTGTGCCGATCCTGGCCGCTTTCTGATCGAACACGCAAGACATCGCATTTCTCCTATAGCGCCTAGATTAACGCTACCGAGGCGCTCGCTTGGACGGTATTTTCTTGATGTCCCCACGCGCCCTGCTGTTTGGGTTGGCTGGGCTGGGTGTCGTGGCCGCATCCCGTCCAGGCATGCCAGTGGTTCACATCGAGAAGGAAAACATCATGAAGAAGCTACTTTGGAGCGGTCTCGCAGCTCTAGGGTGAGTG